>CADCTW010000177.1 GCA_902805735.1 uncultured Gemmatimonadota bacterium | reverse complement strand
GGCGCGGGGCCGGCCTGCATCGCCGCCTCCACGTCGCGGCGCACGATGCGCCCGCCGGGTCCGGAGCCGCGCACGGAGCCGACGTCCACCCCGGCCTCGGCCGCCATGCGCCGGGCCAGCGGCGACGCCTTGACCCGCCCGTCGCTCCCCTGCCCGCCCCCGCCCGCCGGCACGATGGAGGGCTCGCCCTCGCGGGTGCCCGGACGCGTCCCGGCATCCGGCGTGGGGGTGGGCTTCTCGCCCGGCACCGTCTCGCCGGGCGAGCCGCGCTCCGCCTGGTCTTCCTCGGTGTGCTCGGAGCCGGCGAGCGCCGTGGCCGCCGCGGCAACGTCGCCCTGCTGCGGCGTCTTCGCCTTCGCGGGATCGGGCGTGTCCGGCTTCTCGGCCCCGCTCAGCGGCCCCTGCGACGCCTGCACCTCGGCCCCGCCCGTGAGCGCCGAGACGTCCTCGTCCGCCGCGCCGATGACGGCGATGACCACGCCCACGTTGGCCGTGTCGCCCTCGCCGATCATCCGCTTGCGGAGGAGACCGGAGCCGCGCGCCACCAGCTCCATGGTGGCCTTGTCCGTCTCCACCTCGGCGAGGACGTCGCCCTCCTTGATCTCGTCGCCTTCGTTCTTGAGCCAGGTACTGATGCGCCCCTCCTCCATCGTGGGGGAGAGGGCTTCCATGTAGACTTTCGTGGCCATTTCAGTCTCGGTTGATGAGTGCCTAGTGCCTAGTGCCTAGTGCCAAGTGCCTGGTAGACGCGCCCGTAGTTACTAGGCACTCGGCACTCGGCACTGGGCACTTCTATCGATACAGCACCCGGTTCACCTTTTCCACCACCATCTCCGCGCTGGGCTTGGCGGCACGTTCCATGGCCTTGGCGTACGGCATGGGGACGTCGGCCTGCGTCACGCGGAGGATGGGGGCGTCCAGCTCGTCGAAGGCCTCTTCCTGGATCAGCGCGGCCACCGTCGTGGTGATCCCGCCAAAGGGCCAGCCCTCTTCCAGCAGCACCACGCGGTTGGTCTTGGCCACCGTGCGCATGATGGACTCCGTGTCCAGCGGGCGCAGCGAGCGCAGGTCCAGCACGTCGGCCTGGATGCCGTCCTTCTCGAGCTGCGCCGCCGCCTGCAGCGCCACGTGGATCATCTTGCCGTGCGTGATGATGGAGACGTCGCTCCCCTCGCGCTTCAGGTCCGCCACGCCCAGCGGGATGATGAAGTCGTCATCCTCGGGCACCTCGCCCTTGATGTTGTACAGCATCTCCCCCTCGAACACGCACACCGGGTCGTCGTCGCGGATGGCGGCCTTGAGCAGCCCCTTGGCGTCCGCCGGGGTGCCGGGCACCACCACCTTGACCCCCGGGTAGTGCGCCACCTGCGACTCCAGCGCCTGCGAGTGCTGCGCCCCAAGCTGCAGCGCCGCCCCGCTCGGCCCGCGGAAGGTGATGGGGATGTTGAACTGGCCGCCGCTCATGCTGCGCATCTTGCTGGCGGCGTTGAAGATCTGGTCGAAGGCCAGGATCGCGAAGTTCCACGTCATGAACTCGATCACCGGCCGGATCCCCGTCATCGCCGCGCCCACCCCCAGCCCGGCGAACCCGAGCTCTGTGATGGGCGTATCCACCACGCGCAGCTCCCCGAACTGCTCCAGGAGGCCCTTGGAAACCTTGTACGCGCCGTTGTAAACCCCGACCTCTTCGCCCATCAGGAAGACGTCCGGATCGCGCTGCATCTCTTCGGCGAGCGCCTGGTTCAGGGCCTCGCGGTAGGTGATCACTGCCATTCGTTCATCTTCAGTTAGAGTGCCTAGTGCCCAGTGCCTAGTGCCTAGTAACTGCGGTCAAGCGATTTGCGCAGCGCGACGAGGATGCGCGTCACCTCGTTGCACGCTTCTATCAGTGTTGCGGCTTCCTCGGCGTGCACGTAACCGAGCTCTGCCGCAAGATATAGCTGACTCCGGACCTCGCCCGCCGATCCCCTGGCAAACGTGAGGAACCGGGCAAACTCGGGGCGACTGTTCCGATCGAATCCTTCCGCGATGTTCGACAGCACCGACACCGCGGCTCGCCGGATCTGGTCACGGAGACCAAAGTCGCGAGCGAACGGGCCTGTGTTCGTGACCCGGTACACCTGCACACACAGGACCTTTGCCTTCTGCCAGGCGATCAGCTCCTCGAAACGCGAGACTTTCATCCGCCCCTACTCGGCACTGGGCACCAGGCACTCGGCACTGCAGTTCAGCGATTCCTCATGTCGAAGTACAGACGGCCGTTGACGTTCTCTTCGGCGTAGATCTCGGTGTACAGCTCGCTCACGGCCGGCTCCGGGGAGTTGTCCGCGAAATCGGCGGACTCCTCGGAGATCTGCTTGACCTCGGCGTCCATCTTCTCCAGCTCGTCCTGCGACAGGATGCCGGTGCGCGCCAGGAGGTCGGCGAAGATGCGGATGGGGTCCTTGGCCTTCTCGCGCTCCACGTCTTCCTTGGTGCGGTAGACGCCGGAGACGGGGTCGGACATGGAGTGGCCCACGAAGCGGTAGGTGCGCGCCTCGATGAGCGTGGGGCCCTCGCCGGCGCGGGCGCGGTCGTGGGCGGCCTTGGCCACGCGGTACATGTCCAGCACGTCCATGCCGTCCGCCACGGCGGAGTTCATGGCGTAGGCGGTGGCCTTCTGCGAGATGTCGTACAGCGAGGAGGCGCGCTCCCAGGCGGTGCCCATGCCGAAGCGGTTGTTCTCCACGATGGTCACCAGCGGCAGCTTCCAGAGCGCGGCCATGTTCAGCGACTCGTGGAAGGCGCCCTGGTTGACGGCGGCCTCGCCCAGGTACACCTGCATCACGCGGTCTTCCTTGCGGTACTTGATCTTCCACGCCACGCCCAGCGCCAGCGGCACCTGCCCGCCCACGATGCCGTGGCCGCCCAGGTAGTTGTGCTCGGCGCTGAACATGTGCATGGAGCCGCCCTTCCCCTTGGAGCAGCCGTCCGCGCGGCCGTACAGCTCGGCCATCACGGCGCCGGGGGTGATGCCGCACTGCAGCGCGTGCACGTGCTCGCGGTACGCCGTCATCACGTAGTCGTCTTTGCGCAGCGCGTGGATGGCACCCACCGCCACCGCTTCCTGGCCGATGTACAGGTGGCAGAAGCCCCCGATCTTGCCCAGGGCGTAGCTCTCCGCCGTCTTCTCCTCGAAGCGGCGCGCCAGGAGCATGTCGTACATCATCTTGCGCAGCTGCTCGGGCTCCAGCCCCTGCATGCGCTCTTCGTCGCTCAGCTCGGGCTTGGCGGACTGCTGCCAGGCGCGGTCCGGGCCCGCCTCGCCGCTCTCGGTCTGCTGCGCCTCGGCCGCGTCGGACGCGGGGGCCGCCTGGTCTTCGCGCGGGGCTTCGGCCGTCATCGTCTCTGATTCACTCATCTTTGATCTCGATCAGGGACTGCTTGGGTTCGGTGGACTTTCGAGAAGTTCGAAAATGCCGGGCGCGATCTCTCGCGCGTCTCCCGGAATCACTTTCGGTCCGCCTACGGTGAATCCGTACTCTGCAAGGTCTTCGGGGCGCGGCTCTCCCGTGACCGGGTCCAGCTCAAAGCTCCAGAACTCCCAGCGAGCTTCGCTCCACTCGTCCAGCTTGAAGTACTCATCGAGCGTGAGCAGCCGTCTTTCGCCGGTCAGCTTTGCGGTAGCAACACCGACCACGATCTCGCTCACGAGGTCTCCTCGGTGGAATATGCCTCCGTCGATTCCGCCGGGAACACGCGCTCGTAGATCTCTGCCATCTGGACCACGCAACCGATGGATTCGAGCTCGACCGATGCGTCCAGGCCCTCCGTCTCGCGCAGGAGGCAGAGCCCCTCGTCACCAAAACGCCGATAGTGCTGCACGAATGGCTCCGTCTGCGACACCAGCAGATAGTCTTTCAGCGACGGAATGCGACGGTACATATTCGCTTTCTCGCCCCGGTCGTAGTTTGCGGTCGAGGGGGAAAGAACCTCGACCACTACGGTGGGGTTGAGCATTGTGTCGTGCTGGTCGTCCTCCAGCCGAGTTCCTCCGCACGCCACCACCACGTCGGGAATCAGGTAGTTGCCACTCACCGGGATTCGCACCCGGATCGCCTGGCTGACGACGTCGCAGGGCCTCCCACGCAACTGGCCCACGAGAGTCGACGCGACCTGCGTCAGGATCACCCCGTGCGCCAGCGTGCCGACCGTCATCGCCCGGATCTCTCCATTCACGAACTCGTGCGAGATCTCCGACGCGCGGTCGAACGCCAGGTACTCTTCCGGCGTGACGCGGGTCGCGGCGGCGGGGAGCATGGGGCTACAGGCTCCCGAGCTGCACCAGCTGGGGCGCGGGGCGCACGGGCGGGGCACCCGCGGCGCGCAGCGCGGCCTCGGCGGCGTCGATGACGACGGCGGAGTCCACGTCGGCCTCCAGGATCTGGGTAATGGTGCCGGGGCCCTGCGCCTCGATGGTGCGCGCCTGCTCCTTGGCGTGGTACGACGAGCGCACCAGCGGCCCGCTCTCCACGTGGCCGAAGCCCAGCTCCCGCTCGCCCACTTCCTTCCAGTGGCGGAACTCGTCCGGCGTGACCCAGCGGTCCAGTGGGACGTGGTGCTGGGAGGGGCGCAGGTACTGGCCCAGGGTGAGCACGTCCACCGATGCCTCGCGCAGGTCGCGCATCGAACGGAAGATCTCCTCCTCCGTCTCGCCCATCCCCAGGATGATGGCGCTCTTGGTGAGCTGCCGCGGGTTCATCCGCTTGACGGCGCCCAGCATGGAGATGGAGCGCCAGTAGCGCCCGCCGGGGCGCAGGTGCTTCGACAGCCGCTCCACCGTGTCGATGTTGTGGGCCAGGATCTCCGGCCCCGCCTCCACCACGATGCGCAGCGCCGTCTCGTTCCCCTTGAAGTCGGGGACGAGCACCTCCACCGTGCACCCGGGCTGGCGCGCGTGGATCTGGCGGATGACCTCCGCGTAGATCTCGGCGCCGCCGTTCTTGAGCTCGTCGCGGTTCACCGAGGTGACCACGGCGTGCTCCAGCCCCATGGTGACCACGGAGTCGGCCACGCGGCGCGGCTCGTCCTCGTCCAGCTCGGTGGGGAGGCCGTGGGCGACCGCGCAGTACTTGCAGGCGCGGGTGCACACGTCGCCCAGGATCATGAAGGTGGCGGTGCCGCTCTCCCAGCACTCGCCGATGTTGGGGCAGTGGGCCTCTTCGCACACGGTGTGGAGGCCCTGGTCGCGCATCAGCTGCTTGAGGCGCAGGTAGTTGGGGCTTCCCGGCGCCCGCACCTTGAGCCACTCCGGCTTGCGCGCGCGGTGGGCCAGCGGCTGCTGCCCGTCCAGCAGGGGCACGTTCACCGTCCCCTTGCTCTTCACCACGCCGTTGTCCTTGCCCTGCGGGGCGTACCCCCGGATTACTTCCACGCTCATCTATCCCTCTCGCCCTTCGCGTTTTGCGCTCTGGTTGGCACCCAATTGTACCCCGCTCGGCCGATTTGGGCAAACGGGGAACAGATCGGGCTCACACGGAGGCACAGAGACACGGAGGGAAGCTCTTCACTCCGTGCCATGGCTCGCGATGCCGTGCTCGCGGAGCTTGCGGGCCAGGGTGGGGCGCGAGATGCCCAGGATGCGGGCGGCGGCGCTCTGGTTGCCGCGCGTGAGGCCCAGCGTCAGCGCCACGGCCTCGCCCTCCACCCGGTGCAGCGGCTTGCCGCCGGAGGGGATGTGGATGACGGCGGCGGGCGGCGAGATCTGGTTGGAAAGGCCCGAGCGCGCGGTGCGGTGAAGGACGATCAGGTGCTCGGCGCGGATGGCCGCGTCGCCGGCGAGCGACGCGGCGCGCTCCACCACGTGCTTCAGCTCGCGCACGTTGCCCGGCCAGGGGTGGGCGTCCAGCGTCTCCACCGCCTCGTCGTCCAGCCGCCCGGCGCCGCCCGCGAAAAGCTCGGCCAGCAGGCGCACGTCTCCCGGGCGCTCGCGCAGGGGCGGGAGGTCGACGCGGACGGGGGCCAGCGCGGCGTACAGCTCCTCGTCCAGCGTGCCGGCCGCGAGCGCCGCCTCCGGGGGCGCGGAGGTGGCGGCCACCACCCGGCACGCCACCCGCACGGGCGCGTCGCCGCCCTCGCGCACGATCTGGCGGTCGCGGACGGCGGCGGCCAGGCGTCGCTGCAGGGCCAGGGGGAGGCGCGTGAGGTCGGCCACGTAAAGCGTCCCCACGCCCGCCAGCTCCGTGAGCCCGCGGCGCGGCGGGGGCGCGTCCGCCGTCATGGAGGGGTGCGTGCCGAACAGCTCCGCGGCCTGCAGGGGCACGGGGATGGCGGCCGCGTTGAACGGGAGGAAGGGGTCGTACGGCGCCGCGGAGTAGTGGATGCCGCGCGCCAGGAGCTGCTTGCCCGTTCCCGCCTCGCCCACCAGCAGCACGCCGGGAACGCCGGACGCCGCCAGCTCCCACGCCCGCTCCACCGCCTCGCGCATCGCCGGACTGTCTCCCACGATGCTCTGGCTGCCGAGTGACAGGAGGCCGATCGAGCGGTCCGACCCGCCTTCGTTCATGGCGTCTTTCGCGAGGGGAATCCGGTGCATGCGAAGCCCCCCGGGCGGCAAGAACCGCGCCTTCCACGGTGCTGTGCTACGACAAACGGTTTCACCCGCAGGCGCGGGGGAGGAATGGGCCAGTTGGTGCTGACGGAAGGCCCTCACCCCCCGACCCCCTCCCCCAAACTGCTGGGGGAGGGTGCGATTCCCACGCATACGCGCAGTACCGGCCATCGGCGGAGTCGCAGCCGGGAGGAAAGCGAGCCGCCGGCAGACACTGAAGATGCGCCCCCCTCCCCCAGCAGTTTGGGGGAGGGGGGTCGGGGGGGTGAGGGCCCTCGCCCTCACCGCATCTTCTTCATGATCGTCTTGGCCGTGCGGACCACGATGCCGCGGGGGGCCACGCGCACGACCAGGGTGCTCACGCGGTTGATGAAACCGGGGGTCACGGTGCGCCCGCCGGCCTCCAGCGCCGCGAGGGCGGCGGAGACCACCTGCCCCGGCGTGCGCAGGCCCGGCGGGTCGGAGCCGAAGACGGTGCCGGCGACTTCCTGGAACTCGGTGGCGACGGGGCCGGGGTTCAGCGTCACCACGCGCAGGCCGGCGTCGCGGTTCTCCTCGGCCAGGGCTTCGGAGAGGGCGATGACGAACGCCTTGCTCGCCGCGTACGTCGCCAGGAGGGGGATGGGCTGGTAGCCCGCGATGGAGGCGACGTTGATGATGCCGCCCTCGTGGCGCGGACGCATGTCGCGCACGGCGAAGTGGGCGAGCTCCAGCGGCGCCGTGCAGTTGACCTTGACCATCTCCGCCTGGCGCTCGGCGGGGAGCTCGTCGAAGCGGCCCTTGAGGCCGAAGCCCGCGTTGTTCACCAGGAGGTGGATGACGCGCCCGTCGCTCGCCTCCAGCCAGAGCACGCCGGCCGCGCCGGGCTTCGCCAGGTCCACGGGGACCACGGCCGTCTCCACGCCGAAGCCCGTGCGCAGCGCGTCGGCCAGGGCGCGC
Organism: uncultured Gemmatimonadota bacterium; assembly: GCA_902805735.1. Lineage (GTDB taxonomy): Bacteria > Gemmatimonadota > Gemmatimonadetes > Longimicrobiales > Longimicrobiaceae > Longimicrobium. The sequence goes on along the minus strand of CADCTW010000177.1, from coordinate 32,278 downwards.
AGGCGGTCCTCGCGGCGCGCGGCGAGCACCACGTTCATCCCCCGCCGCGCGAGCGCGCGCACGAACTCCTCGCCGATGCCCGACGACGCGCCCGTCACCAGCGCCCACCGCCCGCGGTACTCCCACGCTGCTCCCATCCCGGCCTCCCCGTCGCCGTTTGCCCGCCGTGTCCAGGTGGAGGCGTGTTGCAAGAATCTCACACAGAGACACAGAGGCACAGAGAACGGACGAGACGATCCGTATAAGTGGTTGACTATGCAGAGGAGTGGTTTTATATTCTAAACAATGAATGGATTCTCTCGCGTCCGGGTTGGAGTCCTGGGCGCAACCGGCTACGCGGGCCAGGAGGCGGTGCGGCTCCTGGCGAAGCACCCTGGGGCGGCCCTCGCCCTCGCAAGCTCTCAGAGCGAAGCGGGGGCGATGCTGTCCCGGGTGGTGCGCGGCGCGCCGGAGGTGCCCCTGGTGCGGCTCGAGGATGCGGAGCTGGCCGCCTGCGACGTGGTGCTCTGCTGCCTTCCGCACGGCGAGTCCGCGCGCTGGGCGGGGAAGGCGCGCGAGGCGGGCGCCAGGGTGGTGGACCTCTCGGCCGACCTGCGCGTGCCGGGCGACGAGACGCCGGAGTGGGCGCGGGGCGCGGTGTACGGGCTCCCCGAGCTGCACCGCGAGCGCATCCGCGGGGCGGCCGTGGTGGCGAACCCGGGGTGCTATCCCACGGCCGCCCTGCTGGCGCTGGCGCCGCTGCTGTGCGCGGGGAACGTGGCGGGGCCGGTGATCGTCAACGCCGCGTCCGGGGTAACGGGGGCCGGGCGGGCGGCGAAGCGCGAGTACCTGTTCGGCGAGGTGGCGGAGGACTTCCGCGCCTATGGACTGGGGAACACGCACCGCCACCTGGCCGAGATGCGCGACCAGGGGGCGCGGATGAACGGGGGCGCGGCGCCGGAGCTGGTCTTCACCCCCCACCTGCTCCCCGTGCGGCGCGGCATCCTGGAAACCATCCACGTCACCCTGCGCGAGCCGCTGGACGACGCGGCGGCGCCCTGGCGGGACGCGTACGCCGCCGAGCCCTTCGTGGAGGTGATGGAGGACCGCGCGCCCACGCTGGCGGACGTCGTGGGCACCAACCGCGTCGCCATCGGGGTGACGCCGGTGGCCGGGGTCTCCGCGCCGATGCTGACGGTGGTGGCGGCCATCGACAACCTGCTCAAGGGCGCCGCCGGGCAGGCCGTGCAGAACGTGAACCTGATGTTCGGGCTGGACGAGGCCGAGGGGTTGGCGTGAGCGTCGCCGTCATCAAGCTGGGCGGCAACGAGGCGGACGACCGCGAGTGGCTGGCGGCGCTGGCCGCGGCGGTGGCGAAGCGGGCGGGGGCCACGGTGCTGGTGCACGGCGGCGGCAAGGAGGTCACCGGGCTCCAGCGCCTGCTGGGGGTGGAGCCGGAGTGGATCGACGGGCTGCGCGTGACCACCGACGACGGGATGCGCGCCGTCGCCATGGTGCTCAGCGGCCTGGTCAACAAGCGCATCGCCTCCGCCCTGCTCACGGCCGGCGTGGACGCGGTGGGCGTCTCCGGCGAGGACGGCGCGCTGATCGAGGCCGAGGTGGCGCGCGGCGGGGCCATGGGGCGCATCGGCGAGGTGCGGCGGGTGCGCGCGGGGCTGCTGCACGGGTGGATCGCCCAGGGGCTCGTCCCCGTGGTGTCGCCCGTGTCGCGCGGGCCGGACGGGCGCGCGCTCAACGTCAACGCGGACGACGCGGCGGCGGCGGTGGCCGCGGCGATGGAGGCCGGCGAGCTCCTCTTCGTATCCAACGTACCCGGCGTGCTGCGCGAGGGGAGCGTGCTGGCCGCGATGGAGGCCAGCGAGGTGGAGGCGCTGATCGCCGACGGCACGGCCGCGGGGGGGATGGCGCCCAAGCTGCGCGCGGCGGCGCGGGCTGCGAAGGCGGGGGTGGGGGCCGTGAGGATCGGCGGAGTTGAGATGCTGGGGGACGCGTCCGCGGGAACCCGCGTGCACGCGACCTGGCGGGCAACGACCCCGGAGGGAGCATGGGGATGACGGCGGCGACTCCGGACACGAGCGCGCTGCTGGGCGTGTACCGCCCGGCGGGACCCGTCTTCGTGGCGGGCGAGCGGGCCTGGCTGGTGTCCGAAGAGGGCGACCGGTTCCTGGACTTCACCAGCGGGATCGCGGTGAACGCCCTGGGCCATGGCGACCCCGACGTGGCCGCGGCCATCCGCGCCGCGCTGGACGCCGGCGTCGTGCACACCTCCAACCTCTTCCGCACGCGGCCGGCGGCGGAGCTGGCCGAGTGGCTGGTGGAGCACTCCTTCGCGGACCGTGTCTTCTTCTGCAACTCCGGCGCGGAGGCAACCGAGGGCGCCCTCAAGTTCGCGCGCCGCTGGGCCCGCTCGCTGGGGCACGACGGCCGCACGGACGTGATCGCCTTCCGCGGCGGCTTCCACGGGCGCACCATGGGCGCGCTGGCCGCGACCGACCGCCCGGCCTACCAGGCCCCCTTCGCCCCCCTGATGCCGGGGGTGCACTTCGCGGGCGTGGACGACGTGGACGGCGTGGCGAAGCTGCTGGCGGGCGGCACCGTGGCCGCCGTGCTCATCGAGCCCATCCAGGCGGAGGGCGGCGTCCTCCCCGTGAAGCCGGGCTTCCTGCAGGCGCTGCGCGCGCTGTGCGACGCCGCCGGGGCGCTGCTGGTGTTCGACGAGGTGCAGGTGGGACTGGGGCGCACGGGCCACCTGTGGGCGCACGAGCCCGCCGGCGTCGCCCCCGACCTGATGACGCTGGCCAAGCCGCTGGCCGGCGGCCTTCCCATGGGCGCCGTGCTGATGACGGAGCGCGTCGCCGCGGCGATGCAGCCGGGGGACCATGGCACCACCTTTGGCGGGGGGCCGCTGGTGGCGAGCGCCGCCCTGGCCGCCTGCCGCAAGATCGGCGACCCCTCGTTCCTGGCCGAGGTGCGCCGCAAGTCGCACGAGCTGGCCAACCACCTGGGGGCGCTGGCGCTGAGCAACCCGCGCGTGCGCGACGTGCGCGGCGCGGGGATGATCTGGGGCGTGGAAGTGGAGGGCTCGGCCGCCGGGGTGGTGGCGCGCGCCCTGGAAGCCGGACTGCTGCTCTGCACCGCGGGCCCCGACGTGGTGCGCATCCTCCCGCCGCTGGTGGTCTCGGACGACGAGCTGCGGCGTGGAATCGACCTCCTGGACGAGGTGCTGTGATGATGACCGCAGTCCCCAGTGCCGAGTGCCTGGTGCCCAGTGGAACCACGGTGGAGGCGGAGGTGACCGTGCGCACGGCGCGGCTTTCGGACGTGGCGCAGATCGAGCGGCTGATCAACGGCTTCGCGGACCGGCAGCTCATGCTGCACAAGACCATCGTCCAGCTCTCGCGCACCTTTCGCGAGTTCGTGGTCGCCCTCGATTCCGAGGGGCGGCTGCTGGGGTGCGCGGCCCTGCGCGTCTACACGCCGCAGCTTGCCGAGCTGGCCTCGCTTGCCGTGGACGAGTGCGCGCACGGCATGGGCGTGGGCCGCAAGCTGGTCGCCGCCGTGGAGGCGGAGGCCGAGGCGCACGGCATCGGCACCGTCTTCGCCCTCACGCTGCAGGACGTCTTCTTCCACAAGCAGGGCTACCGCACCGTCCCCAAGGAGATGTTCCCCCTGAAGGTGTGGGCGGACTGCCGCGGCTGCGCGAAGCTGGAGAAGTGTGACGAGATTGCAGTGGTGAAAGAAGTGCCTAGTGCCTAGTGCCTAGTGCCTAGTAACTGCAGTTCAGGGCGCGACTCAGCACTCAGCCCTCGTCTTCTGTTACTAGGCACTCGGCACTAGGCACTAGGCACTCCCCTGACATCGAGCGGAAACCATCCGCCCCCCATAAACCCGGAGATCCCGACCATGCCCCAGACCATCGTCCTCGCCTATTCCGGCGGACTCGACACTTCCATCATCGTGCCCTGGCTGCGCGAGCACTACGACGCCGAGGTGGTGTGCGTGGCGGGCGACGTGGGGCAGGGGGATGAGCTGGACGGGCTGCAGGCCAAGGCGCTCGCGTCCGGGGCCAAGTCGTGCTACGTGGAGGACCTGCGCGAGGAGTTCCTCACCGGGTTCGTGTGGCCGACGCTGCGGGCGGGGGCCACGTACAACCGCAAGTACCTGCTGGGGACGTCGATGGCGCGGCCCATCATCGCGCAGCGGCAGGTGGCCGTGGCGCAGAAGATCGGGGCGGGCGTGCTGGCGCACGGGTGCACGGGGAAGGGCAACGACCAGGTGCGCTTCGAGCTCACCTACGCCGCCCTGGCGCCGGAGATGAAGGTGGTGGCGCCCTGGCGGGAGTGGGACATCCGCTCGCGCGAGGACGCGCTGGACTACGCGGCGCTGCACGGCATCCAGGTGGCCGCGACCCGGGAGAAGATCTACTCCCGCGACCGCAACATCTGGCACGTGAGCCACGAGGGCGGGCCGCTGGAAGACCCCAACTACGAGCCCACCGAGGACCTCTTCCTCATGACCCGCTCGCCGGAAGACGCGCCGGCCAGGGCGGAGTACGTGACGATCACCTTCGACGAGGGCACCCCCGTGGCCGTGGACGGCGAGGCGCTGTCGCCCGTGGCGCTGCTGGAGCGGCTCAACGAGATCGGCGGGGTGCACGGGGTGGGGCGCATCGACCTGGTGGAGGACCGGCTGGTGGGGATGAAGAGCCGCGGAATCTACGAGACGCCCGGCGGCACCCTGCTCTTCGCCGCGCACTCGGAGCTGTAGCAGCTCGTGCTGGACCGCCGCACGCTGGCCCTCAAGGACGCCCTGGCCCCGCGCTACGCGGACCTGGTGTACGAGGGCCGCTGGTGGACCACCGAGCGCGCCGCCCTGTACGCGCTGGTGGACGTGACGCAGCAGCGCGTCACGGGCGACGTGCGCCTCAAGCTGTACCGCGGCACCCACACGGTCGCTGGCCGCACCTCGCCCTTCTCCCTCTACGACGAGCGCTTCGTCACCTTTGGAGAGGACGACGTCTACAACCAGGCCGACGCCGCCGGCTTCATCCGCCTCTACGGCCTCCCCATGCGCGTCGCCGCGCTGAAGGCCCAGGAAGCGGCACAGGTCTGAGCCGCGACCTCGGGGGGCCCTCACCCCCCCGACCCCCCTCCCCCAAACCGCTGGGGGAGGGGGGCGCACTCCAGCCATCCAGCCGCACCCGAGGTTTCATGGGGCTGCGGCGAGGGCAATGGCTGGTCCGCGCGCAGACACAGAAGATGCGCCCCCCCTCTCCCGTTATCGGGAGAGTGGGGGGTCGGGGGGGGTGAGGGCCCCCCTTCCGGCCGGTCCCAACGCACCAACGCACGCACTCTTCCACCGTCGTCCGGGAAACGCACCGATGCCCAACACCGCCTCGACCTTCGAGATCGCACCGCCCCCGAGGCTCTGGGGCGGCCGCTTCGCCGCGGAGCCGGCGCCGGAGATGGACCGGCTCAACCGCTCGCTGCCGGTGGACATGCGCCTGTGGCGCGAGGACGTGGCGGGGAGCCAGGCGTGGGCCTCGGCCATCGCCGCGGCTGGGGTGATCTCGCACGCGGAGTGGCTGCGGCTGCAGGCCGGGCTGGACCGCGTGGCCGCCCGCCTCGATGCGTGGCCGGCGGACGAGTGGCGCGCGGCGCCGGACGAGGACGTGCACTCCCTCGTCGAGCGCCTCCTGTACGAGGAGGCCGGGGAGGTGGCCGGGAAGCTCCACACCGGGCGTTCGAGGAACGACCAGGTGGCCACCGATGCGCGGCTGTGGGCCATCGGCGCGGCGGCGCGGCTGGACGCGGCGCTCCGCGACGTCCAGCGCGCGCTGCTGGAGCAGGCGGAGGCGCACCGCGGAACCGTGATGCCGTCGTACACGCACATGCAGCGCGCGCAGCCGGTTTCGGCGGCGCACTGGCTGCTGTCGCACGCCTGGCCGCTGGCGCGCGACCGCGAGCGGCTGGGGCAGGCCCGCGAACGCGCGGCCGTGCTGCCGCTGGGGTCCGGCGCCATCGCCGGGTGCCCCTTCCCCGTGGACCGCGTGCTGCTCAAGGAGACGCTGGGCTTCCACGCCGTGTCGCCCAACTCCATCGACGCGGTGGCGGACCGCGACTGGGTGGCGGAGCTGCTCTTCGTGGGCGCCACGGTGGGCGTGCACCTGTCGCGGCTGGCCGAGGACCTGGTGGTGTTCGGGTCGCACGAGTGGGGCTTCGTGCGCTTCTCCGACCGCTTCAGCACCGGCTCGTCGCTGATGCCGCAGAAGCGCAACCCGGACGCGATGGAGCTGGCGCGCGGCAAGGCTGGCCGCCTCATCGGCAACCTCACGGCCATCCTCAGCGTGCTGAAGGGCCTTCCCTCCGGCTACAACAAGGACCTCCAGGAAGACAAGGAGGCCCTCTTCGACACCTTCGACACCCTGGAGGCGCTCCTCCCCGCCGTCTCGGGCACGGTGCGCACGCTGGAGCTGAACACCGAGCGCTGCGCCGCCGCAGTCGATGCCGGAATGCTGGCCACGGACCTGGCCGACTTCCTGGTGCGCCGCGGGGTGCCCTTCCGCGAGGCCCACGGCGCGGTCGGCCGCCTCGTGCGCACCGCCGAAGAGACGGGGTGCCGCGTGGACGAGCTGGACCGCCGCACCTTCACCGAGGCCTCGCCGCACTTCGCGGACGCCGACTTCGCCCTCCTCTTCTCCCCCGCCGCCTCCCTGGCCGCGCGCGCGGGCATCGGCGGCACCGCGCCGGACGCGGTCGGCGAGCAGATCGCGGCGTTGCGCAGAGTCCTCTGAACCAAGGGCTCACACAGAGGCACAGAGAAAAACCAATCTCTGTGCCTCTGTGTGAGATTTCGGCACGCGGTTCGCGGAGAACGGCGCTCATGGACCCCACCACGCCCGGCACCATCCGCCCCGACCCCGCGCTCACGGCGCGCGTGGTCCGCGCCACGCCGCTCCTCTACGCGGGGGGCGCCGACCCCGAGCAGGACCGGCCGGCGCACGTGCGCGCGGGCTCCGGCGTGTCGTGGGTGGGGGAGCGGCTGGCCGTGGTGCAGGACGATGCCGCCTTCCTGGCCCTGGTGGACCCCGTCACCGCGGATGTCCGTGCCATCGCGCTGGAGGCGGCGGAGGGGGGTGTGCGCCAGTTCGACGACGTGCGCGGCAACAAGCACCTCAAGGCGGACCTGGAGGCGTGCGTCACCGTGCCCCACGAGGGCGCCGAGGTGTTCCTGGCCTTCGGCTCCGGTTCCACGCCCGTGCGCGAGCGCATCCTGGTGGCGCGCCGCCTGGAGACGGACGACCCGTCGGTGAAGCTGGTGGATGCCCGCTCGCTCTACTCGCTCCTGCGCGCCGAGCGGCGCTTCAGCGGGAGCGAGATGAACATCGAAGGCGCCGCGCTGGTCGGCAGCATCGTCCGTCTATTCAACCGCGGCAACGGCGCCGCGCGCGACGGCCACCTCCCCGTGGACGCTTCGTGCGACCTCCCCCTGGCCGCGCTCCTCGCCTACCTGGCGGACCCCTCCGGCCCCCCGCCGCCACCCACCCATGTGGTGCAGCACGACCTGGACGCCATCGACACCCTGCGCCTGGGCTTCACCGACGCCGCGGCGCGGGCCGGCACGGTCTACTTCAGCGCCGCCGCGGAAGACTCCCCGGACGCCACCCGCGACGGCCGCGTGGCCGGCTCGGTTCTCGGCTACCTGGACGAGCAAGGCGGCTGCTGGACGCTGCTCCAGGACGCCGCGGGCGCTCCCTTCGACGGCAAGGTGGAGGGGATCGCCTTCTGGCGCGACCGCCCCGACCGCCTCTGGGCCGTCGTCGACGCCGACGACCCCGAGCGCCCCTCCGACCTCTGCGAGATCGAGCTCACGGGCGGCTGGCCGGCCTAAAAGAATCTCACACAGAGACACAGAGGCACAGAGATTAGGTTTTCTCTGTGCCTCTGTGTCTCTGTGTGAGCCCCGCTGTTTACCAGGCCAGCAGATCCAGATCGTCGATCCACTGGAAGTGCGCGTCACGCGTAGCTACCGTGAGGTCGTGCTGCTGCGCGATGGCGGCGATCCAGATGTCGTTGTCCGGAATCGGGCGGCCTTTCTGGCGCAGATGGTCCCGGATCTCGCCATACTGGTATGCGGTCTCCTCGAGGCAGGGGAGCAAAGGATAGATCGCGACGAGGGCTTCGATCTTGGCGATCTCGGCCTCGCGACGCTGGGACTTTTCGGCACCGAAGAGAAGCTCACCCAGAGCGGTGACGGGTACGAACACCTGTTCGGCGTCGACAGCGGTCCGTTGCGCAGCCGCATCGCCCGCAAGCATCTCGATGATGACGCTCGTGTCGAGCAGGAGCTTACCAGGCACTGAGGTCCACGCGACGGCACTCCGCGAGCGCTTCCCGCATGTCACGGGCTTCCTCTTCCGTGAACCGGGGCAGGTTCTTGACGGCCTCCTTGCCCGGCGTGCCCTGGACCGGCTCACCGATCAGCGCACGGATGTGGTTCAGCACGTCCCGCTGCTGGTTCGGTGTCAGTGCCGGGAGCCGCTCCTGGATCTCGCGTACAAATTCCGCCATTCCGCCCCCCCCAGAGTTCGCCGCGAACACACATCCCCTACAAGTAGATACCGCGGATGGGGAATCCGGTTCCCGGAGTCACCAAACTGGGTGCTTGTCGAGGAGCGCGGTGGCGGCGGGTTCATCGAGGGGGTGGGCGAAGAAGTAGCCCTGCGCGAACTGGCAGCCCAGGCGGCGCAGCTCGGCGACGGTTTCCGCGCGCTCCACGCCCTCGGTGACGACGGTGACGCCGAGAGCCTGGGCCATGGCCACGATGGTGCGCACCAGGTGCGGGCTTTCGGCGCCGGCGTTGGGGCCCACGAAGGAACGGTCGATCTTGAGCGCGTCCAGCGGGATGCGGTGGAGGTACGACAGCGAGGAGTAGCCGGTGCCGAAGTCGTCCAGGTACAGCTCGACGCCCAGCGCCTTGAGCCGGCTCATCGTCTCGGAAACCTCGGCGGTGAGCTGGAGGATGACGCTCTCGGTGATTTCGATCTTGAGGGTGCCCGGCGCGATCCCCGTTGCGCGCAGGGTGCGCTCCACGCGCTCCGCCAGGCCTGGATCGGAGAACTGGCGGGCGGAAAGGTTGACGGCCATGGTGAGCCCCTCGCACCCGGGGCGCGCCTGCCAGCGCCGCAGCGCCGCGCACGCATCCTCCAGCACCTCCATCCCCAGCGCCAGGATCAGCCCCGTCTCTTCGGCCAGGGGGATGAAGGCGTCGGGGAAGACGAGGCCGCGCTCCGGGTGCTCCCAGCGGGCCAGCGCCTCGAAGCCGGACACCCGCCCCGTCTCCAGCGCCACCACGGGCTGGTAGTGCACCCGCAGCTCGCGCCGCTCCAGTGCGCGGCGCAGGTCGCCCTCCATGCGCAGCCGCTCCATGGCCTGCGCGTGCATCTCCAGGTCGAACACCTGGTAGTGGCCCTGGTCGCGGTCCTTGGAGCGGTACATGGCGATGGCCGCGTCGCGCAGCACGTCTTCCGCCTTGGTGTAGCCGGTCATCGACAGGGCGATCCCCACGCTGGCGCCCGTGAACACCTCGCCCGCGGGGAGGTTGAAGGGGGCCCGCAGCACCTCCTGCATGCAGCGCGCGACGCGGATGGCCTCGCCCGGCCCGTGCGCCTCGTCCAGCAGGATGGCGAACTCGTCGCCGGCCATGCGCGCCAGCATGGAGTCGGGGCGGATGCAGTCGCGCAGCCGCTCGGCCACGGCGCGCAGCAGCTCGTCGCCGGCCGCGCGGCCCAGCCCGTCGTTGACGCGTTTGAAGCGGTCCAGGCCGGCCATCAGCACGGCGAAGCCTCCCTCGCCGCGCTGCGCCCGCTCCACCGCCAGGTCCAGGCGGTGGGTGAGGAGGCCGCGGTTGGGGAGGCCGGTGAGCTGGTCGTAGAAGGCGTTGTGCAGGAGCTTGCGCTCCAGCGCCTTGCGGGCGGTGAGGTCTTCGCAGCAGGTGACGAGGCCGGCGGGGCGCCCCTGCGCGTCCATCACCATGTCCGAGCGGAGGAGCACGGGGAAGGGCGTGCCGTCCTTGCGCAGGTTCACCGTCTCGCGGCTCCAGCTCGCCACGCCGTCCATGGGCCCCGGCTCGATGCGGCGGTGGCTCTCGCGCGGGGCGAAGATGCGGCCGTGCTGGCCGATCAGCTCCTCCACCGAGTAGCCGTGCATGCGCGCTTCGGCGGGGTTGGTGTAGACGATGCGCCCCTCCATGTCCGTGATGGTGACGCCCACCTGCATCGTCTCCACCGCCTTCTCCAGCACCCGCAGCGAGATGCGCCCGTCCGCGACGGCGGCGGCCGCGCGCTCCAGCGCCGCGGCCGGCTGCAGCGCGCGCCCCGCAAGCTCCGCCACCCCGGCCAGCATCTCCGCCTCGTCGTCGCTCCAGGCGCGGGGCTGCGCATCCACCACGCACAGGCACCCCGCCACCGATCCGTCCGCGCCGCGCACGGGGACGCCCAGGTACGCGCCCTCGCCCAGCCAGAGCGCCGGCTCCGCGTGCGCGCGCGCGTCCGCCATACGCAGCGTGCGCCCCTCCGCGACTACGCGCCCGCACAGCGAGCGCGCCAGCGGGGCCTCACGGCGGGCGCTCCACCCTTCATCCGCGCCCGCGTACACGGGCGGGTCGTCGCCGAGCGACAGGAACGCCGCGGGTGCGCCGGCCAGCCGCGCCGCCAATCGGACGAGGCGCGCCAGCTCGGGGGCCTGGGTGTGGGGTGGGGAGGCGAGGCTCACGGGAGCTCTGCGGGAACAACGTGGAGTCCGCCGGGGACCGGGGGGAGATCGGCGGCGGGAAATGCGGATTTCCAGGGGCGGATGCAGTCTAATGGCACGCGGCGCCTCCCGGAAGGGTCCTGTAGTAACAAGGACGCACAGGGTGCGCGTGGTGTCACATCCGGAGTGAAATGTACACAGAGGCCCGGGGAAGATGTTCTTTCTCCGTGTCTCTGTGTCTCTGTGTGAGCCCCAAATCAGTTCAGAACTCGCCGATCATCCCGATCTCCGTCTTCAGCTCGTAGCCCAGCTCGCGCTTGACCGTGCTCTGCGCCAGGTCGATGAGGGCGCGCACGTCGGCGGCGGTGGCGCCGCCCAGGTTCACCATGATGTTGGCGTGCTTGTGGAAGATCTGCGCCCCGCCCAGCACGTGCCCCTTGAGGCCGCACTGGTCGATCAGCCGCCCCGCGCCCACTCCTTCGATCTTCTGGAAAACGGAGCCGGCGCTGGGGTAGAGCCACAGGTCCGGGTGGCGGTCGTCGCGCCACATCAGGTTCTCGCGGATCACGTCGCGGAGCTGCTCGCGCGGGGCCGGCTCCAGGTTGAAGGTGACGTCCAGCACCACGTCCTGGCGGTCGTGCAGGATGCTGTAGTCGTAGCCGAACTTGAAGTAGGCGCGGTCCACCTCCCTGACCTCGCCCTCCTGGGTGAGCAGCGTGGCCCCTTCCACCACCTCCTCGATGAACACCGTACGCTCCCGCTCCGGCGCGGGGGACAGGAAGTGGAGGTTCTGCCACACCGCCCCGCCCACCGTGCTGGGGATCCCCACGAAGTGGTGGAGCCCGCCCAGCCCGTGCGCAACCGTGGCCTGGATGAGGTCGTGGTACACCTTGGCCCCGCCGCCCGCCTTGACGCGGCGGTCGTCCAGGAACTCCACGTGCTCCACCTCGTTCTTGATCACCAGCCCGCGGAACCCCCGGTCGCCGATGAGGATGTTGGCGCCCAGCCCCAGCAGGAAGTACGGGATCTCCAGCTCGCGGGCGGCGGTCACCGCCCGCGCCAGCTCGTCCGGAGTGAGGGCGCGGTAGAGGAGGTCGGCCGGCCCGCCGATCTTGAAGGTCGTGAACGGTCCCAGCAGCGCGTCCCGCTCCAGGCGGTCCGCGCCGAGGCGGGCTTCGAGTTCGCCCACCGCGGGGCCGAGGGTGTTCGCTTGGGGCATGCGCCGCGTCGGTCGGGGTAGTCTGCGTCTACGAGCGCGCCCCGGGTTGCAAGGGCGGTGCCCGCCCGCCCCCCACCCGCGCCCACCCACGCGGTGGCGCACCTCCCGGTTCTTCTCTTACGGCGCGCTCCTGGTGGCCCCGGGCGAGCCCGGCGTCCACGGACGTGGCACCCGGCGCCGACGGGAGGTGCACGGCCCCGCGGGAAGCAGGCGGAGGCGACCACGCGTGACCTTCGGCACCCGACAGAAAAGGAATCGGCGCGAATGAGCGCCCCTCATGCGCCTGCTTGCGACTCCTTGTGCCCAGGTAGTCGCGTACCGCGCGTCCACTTTCATCTCACGGAACAGCCCAAAGCGGCGTCAACGCGTCCAGTTTCGCCAGTGTAGGCGCGCGGGTTCCGCCACGCGCGCGGAACCGGCCAGCCGCCGGATGTGTTCACTCTGTTCAATTGCACACGCCAGGGCCACGCTTTATCGTTTATTTCGCGACGAAGCATGAACCTTACGGAATGCGAGGGATCGATGGGGCAAGCAGGGTCCAGGCGTTCGCGGCGGTCTTCCCGGCGCTGGGTGGTGCCGCCGGGGCTGCGCCAGGCGGGTGAGCCGTTCGAGGGATTCGCCGTGGTGGACGAACTGCGGAACGGCCTGGGGCTGCTCCTGTGGCAATCCCTTCGCGACGTAGATTTGTGGTCGGCCACGCCGCCGGAGGAACGGATGACGCTTTTCGCGGCCGGAGCCGCCGAGCGAAGGCGCGTCGAGCTCGCCGCCATGCCGGAGGCGGGGCCGGTGCAGTCGCCCCTGCTGGCGATCGCCTGGCTGCTGGAGGACGGCGGCGGGAGGATGCCGGACCTCAGCGAGTCGTGCCTGGCCGTGTCGCGGTGGGCGATCGGGCAGGGGCACCGGCGCACGGCGCTGGCCTTCGGCGAAGCGGCGGCGGTGGCGGCGCCCCAGGATGCCGGGGCCGCGTACTGGGTAGGATACCTGTCCCGGCGCGCGGCGGACTACCGGCGCGCGGAGACGTGGTACCGACGCGCCATCGGCCTGGCGCGGCGCACCGACGACTGGAAGTCGTACGGGCTGGCCTACTGCGGGTGGGCCAACCTGATGATCCAGCGCGGCGACTACCCCGCCGCGCGCGACAAGCTGCTGATCGCGCTGCGCGCCGCGCGCCGGCACGGGCTGTGGAGCATCAAGCCGCTGGCGCTTCACGACCTGTGCTGCATCGCCATCCACGACGGCAACACGGAGGAGGTCACCTCGTACGCGCGCCGGGCCTTCCGGGCGTACGGGCGCCGGCACCCGCGCGTGGTGGCGCTGGCGCACGACGTGGCCTTCTTCTGGATGCTGCAGGGCTACTTCGCGCCGGCGCTGCGGGTGTTCCGGGCCGTGGCCGGGTACGTCACCGACCACCCGCACCGCCTGCTCGCCCAGTCCAGCGTGGCGCGCGCCGCGGGGGGCGTGGGCGACCGCTTCTCGTACAACGAGGCGTGGGCGGACACGTGGCGGCTGATCGACGCCACGCACGACACGGAAAAGGTGGCCGAGGCGCTGGTCAACCTGGCCCACGGCGCCGCCTCCATCGGCGACCGCGACCGGGCCACCATCGCCGCGGGGCAGGCGCTCACGGTGGCGCTGCAGCGGCAGGAGGCGGAGCAGCGCGACGCCGCGGAGTCGCTGCTGAACGCCCTGCGCCGGGCGGAGCCGGTGAGCCCCCTCCCCCGCCCCGCCGGCGCGCCCCCCGCCCAGGCCGCCGACGCGCTTTCCGGCGAGCTGGCGGAGGTGCTGACGGTGTCGATGATGGAGGTATAGAAGAAGGGGGTCACACGGAGGCACGGAGACACAGGGAATTCTCCGTGTCTCCGTGCCTCGCCGTCAGGGAGCCGTGGTGGTGTCGGGGGGCGGAGGCGGCGGGACGACGGTGCCGGAGCCCATCAGGCCGCCGCCGTCGTGGAGGGGCTTCGCGGAGGGTGAGGGGCCCGTGGCGCTCTCGCACGCCGCGGCGAGCAGCAGCAGGCCGGCTGCCATCCAGTGTCTGGCTCTCATGATCGTGCTCCCTGGTTGGGGGTGTGGCGCGCGGACGCGCGCCTGGCACCAAGCTATCCGGGGTGTTCACTCCGTACACTTGGATGCGGTGGCGCGTCCGGAACGGGGGTGGGGATGACGGCGGGGGCCGCGCGGCGGAAAAGGTGGGAGGATGCGGCGGGTGGGGCGGCGTAGGCGCGCCCTTTAACCCCGGTTGCGGATGAGAAGACGAGCCGTGGCCGCTTTCACGCCCCGGCCCGTTTCTCGCCGTCGCCGCGGCCAACCCTCACCGCGCGAGAGCCATGATCTTTCCCGAGCGTCCCCTGGTGCTGGGCCACCGCGGCTCCCCCGCCCGCGCGCCCGAGAACACCCTGCGCGGCTTCCGCCTGGCCGCCGAGGAAGGGGCCGACGGGGTGGAGCTGGACGTGCAGCCGGCGGCGGACGGCACACCCGTGGTGATCCACGACGCCACGCTGGACCGCACCACCGGCGCACGGGGCGCGGTGGCGGCGCTCGGCTGGGGCGAGATCGGGGCGGCGCGCGCGGGGGGCGAGCCGGTGCCGCGGCTGGAGGAGGCGGCGCGGTGGGCGGCGGAGAGCGGGGCGTGGCTCAACGTGGAGATCAAGTCGCCGGGCGCCGAGGCGGCTTCGATCGCTGCGATCGAGGCGGCGGGTGTCCTCGAGCGCACCTTCTTTTCGTCCTTTCTGCCGGACGTGGTGGAGCGCGTGGGGGAGCTGGCGCCGCACGCCACGCGCTTCCTTCTCACGGAGCGCTGGGACGACGATGCGCGGGCCGCCGCGCGGCGGCTGGGGGTGCACGGCGTGTGCCTCCACCACGCCGCCGCCACCCCCGCCGCGCTGGGCGAATTGCGAGGCGCGGGGCTGGACGTGGTGGTGTGGACGGTGGACGACCCCGCGCGGCTCGGGGAGCTGCTCCGCACGGGGGTAAGGGCGGTGATCACCAACCACCCCGCGCGGGGGGTGGCGGCGCTGCGCGAGGTGCTGGGCGGCGCCTAACCCGTTCGTGGCGCGGCGCTTGCCCCAGCGGGGGCGGCGGCCGCGCTGGGAGGGCGCGGCGCCCGTACCCGTGCATCCCTACGATGATCTTCCTGGCCATAGGCGCCGCGCTGCTCCTTCAGGTGACCGGGCAGCCGCCCCGCGACACCCTGCGTCTTCCCCCGCGCGACACGCTGCGCTTCGGCGCGCCGGCCGCGCCCGTCGTGCCGCGCGCGCCCGACCCGGCGGCGTTCGACGCGCCGGCCACGGCCGCGCTGGTGGAGCGGGTGCGGCTCAACGTGGGGATCGTCCCCGCGGGGCTGGCGGACTACCGGGCGCGGCTGGAGTCCAGCGTGTACCTGTCGCTGCGCGTGGACTCGGCGGTGGGCGGCGAGCTGCCGCTGACGGTGGACGAGTTCGCCGGGGAGGTGCGGTGGGCGCGTGCGGGGTCGCTGGAGCAGCGGGTGGAGGGTCACCGAATCCGCCAGCTCGCGCCCACGCCGTACACCATCGGGAGCTGGCTGGAGTCGCCGTGGGTGGTGCCGCACCTGTACGGCAACACGGTGGACGCGCTGCAGCTCTCGCCCAACGCCAGCCGGCGCAGCATCGTGGCGCGCGCCATCCACCCCTTCTCCGTCCGCGGGCCGGATTTCTACCGCTACACGGCGGAAGACACCCTGCGCGTGCGCACGCGGGAGGGGGTGACGACGCTGGTGGCGGTGGCGGTGCGCCCGCGGGTGGAGGCGCCCCCGGGCAACGAGCTGCGCCTCCTGGCCGGCACCTTTTACCTGGACGTGGACCGCGCCGCCATCGCCCGCGCGCGCTTCGGCTTCACGGAGCGCTCGGGACGGTTTTCGCTCACCGAGGCGGGGCTCTTCTTCGAGCTGGAGAATGCGCTGGTGGGCGGGGAGTACTGGCTTCCCGTGCGGCAGCGGCGCGAGATCCAGGTGACCTCGCCCGTGCTGGGCGGCGCGACGGCGCTGCGCCTGGTGACCGCCCTGTCGCGCTTCGAGCTGAACACGGGGTGGACTCCCGGGCAGCCCGGTTCGCGGCTGGTGCGGGAGATCGCGCGCGGCGAATCGGCGTTCGCGGGGTGGCGCGACCCCGCCGCGCGCGGCGAGGAGTCGCTCGGCATCGGCGACTTCGCGGACCTGCGCGAGGCGATCCGCCCCCCCGATCCCGACGCCGGGCCCCTGCGCGTGGGTTTCCGCCCGGAGCGGAGCAGCCACCTGTTCCGCTTCAACCGGGTGGAGGGGATCTTTTTGGGTGGCGCCGCCCGCCTGGAGCCGCGCGACCCCGCCCAGCGCGACTGGGACGTCTACGGCACCGCGGGCTTCGCCTTCGCCGAGGGCGTGCCGCGCGGCGAGCTTTCCGCGCGCTATCACCCGGTGCCGCGCGCGGGCGCTCCGGCCTACACCCTCGCCGCGACGGGCTACCGGCGGCTGCGCGACACGCGCGTCTTCCGCCCGGCGTTCGAGTGGGAGCTGGGCTACGCGCTGGGCGCCGCCTTTGGAGGCACGGACCGCCGGGACTATTTCGACGCCACCGGCGGCGAGCTCTTCCTGGCGCGCCGCAGTGGCCCCTTCGTGGCCCGAATCGGCGCCCGCGCGGAGCAGCAGGACTCCGTCACGCGCAACACCGACCGCCCCCTCTTCGGCGGCGGCGACTTCGGCCCCGTGGCGCCCTCGGAGCCGGGGACGCACACGACGCTGGAGGGCGAGCTGCGCTTTACGCGGGGCGTGGGCGCGTTCGGCGTGACCCCCTCGCTGGTGGCCTCTCTCTGGGCCGAGGCCGGCCTCGGCGACTTCCGGTCGCAGCGCCTGACGGCCACGGTGGCCACGCGCCGCCCCGGCCGCTACGTCACCCTCATCGGCCGCGCCGACGCCGGCCTGGTCGCGGGCGACGCTCCGCCCCAGTTCCTGATCCGCTTCGGCGGCGGCGAGGGTCTGCGCGGCTACGACGACCGCGAGTTCGCGGGCTCGTCCGCCGCACTCGCGCGCGGCCGCCTCCTCCTGCACCTGCCGCCGTACGGCAACCGCCCGCTCTTCCGCAGCGGCATCTTCCTCTTCCCCCCGCTCCGCCCCGCCCTCGCCTTCTCGGGCGACGCCGGCTGGTCGGAGGTGTCGGGCGAGGCCCGCCCGTCGCTGCTGCGCCTGGGTGCCCGCACCACGGAAGGCACGCGCCATTCTTACGGCGTCGGCCTCAGCTTCTTCGAGGACGCGGTGTCGATCGAGCGCGTCTGGCCGGGAGACGGCGGCGGCGCGAAGTGGTACGCGGGCTTTACGACGTGGTTTTAGGGAAAGGGAATGGAAGGCGCGCGCCGCAGGCCCTCACCCCCCCGACCCCCGCTCTCCCGATAACGGGAGAGGGGGGCGCATTCCGGCCATCCACCCGCGCCCGGGCATAACGGAGGCCGCGGCTGGGGGGGCGCATCCCGGCCATCCAGCGGCGCCCGGGCATCACGGCGGCCGCGGCCAACGAGGTGCCCGGATCGCGCGCGGATACTGAAGATGCGCCTCCTCCCCCAGCAGTTTGGGGGAGGAGGTCGGGAGGTGAGGGCCTCCGCCCGCGCCCGGCTCTCACCCGTTCCGCCTTCCCCTCCGCGGTCCCGACCTTGCAACCGGCCCCGGGCCTGGCGGCGAGCCGCCCGAGCGAATCCACGGCAGACGGAGACCGACGAGCATGTCCTCGATCAACCGCCCCCTGGCGGGGCCCACGCTGAGCTACGACCTGGCCGCGGAGGCCGCCCGGCTCCGCGGGGATCCCATGTACCGGCAGAGCGGGAAGCTGGGCCACGCGCTGGTGAAGAACGGGCGCTTCCGCGTGATCCTCACGGTGCTGGCCTCGGGGCAGAGCGCCGAGACGGCCCACGCGGACTCGTCCATGAGCATCCAGGTGCTGGAAGGCGCCCTGCAGGTGCGCGCCGAGGGCGGCGACATGGAGCTGCGCCAGGGGGAGCTCATCTTCACCGCCCCCGGCGACGCCCACGACATCCGCGCCAGCCAGGACTCGGTGATCCTCATCACCGTCTCCGCGCAGAACGACGACTTCCGCCCCGGCGAGTCGCGCACCGGCTCCGGATCCAACCCCTGACGGCACGCCCCACGGCACCAGGACGGAGGCACGGAGATCGATTTTCCGTGCCTCCGTCCTCTGTGTGGGTCGGTGCGCACGGGACGCCCGCAGAATCGCAAGTATCTGCGCCACAACGAGATTGGCATCCGCCTTGCCCTGTTCAGGCGGTCCAGGGGAGGGAGACGGGAACCCGGATGGAGATCAAGCGATGAGAGCCAGGATTCTTGGGCTGCGGGCGGCGGCACTCGCCGCGATGCTTTCCGCGGCAGGGTGCTCGCAGGCGGGGGCGATCGGCGAAATACTGGGCGGCGTGATCGGGCCGCAGGGGCAGCAGGGACAGGGCCAGGGCGGCCAGGTCGCCGGCGAGATCCAGGGCGTGGACACCAACCGCGGCTTCCTGCAGATCCGCACGCAGAGCGGGCAGACGGGGAACGTGTACTTCGACCAGAACACCCGCGTGGTGTACCAGCAGCGCGAGTACCCCGTCACGGCGCTGGAGCGCGGCGACGTGGTGGCGATGAACATCCAGCAGGACCAGCGCGGCCAGGCGTACACCAACTACATCCAGGTGCAGCAGAGCGTGCAGGAGCGCACCGGGCAGAGCAGCCAGGGCGGCACGTACAACGGGGGCAACAGCAGCGCCAACGTGCAGCGCTTCTCCGGCACCGTGGGGTACATCGACACGCAGCGCGGCATCTTCGAGCTGCGCACGCAGAACGGCTCCGCGCAGGTGTCGCTGCCGTACAACGTGAATTCGCAGGACAACCAGCGCTTCCGCTCGCTGCGCAGCGGGCAGAACGTGACGGTGGAGGGGCGGATGGCGTCCCAGGGCCGCATCGAGCTGCAGCGGTTCCTCAACTAACTCGCTCTGGCCTCGCACGGAGGCACAGAGGGGAGTGGACAGCGGGCGGGAGGGGCCTACCGGGAAAGGTAGGCCCCTTCTCGCGTGCGCCCTCACCCGGCGGCCTGAGAGCCGCCACCCTCTCCCACAAACCGCGTGGGAGAGGGGACTACTTCGCGGGCGTCGAGAGGGCTCCCCTCTGTGTCTCTGTGTCTCTGTGTCTCTGTGTGAGGCCGCTGTTCCGTTTGCGACATTCTGGCGGGCCGCAACGAGGTGATTTATCTTGCGCAAAACAGTTGATCCCGCCGTCCTCCCCCCCGCTCGGAGCTCCCGCAGTGAAAAGACTCGCCCTCGCCGCGGTCGCGGCGCTCGCCCTGGCGGCTCCGGCCGCGGGCCAGACCCCGCGCGTCCGCGACGTTCCCCGCCGCCCCGTGCTGTGGGCGCAGGCCGACACCAACAGCGCGAACTCGTACTACATGCACGGCATGATGCGCCTGGTGGACCACCCCGCGGAGGCCGCGGCGGCGTTCTACTGGGCCGCGCGGCTGCGGCCGGGGTACGCCGACGCGCTGTACGGGCGGCGCGTGGCGCTGCTGATGACGGATCGCGACCGCCTGGTGCGCTACATGCGCGGGGAGCGCGGGACGCGCCGCAATCCGGAGATCCTGGCCATCGACTCGCTGCAGCTTCGCGCGCTGGCGCTGGATCCGTTCCTCGTCCAAAAGTTCGACCGGCCGCTGATGCGGTCGTACGTCCTGGGCCTCGTGCTGGAAGACATGCGGCGCAACGGCGGGAACGACAACCGGGTGCTGGCCCAGCACCAGGTGGACACCTGGCTCAACCAGACCACGGACCCGGGGATGCGGGCCTGGGCGGCGTACAGCGCCGGCCGATTCCCGCAGGCCATCGAGTACTACGAGCAGTCGCTGCGCCGCGCGCGCCCGCGGGAACGCGCCAGCATCCGCGCGGACCTGGGGCGGATCCACTTCTTCTCGGGCAACCTGGACAAGGCGGTGGAGCACTTCACGGCCGCCGCCGCCGAGATGCGCAAGGACGACGACCGTGACCTCGTCTTCGTGTACGAGAGCAAGGCGCTGCTGGAGCACAGCGCCGGCACCGTGTACGAGAAGATGGGGAACCACTCCGCCGCCCAGGAGGCGTACGGCCGCGCCCTGCAGGAAGACCTCTCCTTCGCGGCGGCGCACCGGCAGCTGAGCATGCTGGCGCTGGCCCGCGGCGACACGGCCACGGCCATCAGCGAGCTGGCCCTCGCGGTGGAGCTGAGCCCCGCGGACCCCGAGCTGCGCGTGCAGCACGGGCTGGTGCTGGTGCTGGCCCGCAAGGCGCAGGAAGGGGTGGCCGAGCTCACCAAGGCCATCGAGCTGGAGCCGCTCTACGCGGCGCCGCGGCTCCTCCTGGCCCGCCTCAACGACGCATCGGGGATCCCGGACCAGGCGCTGGAGCACTACCGCGCCTACCTGGACCGCGCCGCGCGCGACGACTCGGGATACGCCCACGCTCAACAGCGGATCGCCGCGCTGGACGCGCAGCTGAAGGCGGCCCCGTGAGGCGCCTGGTTCTGGCCGCGGCCGCCGCGCTCTTCCCGCTGGGCGCGGCCGCGCAGGAGGGCGTGGTGCGCCCGCGCACCACCGCCGAAGACCTGCAGATGTTCAGCCAGGTGCTCAACCAGATCCGGGTGAACCACCCCGATTCGGTGGACACGCACCGGCTGTTCATGGCCGCCGTGGAGGGGATGGTGCGCGCGGCGGACCCGCACTCGTACGTGATCACCGCCGCGCGCCTGTCGCCGCAGAAGGAGAAGGACTTCCGCGAGGGGCGCGCCCATCCCGTGCCCATCGAGTGGGACTTCGCGGGGGGCGCGCCGGTGGTGAGGAGCGTGGCTCCCGGCTCGGCGGCGGCGCGGCAGGACATCCTCCCCGGCGACGTGCTGGTGGCCGCCGGCGCGCAGCCGGTGCGCGCCGAGAGCGCGTTCGAGCTGGACGTGACCCTCGCCGGTCCGCGCGGCTCCACCGTGGCGCTGCGCTTCGAGCGCGAGCGGGTGGACGGCTCCCTGGCCGAGCTGGAGCGCACCGTGCGCCGCGAGCGCGTGGACGAGGGGAGCGCCGTGCCCGCCGCGCTGATGCTGGACGACAGCACGGGGTACGTGCGCGTGACCACCTTCTCCAACGAGCGCGCCGCCGAGGACCTGCACGCCGCCCTGGTCCGGCTGGAGGGCACGGGGATGAAGCGCCTGCTGCTGGACGTGCGCGACAACGGCGGCGGGATGGTGGACGAGGCCGCCCGCGTGGCGGGGGAATTCCTCCCGGCCGGCACCCTCGTCTACACCTCCGAGGGGCGCAAGAGCGACGTGGCGGAGTCGGTGCGCGTGCGCCGCTCCTTCTGGAAGCAGGAGCGCCAGTACCCGGTGGTGCTCATGGTGAACGGCGGCACCGCCAGCGCGTCGGAGCTGGTGGCGGGGGCGCTGCAGGACCACGACCGCGCGCTGGTGGTGGGGCGCCCCACCTTTGGCAAGTCGCTGCTGATGCGCGGCTTCCCCCTGACGGACGGCTCGGCCATCGTGCTGGTGATCGGCCACCTGAAGACGCCGTGCGGGCGCGTGGTGCAGCGCCAGTACCGCAACCTGCGCGCGAACGACTACTACCGGATGTCGCGCGCGGCCCGCGACACGGCGGGTCGCCCCTCGTGCCGCACCACCGGCGGTCGCGTGGTGTACGGCGGCGGCGGGATCTTTCCCGACGTGGTGACTCCCGAGGCGGAGCCGGACCCGCTCTGGCTGGCGCGCCTGGGCGAGGACGACGTGCCCACGCGCTGGGTGGGCGGCTACCTGAGCGCCAACGCCGCCGCCTTCCCCTCCGCCGAAGCGCTGGCCGCCTCCCCGCGCCTTCCCGACGCGGCGCTCGCCGACTTCCGGGCCTTTGCCGCGCGCGCCGGCCACACCCTCCCCACGGGCCCCGACGCCGACGCCCGCCTCCAGCGCGTCCTCGCCCGCGGCATCGCCTACGCCAGGTGGGGCGACGCCGGCTACTACCGCCTCGTGGCCGTCACCGACCCCCAGGTGCGCGAAGCCGCCACGCAGTTCCGGCGAGCGGCGGAGGTGCTGCGGCCCGTTCCATAAAAGCAGGGGATCACACAGAGACACAGAGGCACAGAGACCTTCATCTCTGTGCCTCTGTGCCTCTGTGCCTGTGTGTGAGTTCAGGCCGCGGCTTGCCACAGCTCCACCAAATCATTTCGCCTCGTGCTCGCCTCCTCTTCGGAGAGGCCGGCCCGGGAAAGATGCTGGGCGATGAGAGAGTCGATCCGTACTTCAAGCTCGCGCGCCTCCCTGACGAGGCGCCGGAGGCGATCGACCAGGGCAGCGGCTTTCTCGGGCTCGGAGAGCGCGGCGTGGCTGACGAAACCGCTGCGGTGCACGAGCCAGGCACGCTCCGCTGCCACGGAGGTCAGCCTCCCGTCGATCTCTTCGAGTCCGCCGTGCCGTGCGCTGGGTAGCATATCGGTGAGACTCCGAGCCTCTCCGCGGTCGAGGAGCGCTGCCGCTTTGGCGAGCGCGTCGTCCGCCGGGCGGGTGCCGGCGATAACGAGGAAGGCGAACAGGGCTGCTTCGAGCGCCTGCACCTCGTAGAGCGCAAGCATCGTCCAGCTCTGGAGGTCCTGACCGGCCGACCGCCTGAACAGGGCGTCTCGCTCTGAGGCGGTAAACCGCGCTGCGTGCCTCCCGCGGACTCCGCCCGAGAAGTCGTACTCGTCGCGCATCTCGATCTCAGCCTCCTTCTTCATAGATCTTCCTCTCCTGCCGCGTCGCCACACGGGCACTGATGATCCGGATGGTATCTCCCCGCTCCGTGAACGCCACCGTCAGCAGCCTCTGATGATAGGAGCGGCCGACCAGCAGCAGACGTTCTTCCTGCATGGAATGCTCCGGGTCGGGAACTTCAAGCGCGAGCGGGTCCAGGAACACGGTCTGTGCCTCGGCGAACGACACTCCATGCTTGGTGGCGTTCAGCACGGCCTTGTGCGGATCGAACTCGAAGAGGAAGCTCATGCATTATAGATACCCCGCATCGTCGATCAGGCTCACGAAACTGCAATGTCACACAGAGGCACAGAGGCACAGAGACGACTTCATCTCTGTGCCTCTGTGTCTGTGTGTGAGCCCCTGCTTTTCTACAGGGAGAAGCCGATGGTGAACGGGGCGGCGCCCGCGGAGCCGCCATCCAGCGAGGCCGCGTGGGACGAGGTTTCCACGAAGCCGCCGATTCCAAGCGCGCGGAAGCGGACGCCGAACGCGGCGCTGATGCCGGGGCCCGTACGGGAACGGGCGCGCGTGTAGCTGCCGAAGGGCGGGTTGTCCGGGCACGAGATGATCTCCTTGTCGCGGACGCAGGTCCCCGTGGGGCCCTCGAACTCGGTGGAGACCACGCGCTGGTGGTAAATGCCGCCCCCGGCGCGGGAATACGGCCGCACGCTCCCGCCGGCGAACGACCCCTCCAGCACCAGCGCGATGCCCGCCCCGGCGAAGGTGCTGCGGTCCGAGCGGCCCAGGCAGTAGAACTGCCTCACCTGGCCGCAGGAGAAGGGCGAGCCCGTGGCCGTGCCGTGCTGCGCCAGCGCGTACACCTCGCCCCGCGGCGACAGGGGGCCCGGCGCGCGGGCGAAGGCGGCGCTCGCCTGCCCGTGCCACGCGGGTCCCGCGGCGGAGCCGCTGTAGGTGGCGCCGTATCCCCCGCCCACCATCACCTGGGCGGCGGCGGGGCGGGCGGCAAGCAGCACCGCCAGGGTGAGGATGAAGATGCGCATGGTTCCTTCCAATTGTCGTTGGATCTCCGGGGCGGCGCTCAGAAGGAGATGCGCAGTCCCACGACCGGGATGGTGGGGAGGCCGGGGACGAACTCGTCCGCGGGCTCCAATATCGGCACCCGCGTTTCCCCCGGCGTGTACCAGCCTCGGCCGCAGCTCTCCACGCAGCGGGTGCCGTTGAAGCCCAGGTAGCGCCCCGGGTTGTCGCGGCCGAGCGCGTTGCGGAGCTGCAGGTAGGCGCCGAGCTCGAAGTTGCGATACGAGCGGCCCCATTCCGCCAGCAGGTCCAGGCTGCCGAACGCGCCCGTACGGCGGGTGTTGGCGCCCTCCAACCACGGCTCTTCGCGCCAGGCGCACGCGCCCGCCGAGTCGCAGCGGGCCTCGCCGTCGGAGGCGCGGGTGTAGGGGAGGCCGCTGGAGGCGGTGTACGCGGCCCCCAGGCGCCAGCGGGGGCTCACGCGGGCCAGCACCGACAGGTCCACCGTGTGGCGCTGGTCGGCGGCGGCGGCGAAGCGGCGGCCGGCGGCCTCGTTGTGCGACCAGCCCAGCGTGTACGATGCGCTCCCCGTCCACGCGCCGGCCAGCCGACGCGCGGAAAGCTCCACGCCGCGCGCCAGCCCCGTGCCCTCCACCCAGAGCGGGCGCCCGAGGGCGGAGCCGGGGGCGGGATCGGGGAGCACGATGCCGGTGGAGCGGCGCAGGTAGGCGGTGGCGCCGGCCAGCCATCCCTCGCCCAGCCACGACTCGGCGCCCAGGGTGGCCACGTCGGCGCGCAGGGCGGGGGTGTCTTCGCCCGCCAGCACCCACAGGTAGTCCGAGCGGAAGCCCCGCTCCGCGAAGGCGCCGGCGGGGCCCACGGCCTGCGCGTACTGGTAGGTGCGGCCCAGCGCGGCCGAGACGGTGGTGCCGGGACCGGCCGGGAAGCGCACCGCCAGGCGCGGCGCCACCCTCAACGCGCCACCGTTGCTCACCGCGGGGCCGCCCTCCAGGCGCACGCCCGCATCGGCCGTGACGCCGGGGAGGGGATGCCAGCGGCGCTCGCCCCACGCGGCCGCCAACCAGAGCGCCCCGCGCGCGTCCAGCGCGTACTCCGCCGGGTCGAGCGGCGCGAAGGGGGTGGGCGCGGGGCCGGCGTAGCGGACCTCCTGGCGCACCAGCCGGTAGCCCAGCGTCCACGCCTCGGGCGCGCCGCGGGCCGGGCCGGCCTCGCCGCCGAAGCTGAAGTAGCGCACGCGGTTGGAGGATGGCTCCTGGTCCGGGAAGCGGTCGTACGGCCGCCCGTGGTCGGTCACCGGCTCGTCGTCCGTGCGGCGCGGCGCGGAGGAGCCGAAGCCGCTGAAGCCCAGCGTGTGGCTCGTCCGCATGGCGCCCATGCGGGCGTGCAGCGTGGTGCGCGCGGCCAGCGAGGTGCTGCGCGAGGCGGAGCCGTTGAGGATGTCGCGCCCGCGCAGCTCCGGCCCATAGCCGAAGGCGTCGCGCTGAAGCAGCGCGCTCGTCTCCAGCGTGCCGAAGCCCACGTCGCGGTCCACCCGCCCCGCCAGGTCCATGAAGTTGCCCGGGAAGCGATAGGTGCGGTCCGAGCTTAGCACCCCCTCGGCGACGGCGGTGAGAACGTCCAGGTAGGTGCGCCGCCCCGCGATCAGCCACGACGTCGCGCCATCCTCGGTCGCGCCGTCCAGCGCCAGCCGGCTGCTGACCAGGGAGACCTCGCCCATCCCCGCCAGCTTGCCCTGCCCGCGGCGCGAGCGCAGGTCCAGCACGCCGGCCGCGCCGCCCCCGGCCCAGAGCGGCTGCACGCCCGGGTGCAGCGCCGCCGCGCCCACCGCGTCCGGGTTGACGGCGGAGAGGAAGCCGACCGCGTGCACGGGGTTGAAGAGGGGCAGCCCGTCGAAGAAGACGCGCGTCTGGTCCCACTGCGCGCCGCGCGTCCACAGCTCGGCGCTGAACTCGTCGCGCGTGCTCACCCCCGGCAGCCGCTGCAGGGCGCGGAACAGGTCGGTCTCCCCAAAGGTGACCCCCTCCTCCACGTCCGCGTGCGTCATGGAGCGCACGTCGCTGGCCAGGTGGATGCGCTGGCGGAGGCGCTCCGTACGCATCCGCTCCTCTCCCGCCTCCTGGCTGTCGCCCACGGCCGTGCGCCGGCCGTACGAGTCCTGCGCCGCCGCCGGGGTGGACACGTGGATTGGCTTCAGCGCCACCGGCTGCACCTGCAGCCCCAGCGAAAGCCGCGACTCCGACGGCGACCGCAGCGTCACCTCCACCGTGGCCGAGCGGTATCCCAGGCGCTGCACGTGCAGCCGGTAGTCGCCGGGCTCCACGCCGTTGAAGCGGTACTCCCCCGCCTCACCCGTGCGCGTGCTGCGCGTGCCGCTCACGAACGCCGACCCCGCGGAGGGGAAGGCCGCGTGCGTGCCGCCGTCCAGCGTCACCGTGGCGCCGGGGATGGGCGCGGCGCTCTCCGCGTCGCGGATGGTGCCGGACACGGTGCCCGTCTGCGCGCGCAGCGGGAGGGCCGCCAGCGCGGCGAGCAGGACAAGTGCTTCGAGGAGCGCGGATTTACGGGACACGACGGGGGACTTCAGGGTGACCGCGGATGGCGCATTCGAAGGGGAATGCCGGAGGCGGGCGGGTTCTGACGGGAACGGAATTCCGTGCGTGCGCAGGATGGGTGTGGGCTGACGGGGGGCCCTCACCTCCCGACCTCCTCCCCCAAACCGCTGGGGGAGGAGGCGATTTCCACGGAGCCGTGCGACGAAGCGGCCCCTGCCGGCCCGCGGCCCTGGCGGCGCTTGGCGGCGGCTGGATGGCGGGAGTGCGCCCCCCTCTCCCGTAATCGGGAGAGCGGGGGACGGGGGGGTGAGGGCCCCCGGCCAGCGCGCCGCAGCCCCGCGCATCTTCCGGCCGTGTCAGAACCCCGGGAGGCCGCGCATTCCCCAACAGCAGCAGGGAAGCTGCGCGCCATCCCACCCCACCCGCTGGAGCGTCTCCATGGCCTCGAAGTTCCGCACCCGTTCCTTTGCTCTCCTCTTCGCCCTCGCCGCCTGCGACGGTGTCTCGGACTCGGAGCGGATCCCCGGCGAGTACCGGGCGACCATCCTCACGGCCACCGAGAACGGCGCCACGACGGACTACCTGAAGGAAGGCGTGTCGCTGAACATCACGCTGAACGAGGACGGCACCACCACGGGCCGCCTCTCCGTGCCGGACGACGTGGAGCCGATCGACGCGAGCATGGCCGGGCGCTGGACCGTCCGCGGCGACACGGTGCGATTCGAGCAGAGCGCGGACACCTTTGTGCGCGACGTGCCCTTTTTGGCCCGCGACGGACGCCTGCTGGGCGACCGCTCCTTTGGCGGCACACGGGTGCGGGTCCTGCTCTCCAAGTAAATGTAGCGCAACCAGATACGGAGGCACAGAGACGAAGCTATCTCTGTGCCTCCGTGTCTCTGAGTGAGATCTGCTGGAAGGAGCGCGTGCGGAGCTGCGCCGGCGTGAGGCCGGTGCGGGCGAGCGCCTCGTCTTCGCCGATGGCGCCGCAGCCGACGGCGCGGAGGAAGAAGTTGAGGAGGCCCTGGCCCGTGGCGGCGTCGTCGAAGGCGCTGCCCACGCGGGTGGCCTGGGCGGCGCGGTCCACGAAGTTGCGCAGGCGCTCGCCGGCGGCGTCCAGCCCCTCCAAAAAGAAGCCGTACACCGCCGCGTAGCGCGACACCAGCTGCGCCGGGTGCAGGTCCCACCCCTGGTAGAAGCCGCTGGCGAGGCCGTGCCGCACGTCGTCGTGGTGGACGCGCCAGCCGCGGTGCACCGCCGCGCCCACGGGGAGGAGCGTGGTGGCCCCGTCCGACCAGCGCACGCCGGTGCCGGCCAGCGACACCTGCATGGCGTGTCGGGCCCAGTCGCACGCCGGGTGGCGAAGGTGCTGCCGCGCGGCGGTGATCCCCAGCGCCGCCGTGTAGTCGTACGCCCCGAAGTGGGCCGCCACCACCCGCCCGCCCCCCGCCCGCACCAGCGCGGGAAGCGCCCACCGCCCCTCGTCGTCCACCAGCGCCTGCGGCGTCTCCACCATCAGCTCCATGCGCAGCGCCCCCGGGGCCAGGCCGTGCTCCGCCTCCAGGCGGGCAAAGAGGGCCGCGAGGTACTCCGGCTGCTCGGGGAGCGTCACCTTGGGGAGGGTGATGGCGAAGCCGGGCGGGAGCACGCCGCCGGTGCCGCGCAGCAGCTCGCCGGCGAAGATGCGCAGGGTGCGCACGGCGCGGGCGCGCGTCTCCTCCGTGAGCGCCTTCACCCGCATTCCCACGAAAGGCGGAAGGGTGCCCTCCGCCAGGCCGCGGGCGAGCTCGCGGGCGGCGGCGGAGGCGTGCCCGTCTTCCTCGGCGTCCGGGCGCACGCCGTAGCCGTCTTCGAAGTCGATGCGGAAGTCCTCCACCGGCTCGCGGGCCAGCTTCGCGCGCACCCGCTCGTACACCGCCTCCGCGTGCGCGTCCGTGCCCAGGGCGGAGGCCAGGGCGGCGGGGCCCGGCGCGTGCTCCGCGAGGGTGGCGAGGGCACGGGCACCCAGCCGTGGCGCCGTGTCCGCGCGGAAGAGGTGCGCGCCGCCGTACACCGTGTGCACGGGCTGGCGCGCGTCGCCCTCCCCCGTGCGCGCACGGGCCAGGTTGGCGCCGCGGAGGCGCGCCTCCACCTCGTCCAGAGTGGATTGGTTCATCGGATCGAACAGAAGGGTCGCACGGGGACACGGAGACACAGGGGCGGAGGATAGCGGGGGGCACGCGGCGGCGACAGGGCGGCGGGGGGAGTTTGCGAAGCGTACCGCGCGTGCTATTCTTTATGCACACGTAATACACACCAGCCTGCCATCCGCACCCGGCGACTCGCCGGAGGCGCGCTTCCCATCCACTCCCCCTTTGTCCACCTTCCCCCCGCTCCCGGGCTACACCCTGTTCCCCCCGGCGGAAGGCGTTCGCGCGGTGCGCGAAGGCCCGGACCCGGCCGAGCTGGCGCTGCGCGAGAGCGAGGCGTACTTCCGCTCGCTGGTGGAGAACGCGCGCGACGTCATCCACGTGATCAACGCGGACGGCACCACGCGCTACATCACCCCCTCGGTGCGGCACCTGCTGGGGTACGCGCCGGAGGAGCTGATCGGCGGGACGGCGCTGGACCTGGTGCACCCCGACGACCGGGAGGAGGCGACGGCGGCGCTGCGGCTGGACCGCTACGCGCCGGGGGCCGGGCGCGGGCTGGAGTTCCGCATGGGGCACCGCGACGGGAGCTGGCGGATCTTCGAGGGGGTGGGCACCAACCTGATCGACGACCCCACCGTGCGCGGCGTGATCGTGAACGCGCGGGACATCACGGGGCGCAAGCGGGCGGAGGAGGAGACGGCGCGGCTGGCCTCGTTCCCGCGAGGCACGCCCAGCCCCATCCTGGAGTGCGACGCCACGGGCGCCATCCGCTACGCCAACCCCGCCGCCGAGCACGCCATGCGCGAGCTGGGGGTGGACTCGGCGCGCCTCCTCCTTCCCGAAGACCACCCGCGCATCGTGCGCCGCGCGCTGGAGTCGGGGGCGGGGGTGCGCGACGTGGAGGTGGGCGTGGGGGGGCGGGTGCTGGCCTGGCTGTACCATCCGCAGCCCGCGCTGGGGGCCGTGCACCTGTTCGGCGAGGACGTCACGGAGCGCAAGCAGGCGGCCGCGCGCCTCTTCCACGACGCCATGCACGACGCGCTCACGGGGCTCCCCAACCGCCCCTTCTTCATGCAGCGCCTCACCGCCGCGCTGGTGCGCCACGAGCGCGGCGAGACCACGGCCCCCGCCGTCCTCTTCCTGGACCTGGACCGCTTCAAGGTGGTCAACGACTCGCTGGGCCACCACGTGGGCGACGAGCTGCTGGTGGCCGTGGCGGAGCGGCTGCGCGGGTGCGTGCGCGAGCAGGACACGGTGGCGCGCTTCGGCGGCGACGAGTTCGCCGTGCTGATGGAGGAGCTTGAGGGCCCCGCCTGCGCCGCGCGCGTGGCCGAGCGGATCGCGGTGGCGGTGGCGGCACCCGTCAACCTGAGCGGCTACGAGGTGTTCACGGGGGCCAGCGTGGGGATCGCCCTGGCCAACGGCGCGCGCGACCGGCCGGAGTACCTGCTGCGCAACGCGGACATGGCGATGTACCGCGCCAAGGGCGCCGGCGGCGCGCGCTACGAGCTGTTCGACCGCGCCATGCACGCCCAGGCGCTGGCCCGCCTGCAGATGGAGACGGACCTGCGCCGGGCGCTGGGCCGCGGCGAGTTCATCCTCCACTACCAGCCCATCATCGCCCTTTCCAGCGGGCGCATCATCGGGGTGGAGGCGCTCTGCCGCTGGCAGCACCCGCAGCAGGGCCTCATCGCCCCCGGCGACTTCATCGCCACCGCCGAGGAGACGGGGGTCATCGTGCCCCTGGGCGAGTGGGTGCTGGAGGAGGCGTGCGCCCGCCTGGCCGAGTGGCGGCGCGAGTTCGCGCACGCGCGCATCGCCATGAGCGTGAACCTGAGCGCCCGCCAGTTCGCCCACGCGGGGCTGGTGAGCCACATCCGCGGCACCCTCGCCGCCTCGGGGCTGAACCCGCGCCACCTCAAGCTGGAGCTCACCGAGAGCGTGCTGGTGGAGGGGGGCGGCTCCGCCGGGGCGCTGCTCGGCGAGCTGAAGGCGCTGGGGATCGACCTGCAGCTGGACGACTTCGGCACGGGGTATTCGTCGCTGGCCTACCTGCACCGCTTCCCCATCGCCGCGCTCAAGATCGACCGTTCGTTCGTGAGCGGGATGGAGGCCGACAACGCCGCCGCGCAGCTCGTGCGCACCATCGTGGGCATGGCGCGCGGCCTCCGCCTGCGCGTCACCGCCGAGGGCGTGGAGACCGCCGCCCAGCTCGCCCAGGTGCGCGACGCCGGCTGCGACTTCGCCCAGGGCTTCCTGATCTCCCCCCCGCTCGACGCCCCTTCCATGCGCGCCCTCCTCGCGGCCGATCCGCGCTGGAGATAAAGGGCTCACACAGAGGCACAGAGACACAGAGGAGGCGCTAACGCCACCCTTGACGGAACCTCTCGAGCGGCGCGATACTCCGGCGAGATGCAGGTGATCCGAACCAGGGAGGGCCGATGCCTCTTCAAACCAGCCGCACTCGCCGTCGCAGCCCCGCGCGCGATCCCCTCAAGAAGACGAGTGTGCAGATGCACACGTCGACGCTCCAGGCGGTCAAGAACGCCGTGGAACGCGGCGCAGCCGCCAGTCAGAACGAGTTCGTGGAAGCGGCTGTCATCGCACGCCTCCGGGAGCTCCGTCGAGAGAAGGTCTACGCCTCCTATCGCGAGGCGGCGGCGGACCCGGCATACGTCGAGGAGATGGAAGCGATCACCGGCTCGTTCGACCGAGCGCTTGGCGATGGGCTGATGGAGCCATGACGCGCTTCAATCCCGACAAGGACAAGGTGAAGCGTTGGGAGTTCTACTGGGCGGATCTCAACTACCCCGTCGGGAGTGAACAGGGAGGCGATCGCCGGCCCGTCCTCGTCGTCTCCAACGACGGTTTCAACGAGGCGACCACCCTGATCACCATCGTCTCGCTGACCAAGCTGGAGGGCAAGAAGCGGAAGGTCTATGAGCACGAGGTCCTCCTGCCCGAAGAGATCCTGGGTACCGGGTTCAGCAGCATCGTGATGCCGCAGCAGATCCGCACCATCTCCAAGAACCGCCTCCTGGAACGCATCGGCGCCCTCTACGACGACCACAAGCAGGACGAGATCGTCAACCGCCTGCTCGAACATCTCGACATCGAGTTCGAAGCCGAAACCCCCTGACCACACAGAGGCACAGAGATGAAGTTCGTCTCTGTGCCTCTGTGTCTCTGTGTGAGACTGCTGTTTACTGGGGGCGGAACGAGATGGGAACCTGCACGGAGCTGCGCACCGGCTGGTCGCGGATGCGGCCCGGGCGGAAGCGCATGCGCTCGGCGACGAGGCGGGCGGCTTCGACGAACTGGGGGTCGGCGGCGTTGACGGCCTGGATGGAGGCCGGCTCCACGCGGCCGTCGCGGTCCACGATGAAGGTGAGGATCACGTCGCCGGAGATCCCCGCGTCGCGCAGCGCGGGCGGGTAGTTGCGCTCCAGGATGCGGATCACGTCGCGGCGGTTGCGCAGCTCCGGCGGCTCGTCGATCGAGCTCACGTCGTACACCGGGTCGCCCGGAGGCGTGACCGGCTCCGGCGGCAGGACGGGCGTGCTGTCCACCGGCTGCGGCTCGGGCTGCGGGATCACGGCCGGCGCGGTGGCGGCCGTGTCCAGCGACACGCTGTCGGGCGCGGTGGTGTCCACCTGCGCCACGGTCGCGGAGTCCGTGGGCAGCGGGGCGGGGGCCGGGTCGCCGCCCGAGGTCAGGGCGTACACGGCCGCGGCGCCCGCGGCCAGGGCCAGCGCACCTCCCGCTGCCTGCGCTCCCCGTCCGCGGCGCGCGGAGGGCCGTGCGGCGGCCACCTCCTCCGGCGGCGCGGACACCGCCGTGGGAACGAAGGCGGGGCGGGCCACGGGGGGTGGCGC
>CADCTW010000176.1:33449-40008 GCA_902805735.1 uncultured Gemmatimonadota bacterium | reverse complement strand
CCCCGCCCCGCCGTTGCCGCGCCGCGCGCGCACGGGGGGAGGCACCTCCGCCGCGTCGGGCGTGGCGGGTGCGGCACGTCCGCGGATGCGCCGGCCGGGCGCGGGCACGGGCGCTGCGTCGGGCTCGGGCGTCCCGGGCACGCCGTTCCCCTGAACGGGGCGGCCGTCGCCGTCACCTTCGACGGGGGGGACGTTCATCGGAGTGTCGTTCACGGGATCCAAGGACGGCTCCTGCTGCACGGGTTTCTGTGCTCGGTTCGGCGGGGCGCCGCGGCGGCGTCCCGGATCTTCTCAACGGGCGAACGGCTCCGCGGCTCCCGGTGGGAGCACGGCCGGAGTCGGCGTATCTGACGGCTCGTTGCTCGGCGACGCGCGCGGGCGCACGATGTGCCCGGGGCCTTAGGATACAACGCGAAAGGCCGCGGGACCATGGGGGGACGTACCGGATGCGCTCCGCTGGGAAACGTCCGTCTTTCGAGACGCAAGTGCCAAGCCAGCGCGCCAGCGGGCCCAACTACCATATCTCCGCGTGAGTTAGCGCCCTTCCGCGCCCTGGCGTGCGGGGGGCGCGCTCCTTACCTTACCGGCCCCGCATCCTTCTCCAGCAGACGACCCCGATGATGGAATCCACGGCCACGGAGTGGTACTACGCGCTGAACGGCGAACGGGTGGGCCCCCGCTCGCTGGACGAGGTGCGCTCGATGGTGGCCAGCGGGGTGCTCGACGCCGATTCGCTCGTGTGGACCACGGGGATGCGCGAGTGGGCCCGCGTGGGCGACATGCCCATCGTCTCGCCCACGTGGGCGCCGCCGCACGAGCCCGTGCGCGCGCCCGAGCTCCCCGTGCAGCGCCCGGCCGTCGTGCGCGACGAGCCGCGCCCGCTGCGGCGCGTGGGGGCGCGGCTGGTGGACGTGATCGTGTACTCCATGGTCGTCGGGCTCATCGTGGGGACGCTGGCCCCGGAGCTGATGGCCCGCGCGCCCACCGACCCGCGCCAGCTCAACCCGCTGTGGAACCTGGCGTTCTTCCCGGTGATCGCGCTGATCGAAGGGGTGGTCCTGCACCTCTTCGGCACCACGCCGGGGAAGGCGCTCTTCTCCATGCGGGTCACCACGGCGGAGGGCGGGCGCCTGTCGCTCTTCCAGTCGCTGTCGCGGGCGGTGCGCGTGTGGATCGTGGGGCTGGGCGCGGGGCTCCCCATCCTCAGCCTGGTCGCGCCGATCTTCTCCTACTTCCGCCTCAACGCCCGCGGCCGCACCTGGTGGGACGAGACCCTCGACCTGCGCGTGGAGAACGGTCCCATCTCGCCGCTCAGCGCCATGGCGATTGCCGGGGTGCTGCTGCTCTTCCTGATCATGCTGGGCTCGGCGGTGTCCACGCTGGTCCCGAAGTAAAAAGCTGGTGTCACACAGAGACACAGAGGCACAGAGAAAAACGTCTTCTCTGTGCCTCTGTGTCTCTGTGTGACACTGCTGTTGACGGAGGGCCGGGGACTCGAACCCCGAAGACCTTTCGGTCGGCTGATTTCAAGTCAGCTGCCTTACCAATTAGACTAGCCCTCCAATTTCCGTCGTGCCCAAGATGTAGAACCTGGCTCGAAGGGTCAAGGCTGGGCCGAGGCGTTGATGGACGGGCTCGTCCCGATATATTTGGGGCCCAATCCATCCACACGTCGAATGAGAATGCTCCTGTCCCGGCGCGCCGCACTCGCGGCGCTCTTCGTTCTGTCGTACGCCGGCGCGCTCCGGGCGCAGGCGAGCGCCCCTGCGCTGCTGAAGCCGGCGGTCGTTGCGGCCGCGACACCAATCCTCCCCGCGAAGCCGGTCGTGGTGCGGCCGAACGGGGAGAGGTGGGCGCAGATCACGGCCGCGGCGGCGAACGCGCGGGCCAACCGCTTCCCCATCGGGCGGGGGCACGCGGGGCCGGCGGTGCTGCGCGTGCAGACGCTGCTGGACCGCGCGCTCTTCTCGCCGGGGATGATCGATGGGCGCTGGGGGCAGAACACCGAGGTGGCGCTCCGCTGGCTGCAGGTGCGCGAGGGACTGCCCGCGACCGGCGCGGTGGATTCGGCGACGATGGCGCGGCTGGAGGCGCTGGCGGGGACGCCCGACACGGTGGTGCACCGGCGCGCGCTCCGCCCGGAGGACGTGCGCGGGCCGTTCACCCCCATCCCGTCCGACATCTACGCGCAGGCCCGGCTGGCGTGCTCGTGCTACGAGTCGCTGACGGAGCGGCTCACCGAGATCTTCCACTCCAGCGCCGGGGTGCTGCGCCAGCTCAACCCGGGCGTCAAGCTGGACAGCCTCCGGGCCGGCGACAGCATAGACGTCCCCCTGGTGAGGACGATGGACGTGCCCGCGCCCGCCCCCATCGCCGAGCTGTGGGTGTCGGGGAGCGGGCGCTTCGTGCACGCGATGAGCGCGGAGGGGCGCATCCTCTACCACTTCCCCACCACGCTGGGCGCGACGTTCGATCCCTCGCCGCAGGGCGATTTCGCCGTCGCGTCGATCCACGAGAACCCGTGGTGGCACTACCAGCCGCGCATCCTGGCGCACGTGCCGGACGACCGCCCGGACGCGCGCATCCCGCCGGGCCCCAACAACGCGGTGGGCAGGGTGTGGATGAGCCTGTCGGTGCCGCACTACGGCATCCACGGGACGAAGTCGCCCGAGACGATCGGCTACGCGACCTCCGCGGGGTGCGTGCGGCTCACCAACTGGGACGCGCTCTTCCTGAGCCGCCGGGTGCCGGTGGGCACGCCGGTGCGCTTCCGCGACACGCGCCCCGGCGAGGCGCAGCCGACAGGCGGACCGCCGCCCGCCGCCCCGCGCGACACGGCGGCCCCGGCGCCGCCCCGCTGACGCGGCCCAAAACCTGCCAGTCCATACCATTCGCCCGTCCTGCGCAGAAAGTCGTGGGGCGGGCGAATCGTATGAACCGCAATCTCACGCAGAGGCACGGCGACACGGAGAGAGACCCTTCTCCGGGTCTGATCCATATCACCCGAACACAAGCGTCCATGAAGCCGAAGATGATGTGGGCCCTCGCGGCGATCGCCCTTTCGGCGGCGTGCTCGGACGGGGACGAGGGGGCCGCGAAGGCGGCGGATGCGCCGGTGCGGCCGGTGCAGGCGGACGCGCAGCAGCCCGCGGCGGACCTGCCGCCGGTGGAGGAGCGCGAGCTCACGCCCGAGGAGCTGGAGAAGGGGCGCTTCTCCAACGAGTGGACCGGCGTGGTCCAGCTGGACACCACCGGCGCCGGCGTGGCCGTGCGCAACCCGGAGAAGTGGGCGCAGATCTCGGCCGAGCAGATGAACACGGGCGCGGCCTTCCTCCCGCTGGGCGGCGAAGTGTCAGGCCCCTCCGTGTACCGCGTGCAGATCCTGCTGGACCGCGCCTTCTTCTCGCCGGGGATGATGGACGGGTACTGGGGGAAGAACACCTCCAAGGCCGTGTACTTCTTCCAGCAGCGCGAAGGGCTGAAGACCACGGGGCGCGTGGACTCGGCGACGTACGACAAGCTGGCGGAGGTCGCCGGCCGCCCCGAGCAGCTCGTCGTCTCCCGCACGCTGACGGCCGAGGACGTGAAGGGGCCCTTCCAGGAGCTCCCCGACAGCATCTACGACCAGGCGAAGCTGGACTGCACCTGCTACGAGTCCCTCACGGAGAAGCTCACGGAGACCTTCCACACCACGGAGGCGCTCCTGGCCAAGCTCAACCCGGGGGTGGACCTCAACACCCTCGCGGCGGGGCAGACGGTGAACGTACCCAACGTGCGCGCCCCGGACGCAAAGGCGCAGGGGCAGATCGCGGAGCTGTCGGTGTCCGGACGAGGGAGCTTCGTGCACGCGCTGGACGCGAGCGGGCGCATCCTCTACCACTTCCCGTCCACGCTGGGCGCCACGTACGAGCCGTCGCCGCAGGGCGAGTTCAAGGTGACGAACGTGACCAAGAACCCGTGGTGGCACTTCCAGCCCGCGCTCCTCGAAAAGGTGCCGGACGACCGCCCGGACGCCAAGATCCCGCCGGGGCCCAACAACCGCGTGGGGCTGGTGTGGATGTCGCTTTCGGCGCCGCACTACGGCATCCACGGCACCAACAAGCCGGAGGCGATCGGCTACACCTCGTCGGCCGGGTGCGTGCGCCTCACCAACTGGGACGCGCTCTTCCTGGCGGACAAGGTGCAGCGCAACACGCCGGTGCGCTTCCGCGACATCCAGGGCCGCACCGGCGGCCAGGACGCCAGCGGCAGCGGGTCGCGCGTGGACTCCATCGCCAAGGCCCGCGCCCGCGGCGACAGCACCTGAAGGGTGAAGTGCTGAGTGCCAAGTCCTGAGTGCTGAGTGCCGAGGATCTGTACACTCGGCACTCAGGACTCAGCACTTCGTTCCGGGCACACCCTTTGCGCCCGGCACTCCCCCGATCCCGGCATCCGCTGCTCGCAACCCCGAGTCCCGAACGCATGCAACACCCGCCCGTACGCTCGTGGCTCCGCCCATGAAGCAGCCCTTTGAACGGCTCCTGCTGGGGCACACGCTGGCCGGACGGTACCGGATCGACGAGGTGGTCGGCTCGGGGGGGATGAGCGTGGTGTTCCGCGGCCACGACCTCACGCTGGGGCGCCCCGTCGCCGTCAAGGTGGTGTCGCTCCCCGCCGACTCGGAGGGGATGCGGGCCAACCTGCGCGAGCGCTTCCGGCGCGAGGCGGCGTCGGCGGCCAGCATCCCGCACCACCCCAACGTGGTGCAGGTGTACGACTACGGCACGGACCCCGCGCTGGACCTGGACTTCATCGTCATGGAGCTGCTGCGCGGGCACGACCTCAAGGAGCGCCTGGCCCGTGGCGCGCCGCAGCACGGCGAGGCGATGCGCATCATCCGCGACGCGGCGCGCGGCGTGGCGGCGGGGCACCGCGCGGGGATCATCCACCGCGACGTGAAGCCGGCCAACGTCTTCCTGGTGGGCACCGACGAGACGGAGTTCGTGCGCGTGCTGGACTTCGGGATCGCCAAGCCGCTGACCGCGGGCGCGGAGGAGAGCCTCACCACCATCGGCCAGCTCCCGCACTCGCCGGCCTACGCCTCGCCCGAGCAGCTCGACCCGGACCTCCCCGTCACCGCCACCTCGGACGTGTACCAGCTCGGCCTGGTGGCGTACGAGACGCTGACGGGCGAGCGCCCCTTCACGCAGACGGAGCGCGAGCACATCCGCTCCGGCGAGGAGGTGGCGCTGCAGCCCACGGACCGCTGGCAGGCCGTGCCGCCTCCCGTGCGCGCCGTGATCGCGCAGGCGCTGCGCACGGACCCCACCCAGCGCTTCCCCGACGCCGCCGAGTTCGTGGAGGCGCTGGTCGGCGCCGAGCAGGACGGCACGGTGCTCCACGTCGCGCCGGCGCCGGCTTCGGCGGAGACGGTGACGTCCGTGGCGCCGCCCATCGTGGTGCGCCCCACCCCGGAGCCGGTCCGCGCCGCGGAGCCCGTGCGCGGCCCCGTCGGTGAGCCCGTGCGCGGGTCGCTCGGCGAGCCGGTACGCACGCCGGGGGGTTCGGCCACGGGTGCGCGGCGCAACCCGCTGATGCTGGCGGTGCCGCTGGTGCTGGTGGCGCTCCTCGCCATCTGGGCCCTCGCCCGCCGCGGCGACGACCCGGCTGCCGCCGCGGCCGGCACGCTCCCGGACACCTCCGCGCTCGCGGGGCTGGACGAGACCTTCACGGGCCTGCAGGGCGAGGCGGCGCAGCGGGTTCCGGCGGCGGCCCCGGAAACGGCCGCCGTGACTCCCGGCGCCCCGGTAAAGACGCAGCAGCAGATCGCCGCCGAGGTGGAGCAGCGCGTGCGCGCGCTGAACCAGGCGTGGGTGCAGGGTGATCTCGGGGAGCACGTAGCCCACTACGCGAGCCGGGTGGACTACTACAACTCCAACAACCTCCCCCGCTCCGGCGTGCGCCGCGACCGCGCACGCGACATGCGCCGCTACAGCGTGGACCGCCAGATCATCTTCCACAACGTGGCCGTCTCCTTCCCGGACGCGGAGCGGGCGCGCGTGCTGGTGGACAAGGAGTGGACCTTCCGCAGCAAGGAAAGTACGCGGCGCGGCCGCGGCCTCCAGGAGTACCTCCTGAAGCGCGACGAGGACGACGGCAAGTGGTACGTCGTCTCCGAGCAGCTCCTGCGCACGACGGAGGCGCGCACCCCGGTGTCGGAGAGCGGGATCTAGCCGGCAGGCGCAAGGGTCGGTGCGGGCTGAGAGGGGGCCCTCACCCCCCCAACCCCCACTCTCCCGATAACGGGAGAGGGGGGCGCATCTTCTGTGTCGGTGCGACGTTAGGCGTTTTCGGGGCTGCTGGGTTCGCCTGACCCCGTGTCCACTCCCGCACCTCCGGCGAAACCGCGGGATGTGCACGGGCGGCTGGAATGCGCCCCCTCTCCCGCGCGACCTGCGCGGAGGGATTGGCGAGCGGCGCCCATCCCGCAGCCGCCCAGAGCCCCAATCGCCGTGCCGCCACAGAAGATGCGCCCCCCTCTCCCGTTATCGGGAGAGTGGGGGTCGGGGGGGTGAGGGCC
>CADCTW010000176.1:0-33439 GCA_902805735.1 uncultured Gemmatimonadota bacterium | reverse complement strand
AGGCGCGCACCCCGGTGTCGGAGAGCGGGATCTAGCCGGCAGGCGCAAGGGTCGGTGCGGGCTGAGAGGGGGCCCTCACCCCCCCAACCCCCACTCTCCCGTTATCGGGAGAGTGGGGGTCGGGGGGGTGAGGGCCCCCTCTCAGCGCGCTCTACCCCTTCCCCTTCTTGTTCCCCTTGCCGTTCCCACCCCCGTTCCCCCTGCCCCGCCCCCGTTCCTCGTCGCGCTTCCGCTCCTCGTCGCGCCCCCGCCCGCGCCCCTCCCCGCGCTCCTCTCCCTGCCCGTCGCGGCGCTCGCGCCGCACCACGGGTGCGCTCCGCACCGCATGCGTAGATGTACGGACCACCGGAGCGACGGCGGGCACCGCAGAGGGCCCGGAGCGCGCTTCCCGCGGCTCGTCCCGGTCCTCCCCGGAGGCGGACGAGACGGTGGAGGCGGGGGAGGCGTCGAGGAGGGTGAGGCGGTCGGTGACGACGAAGCCGCGCTCGGTGGGGCCGAGCACGTGGACGGAATCGCCGATGGAGAGCTCGCGGAGGTCGGCGTCGAGGCTGTCGGGGGTGAGGATGGAGGTGGTGGGGGTGACGACGACGCGCAGGTCGGGGAGCCGCTCGTCGGTGGCGCGCACCAGGAGGGCGGAGCGGTCCGACGCGGCGGCGAGCACGATGCCGGAACCATCCACCGAGCCGGGGAGGGCGTCGGGGTTCATCATGCGGATGCCGTTGACGCGCACCACGCGGGCGCCGGAGAGCTCCACCGTCGCGGGGAAGGCGCGGCCGGAGCGCGGGTCGCTGCGCAGGCCGTGCAGCACCAGCCCCGCACCCGGCGGCAGGTCGGCGATGTCCACCTTGCCCACCGTGTCGCCGTTCTGCACCATGCGCAGCGAGATGGGGCTGGTGGCGAGGCCGCCCAGCTCGAACGATCCGTCCTTGACCTCCGCGTCCACGCGCGCCTCCAGGGCGTACACGCGCCCCGGCGCCGTCGCGGGGGAGGCGAAGTCGCCCCTCACGGTGATGGGCTCGGACCCGGAGCCGCAGGCGGCCAGGAGGACGGCGAGGGCGAGGAAGGTGCGCATGGCGGCGGGAGGGGCAGCATCCGTGCCCGGCGGAGGGAGGCGCTACGGGTGGAGGGCGCGGTCGTGCACCAGCTCGCGGACCATCAGGGCGTGGACCTGGTCCAGCAGCGCCTGCGCGTCCGGTGCCTGGTCCGCGGGGACCGGGGGGAGGAAGCGGACGTAGATGGTGTCGGGGCGGATGATCCAGCTTCCGGGGGGCATGATCCGGAAGCTTCCCGAGACCACGGCGGGGACGATGGGGACGCCGGAGCCGGCGGCGAGCTGGAACGCCCCCTTCTTGAAGGGCTGCAGCCGGCCGCTGCGGGAGCGCGTGCCCTCGGGAAAGATGATCACGGCGCTGCGGTCGCGGCGGATCTTCTCGGCCGCCCGGGCCAGGCTAGCGTAGGCGCGCTCCCGGTCGGAGCGGTCGATGGAGATGTGCCCCGCGGCCTTCCACGACGCGCCGAAGAGGGGGATGCGCTCCAGCTCCTTCTTGGCGACGAAGTGGTAGGGCACCTCCACCACGGCGGCGATGGCGAAGACGTCGAACCAGGAGACGTGGTTGGCGACGATCACCTGCGGCTGGCCCGGGTGCACGTGCTCCATCCCCTGCACCACCACGTCGCACCCGCTGGCGCGCAGGATCACGCGTGCCCAGCGCCGTGTCATGTCCACGTACCACTCGGTGGGCCGGTCGCCGAACGTGGCGTGGTAGAGCACCTGCACGCCGAGGAAGAAGAGCGCCGCGCTCCCGGCGATCGCCGTCCACAGGGTGCGGATCACCGCCGCTCGCGGAAGTGGCCGAAGCCCCGGCTCGTCATGGGGCGGCGGTGCCCCTCGGCATCCACCCACCACACGCCGTCTCCGTGCCCGATGCGCCCCACGCAGCGGAGCGGGAGCTCGAAGCTCTGCTCGAAGTCGCGCCGCAGCGGCTCCACGCACCCCGGCGCCGCCGTGAAGCAGAGCTCGTAGTCTTCGCCGCCCCCCAGCGCCATGTCCAGCCCCGCCCGGCGCGACCGCCCCCGCGCCGCCGCCGGGTGCACCGGCACCAGCTCGGGCACCAGCAGCACGACCACCCCGCTGGCCGCCGCCAGGTGCGCCGCGTCGCCCGCCAGCCCGTCCGACAGGTCGAGCATGGCCGTGGGGACGCCGCGCTCGGCCAGCCACCGCGCCTCGCGCACCCGGGCTCGCGGCTCGGCGAAGCGCGCCCACGCATCGCGCGGCGCACGCCGCCCCTCCATGAGCCGCGACACGCACGCCGCCGCCCCGCCCAGCTCCCCCGTCACCCACACCTCGTCGCCGTGGTGCGCGCCGGAGCGCAGCACGGGCCGCGCCACCTCGCCCACCACGGTGATGTCGATCATCAGCGGACCGGGGGAGCGCGTGAGGTCGCCGCCCAGCAGCGCCGCGCCCACGGAGTCGGCGGCGCGCCGCACCCCCTCCATCACGGACACAACGAACGGCCCCGCGTCCGCCTCCGCCACGGCCACGGACGCCATCACCCCGATGGGCCGCGCCGCCACCGCCGCGAGGTCGCTGAGCGCCGCCGCCGCCGCGCGGAAGCCGATCAGCTCCGGTGCCAGCCACTCGCGCCGGAAGTGCACCTCCTCCACGCTGAGGTCGCTGGAGAGGGCGATCCCCTCCCCCGCCACCACCGCGCAGTCGTCGCCGGGCCCCACGCGCACGTCGTCGCGCGTGGCGGCCGCCGCGGGCAGAAAGCGGCGGATGAGGTCGAACTCCGCGCCGGGCCCCAGCAGCGACGGCCCGGGGGTGCCGCGCGGACGAAAGGTCTGATTCGGCAAAAGGGGACTCCCGGTGCGATGAGTACCGAGTGCTCAGTGCCCAGTGCCTAGTGCCTAGTCGTTACTGGGCACTAGGCACTGGGCACTAGGCACTGCTGTTCAGTACGCCGGCGGGTCGCTCGCGGGGAAGGATTCCTGCGAGCCCTCCACCACCTTGTGATCGCCGCCGGCGTCGCGCGTCACGGCACCGGAGGGGAGGCCACCCTCGATGGCCTCGGGGGCTTCCTTGCCGGAGAGGAGCTGGCGGAGCACGTACTGCAGGATGCCGCCGTGGCGGTAGTACAGCACCTCCTGCGGCGTGTCGATGCGGATGTACGCGCGGAACTCGCGCGTGGAGCCGTCGTCCGCCGTGGCGCGCACCGTGAGCTCGCGGGTGGCCAGGTGGCCGGCGATGGCGTCGGCCAGGCCCACGATGTCAAAGGTCTCGCGCCCCGTGAGGCCCAGCGACTCCGCGCTCTCGCCCTGCATGAACTGCAGCGGGAGCACGCCCATCCCCACCAGGTTGGAGCGGTGGATGCGCTCGTAGCTCTCCGCGATCACGGCCTTGATCCCCTGCAGGAAGGGGCCCTTGGCCGCCCAGTCGCGCGACGAGCCGGAGCCGTACTCCTTCCCGGCCAGCACGATGGTGGGCGTGCCGTCCTGCGCGTAGCGCATGGCGGCGTCGTAGATCGTGGTGATCTCGTCCTCGGGGAAGTACGTGGTGAAGCCCCCCTCGGTGCCCGGCGCCAGCCGGTTGCGGATGCGCGTGTTGGCGAAGGTGCCGCGGATCATCACCTCGTGGTTGCCGCGGCGGCTCCCGTACGAGTTGAAATCTTTGGCGTCCACCCCGTGCTCCACCAGGTAGCGCCCCGCCGGCCCGTCCTTCTTGATGCTCCCCGCCGGCGAGATGTGGTCCGTGGTCACGCTGTCGCCCAGCAGGGCGATGGCGCGCGCGCCCTGGATCTCGCGCACCGTCTCCGGCGCCTCGCGGGGCATGTCCTGGAAGTACGGCGGCTGGCGCACGTAGGTGGAATCGTCGGCCCACTCGAAGCGGTCGCCCGCGGGGATGTCCATCGACTTCCAGCGCTCATCGCCCTCGAAGACCCCCGCGTAGCTGTCGCGGTACATGGAGCTCTCGATGGACGACGAGACGGCCGACGACACCTCGGCCGAGGTGGGCCAGATGTCCTTGAGGAAGACCGAGCGCCCCTCCGTGTCCGTGCCGATGGGCTCGTTGTAGGGGTCCCAGTCGATGCGGCCGGCGATGGCGTACGCCACCACCAGCGGCGGCGACATCAGGAAGTTGGCGCGCACGTCCGAGTTGATGCGCCCCTCGAAGTTGCGGTTGCCGCTGAGCACCGAGCACGCCACCACCCCGCGCCGCTGGATCTCCTCCGAGATCTCGGTGGGGAGCGGGCCCGAGTTGCCGATGCACGTGGTGCAGCCGTAGCCCACCGTGTGGAAGCCCAGCTGGTCCAGGTACGGCTGCAGCCCCGAGCGGTCGTAGTACTCCGTCACCACCTTGGAGCCCGGCGCCAGCGACGTCTTCACCCACGGCTTGCGGTTGAGGCCGCGCTCGGCCGCCTTCTTGGCCAGCAGCCCCGCCGCGATCATCACCGACGGATTGGAGGTGTTGGTGCACGAGGTGATGGCGGCGATCACCACGGAGCCGTGGTCGATCTCCGCCTCGCCGCCGTGCGGCGAGCTCTGCGCGGCGGCCTGCGACGCCTCCGCGGCGCCCGAGCCCTCGCCCCACACCCCGCTCGACTTGTCGGCCTGGTGTTCCATCCCGATGGTCGCCGCGTCCTTGACCGAAGCCGGCGCCGCGTGCCCCTCGGGGAGCAGCGACGGGAGGGCGTCGCGGAAGGCCCGCTTCACGTCGGACAGGTTGATGCGGTCCTGCGGGCGGCGCGGGCCGGCCACGCTGGGCTGCACCGTGTTCAGGTCCAGCTCCAGCGTGTCGGTGAAGACTGGCTCCGGCGACTCGCTGGTGTGGAAGAGCCCCTGCTCCTTCATGTACGCCTCCACCAGCGCGATCCGCTCCTCGGAGCGGCCCGTGAGGCGCAGGTACTGGAGCGTGGTCTCGTCCGGCGGGAAGATGGCGCAGGTGGCGCCGTACTCCGGCGACATGTTGCCGATGGTGGCGCGGTCGGCCAGCGCCAGCGCGGCCACGCCGGGCCCGTAGAACTCCACGAACTTGCCCACCACGCCCTTTTTGCGCAGCAGCTCGGTGATGGTGAGCACCAGGTCGGTGGCCGTGGACCCCTCCGGCAGCTCGCCCACCAGCCGGAAGCCGATCACCTCGGGGATGAGCATGGAGATGGGCTGCCCCAGCATCGCCGCCTCGGCCTCGATGCCGCCCACGCCCCACGCCAGCACGCCCAGCCCGTTCACCATGGGCGTGTGCGAGTCGGTGCCCACGCAGGTGTCGGGGTACGCCAGCGGAACGCCCTGGTGCCCCGGGTTCTCGTCGGTGGAGAACACCACGCGCGACAGGTGCTCCAGGTTCACCTGGTGCACGATGCCGGTGTTGGGCGGAACCACCTTGAAGTTGGCGAAGGCCTGCTGCCCCCAGCGCAGGAAGGCGTAGCGCTCGGCGTTGCGCTGGTAGTCCAGCTCCACGTTCTGCTCGAAGGCGTCCATCGACCCGAAGGCGTCCACCTGGATGGAGTGGTCGATCACCAGCTCCACCGGCTGCAGCGGGTTGATTCGCGACGCGTCGCCGCCCAGCTCGGCCATGGCGTCGCGCATCGCGGCCAGGTCCACCACGCAGGGCACGCCGGTGAAGTCCTGCAGCACGGTGCGCGCCGGGGTGAAGGCGATCTCGCGGTCCGGCGGGCTCTTGGGGTCCCACCCGGCGAGGGCCTGGATGTCGTCGCGCGTGACGGTGACGCCGTCCTCGGTGCGCAGCAGGTTCTCCAGCAGGATGCGGAGCGAGTAGGGGAGGCGGGACACGTCGATCCCCTCCTTCTCGAGCGCGCGGAGGCTGAAGAACTCGTAATGGCGGTCGCCCACCTGGAGCGTCGAGCGTGCGTTGAAGCTGTTCATCGTCGGTCCGTCTCCTGATTTTCACTGTCAGGTCTGCCCTGCGCATCAAGGGGCGAATCTACGCCCCTCGCA
The DNA here is from genome assembly GCA_902805735.1 of uncultured Gemmatimonadota bacterium. Classification (GTDB taxonomy): domain Bacteria; phylum Gemmatimonadota; class Gemmatimonadetes; order Longimicrobiales; family Longimicrobiaceae; genus Longimicrobium. Next base: position 27,487 of record CADCTW010000176.1, on the reverse strand, counting down.
GGGCCCCCGCCAGCGCGGATACACGTGTTGACGCGCGGTGCGCCCCCGGCCCATCTTCAGCGGCGGAACCCATCGTCTTACCCGCACAACAGAGCGCATGAGCCGGGAAGTGATCCTGATCGGGGACAAGGTCCTCGTGAAGCCGGAGGAGGAGAGCAGCAAGACGGCGTCCGGCCTGTACCTGCCGCAGGGCGTGGCCGAGGGCGAGAAGGTGATGAGCGGCCACGTGGTGAACGTGGGCCCCGGCTACCCCACCTCCGAGCCCGCCGCCGTGGGCGAGCCCTGGTCCCGCGCCGGCGGCCGCTCCGAGATCCGCTACGTCCCGCTGCAGGCCGACAAGGGCGACCTCGCCATCTTCCTCCGCCGCGAAGCCGTGGAGGTGGAGATCGACGGCAGCAAGTACATGATCGTCCCCCACGCGGCGATCCTGCTCCTCATCCGGGACAGGCTGCCCTGAATCTCACACAGAGACACAGAGGCACAGAGGAAGATCGTTTTCCTCTGTGCCTCTGTGTCTCTGTGTGACCTCTTTTTCAGCAGCCGGCCGTGATGCAGCCGGATTCCTGGAAGCCCCGCGGCTCCAGCTGGATCGTGAGGTGATGCAGGCCGAAGCGGTCGTGGAGGAGGCGGTGGAGCTCGGCCAGGATGTCGTCGCGGCGGCTGTCGCCGACGACGACGTGGCCGCTCATCGCCTCCATGCCGCTGGTGATGGTCCACACGTGGAGGTCGTGGACGGCTTCCACGCCGTCCACCTGCACCATGGCGGCGCGCACCTCGTGCAGGTCGATGTGGGAGGGGGTGCCCTCCAGGAGCACGGCGACGCTCTCCCGCAGCAGGCCCCACGACGCGTAGATCACCAGCGCGCCGATCAGCACGGACACGGCGGGGTCCGCCCAGTACCAGCCGAACGCCCACACGGCCGCGCCACCCGCGAGGGCGCCCACGCTCCCCAGCGCGTCGGTGAGCATGTGCAGCCAGGCGCCGCGGATGTTGAGGTTGTCGCCGCGCCCGCCGTGCAGCACCCACATCCCCACCAGGTTCACCGCCAGGCCGCCCGCAGCGATCCACATCACCAGCGCGCCCTGCACCGGCTGCGGCTCACGCAGGCGCTGGAAGGCTTCCACGAAGATGAAGAGGGAGATGGCGATCAGGGTGGCGCCGTTGGCGAGCGCGGCCAGGATCTCCGTGCGATGGTAGCCGTAGGTGCGCTGCGGGGTGGCCGGCCGGTGTGCGATCCACACCGCGAAGAGCGAGAGGGCCAGCGCCCCCACGTCCGAAAGCATGTGCCCCGCGTCGGCCAGCAGCGCCAGCGAGCCCGCCAGGTACCCGCCTACCGCCTCCGCCACCATGTAGACCGCCGCCAGCACGAGCACCACGCCCAGCCGCCGCCGGTTTCCATGCGCGCCGTGCGCGTGCCCGTGCCCGTGGTGATGTCCAGCGCCCATCGTCGTGGATCGGTTTCCGGGTGAATACGTGCGGGAGGGCCCTCACCCCCCCGACCCCCCTCTCCCAAACCGCTGGGAGAGGGGGGCGCATCTTCCTTGTCGGCGCGACGCGGCGGGACCCGGCGATGTAACGTCTCCGGCCGCCTCTCTCTGTGTCTCTGTGTGAGGCTGCCGTTCTCAGGCTGAAACGCCGCGCCTCCGCCACCCGCGCACGATGAAAAAGATCCCGGCCAGGATCATGGCGAGCGACAGGGTCTGGCCCATGGTCAGGGGGCCGAGCACCGTGCCCAGGGGGTCGCCGTTGCCCGTGAACTGCGCGTCCGGCTGGCGGAAGAGCTCCAAAAACGTCCGCACCAGGCCGTAGCCCAGCAGGAAGACGCCGCCGAAGAAACCCTCGGCCAGCGGGTGCCCGCGGCGCGCGGACCAGCGGAAGAGCGCCCACAGCACCAGGCCCAGCAGCAGCCCCTCGCCCAGCGCCTCGTACAGCTGCGAGGGGTGGCGGAGGGGGACCTGGTGGCGGATGGCGTCCCACTGGCCGGAATCGTACGCGGACTCGATGATCCGCTCGCGGTCGCGCAGGGTGCCGCCGGCGCCCAGCAGGCCGGTGGCAGCGGGGTCCGTGGGGAAGCGCATGGCCCAGGGGACGCCGGGGTCGGCCACGCGGCCAAAGAGCTCGCCGTTGACGAAGTTGGCCACGCGCACGGCGAAGATGCCGGGGCACACGCCCAGCGCGATCCCGTCGCCCACGTTCAGCGGCGTGGCCCCGTGCTGCCGCGCGAAGACGCCGCCGGCGACGATGGCGCCCACCAGCCCGCCATGGAAGGCCAGGCCGCCCTCCCATACGCGGAGGATGGAGAGCGGGTTCTGGGCGAAGCTGGGGAAATCGTAGAAGAGGATGTAGCCGAGGCGCCCCCCGAGGATGACGCCGAGCACGAGGGCGAAGATCAGGTCGCCCACCGCGTTCGGATCAAGCTTCAGGAAGCGCCTCCGGGCCAGGCGGCGCAGGACCAGGAACCCCACGCCGAAAGCCACCATGTATCCCAGCCCGTACCACCGCACGTCCAGCGGACCCGGCAGGTCGATCGCTACGGGATCGATGTGCGGGTAGCGGATCTCCAGCACGGGCCGGGAAGGCCCGTCTTAGCGGCGGGCCGGCAGACGCGCTTCGGCCTCGGCCAGGCGCATCTCCACGATGGAGCGGTCCATCGACCCCTCCTCGGTGTCCTCGAGCATCTCGCGGTACAGCTCCACCGCGGCCTGCCATTGCCCCGCCGTCTCGTTGAGGAGGGCGGCCTGGCTCAGCGCCTCGGCGCGCTGGAAGTCGATCTCGGTGGCCGCGGCGGCGTCGCGGTACGCGGCCAGGGCGCCGTTGCGGTCGCCGGTGCGGTGCAGCACGGCGCCCAGCATCATCTGCCCCTGGTACTCGAACACGCCGCCGGAGCTCGCCACTTCGCGGGCGTGTGGCAGGGCCTTGGGCGCCTGGTTGGCGTCCAGGTACAGCCCGGCGAGCTGCAGGCGCGCCTCGTTCCCCTCGTTGGTGCCGCCGAAGCGCGCCACGAAGCGCTCCAGCTCCTGGATCCCCTGCGGGCCCGGCGTGGCGCCGGCGCCCACCTGCAGGTACTCGGCGGAGGCCTTCGCGCTCTTCTGCGCCTGCATGTAGAAGTAGCCGATCGCCAGCAGGAGCACCGCGCCCAGCGCGCCGGCCACCATCATGATCCTGCGGACGTTGCGCTTCGCCCAGTCGCCCACCTCGGCCGCGCGCATCGCGAATGCGTCGTCGGACTCGATGGAAGCGGGTACGCGGCGGGTACGTGCTACGGAGGGCGAAGCCATGCGGTCCTCGGCGAGGGGTAACGGCGAAGGGTGCACGCCGCCATCCGGCGGATGCACAGAACGGGAAAATTAGCGCCGGGCTTGGACTTGTGTCAACCGACCGCCCTCACGCGGAGGCACGGAGACAACTTCTTCCCCGTGCCTCCCGTGACGACCGGGGTTCAGACGCTGACGCAGGCGGCCGGGGCTTCTGCGGGGCGCGCGGGGTTCTGGCCGATCAGCCGCGTGGGGTAGATCCACTCCAGCAGCGGCGCGGTCATGAAGGTGGTGACCAGCGCCATCAGCACCATCATCGCGAACAGCGCGGGGGAGATCACCCCGATGTCCAGGCCGATGTTGAGGATGACCAGCTCCATGAGGCCGCGCGTGTTCATCAGCACGCCCACGGCGCCCGCCTCGCGCCAGGTCATCCCCGAGAAACGCGCGGCCAGGGTGGAGCCGCCCCACTTCCCCGCCACGGCCACCAGGATGATCAGGGCCGCGTAGCCCCACATCTCCGCGCCCTGCACCAGGCCGAAGGCGGTGCGCAGGCCGGTGAAGGCGAAGAAGAGGGGGAGGAGGAGCACGACCGTGACGTCTTCCAGCTTCTCGGTGAGGGCGTGCACGAAGCGCTCGCCCTTGGGCATGATGGCGCCGGCCAGAAAGGCCCCGAACAGCGCGTGGATGCCCACGTACTCCGTCACCCACGCGGAGGCGAGGCCCAGCAGCAGGATCAGGCCCAGCAGGTCCTGCGTCAGCTTGCCGCGCCGGTGGAAGGCGCCCTCCACACTGGCCAGCACGGGGCGGATGCCCACCACCATCACCGCCACGAACGCCGCCGAGCCGCCCACCGTGAGCCACAGCGAGGTGGCGCCGCTGCCGCTCCTCACCACCGCCACCACGCCGGCCAGGATGCACCACGCCGTCACGTCGTCCACCGCGGCGCAGGCGATGGCCACGGTGCCCACCCGCGTCTTCAGCAGCCCGCGCTCGCCCAGGATGCGCGCCAGCACGGGGAAGGCGGTCACGCTCATGGCCGCGCCCATGAAGAGCGCGAAGCCGGTGAAGGTGACGCCGTCGTGCGAGAGGCGGGGGTAGAGGAAGAGCGAGAGCAGGGCGCCCAGGAAGAAGGGCGCCACGATGCTGGCGTGGCTGGTGACCAGCGCCGTGTGGCTCTTGCCGCGCAGCAGGCGCGGGTCCAGCTCCACCCCCACCAGGAACATGAAGATGAGCAGCCCCACCTGGCTGAGCGAGTTGAGGAAGCCCAGCGACGCGGCGGGAAAGAGCTGCGCGGAGATCTCCGGCGCGGCCCACCCCAGCAGCGACGGCCCCAGGAGGATCCCCGCCACCATCTCGCCCACCACCTGCGGCTGCTTGAAGTAGCGGAAGAGGAGCCCCACCAGCCGCGCCGCCACCAGCACCACCCCGATCTGCACCAGGAGCAGGAGAAGGTTGGGCATCAGTGCGCCCCCCCGCCCACGGCCCGCTCCACGCGGGTGGCGCGGAAGGCGGCCGCCACGCAATCGTCCCCCGCGATCTCGCCGGCCAGCGTGCCCGTGGCGCGGTCCAGCCGCGCGCGCAGGCCGGCGGCCGTGCACCCGGGGGCGGGGTGCGCCTGCACGGCCACGCCTTCGATGCTCCCGTCCAGCGCGCCGTTCGCGCCAGGGAGCGTCACGGAAAGGTGGGGCCCGGACTGCTGGATCTTCATCACCCCGGGGGCGGCGACGCCGGCGAGCTCAACGCGCCACTCGCCATCCACGGAGCGCGGCGCGCGCAGCTCCCGCCCCTTGTGCAGGATGCCGAGCACCCCCGCGCCGGGGCCGCCGACGAGCAGGACGTACGTGAGAACGGACTTCATCTGATGGGCGGGATGGCGGTCATGGAAAAAAGCAACGCACCCGGTGCGGGGTGCGGCGTGAAGCGCTTCGGCGTCGGTTCTCCAGCAAGGTGCGCGCGCGCCGCGGCAAAGTCAACCCATTCCTTTCCGGACGGTGGATGGACAGTCGCCGCCCCACGCACCCGCATCTTGCGCAGCGCCAGCCCCGGAGGTTCGCTCGGTGCGCGAGAGAGCGGAAAAAGCGGAGGCACGGGAACGAGATCTCCGTGCCTCCGCGCGTTATCCGAAGATCTTGCCCCACCAGCCCCGCTTGCCGCGCAGGGGCGGCACGGGGAGCGGGGGGTCGCCCGCCAGCATGCGGGTGGGGTTCTCCACGGTGAGGAGCTCGGCCTGCTCGGCGCCGCCCATCTCCGCGATGCGGTCGCGGGCCTGCCGCAGCCACAGGCGGCCGCGCGTGTGGTAGTCGCTGCAGAGGAAGCTCACCTCGCCGCGCGCCAGGAGGCCCATCGCCGCCTGGCAGGCCGAGTCGCCGTAGCGGCCCAGGACGGAGCCCGCGTTCACCTGCAGGTGGCAGCCCACGCTGCGCCACTCCTCCACCAGGTCGGCGGAGCCCTGCATCCCCGGGTAGCGCTCCGGGTGCGCCAGGATGGGAACGACCCCGCCGCGCTTGAGCTGGAAGAAGGCGTTGGCCGCGCGCGGGGGGATGGAGAACCCCTGGAACTCGATCAGGGCGAAGGGGCTCCCGCCCAGCCGCACGCGAGCGTCGGAAAGGTCCAGCTCCGGCGCGTCCAGCGAGATCTCGGCGCCGCGCTCCAGGCGCAGCGAGGGGAAGTGCTCCGCCCCCAGTGCGCACAGGGTGCTCCAGGCGCCGTCCAGCTCCGCCATGCGCGCCGCGAAGGCCTCGGGGTTCCGCGTGAGCGACCCCCGGAAGTGCGGGGTGGTCACCACGGTGCGCACCCCGTCCGCCCACATCGCCCCCAGCCCTTCCAGCGCCTGCGCGGGATCGGCCGCGCCGTCGTCCACCCCGGGCATCAGGTGATTGTGGAAGTCGATCATTCCGGAAGCCGCCGGGCCTACGCCTCGGACCCGTAGTAGTCGTAGTAGTAGTACCCGCCGTAGCGCGGCACCTTGGCGTCGGGATCGTTGAGCACCGCGCCCAGGATGCGCGCGCCCACGTTGTTGAGCTGACCCACCGCGTGCTGCGCGGCGCCGCGCTCCGTCTGCCCGGCGCGCACCACCACCAGCACCCCGTCCGCGCTCTTCCCCAGGATGGCCGCGTCCGCGGCGGCGGTGAGGGGGGGCGTGTCCAGCACCACCAGGTCGAACTCGGCCGAAAGCGCCTTGAGCACGTTGGCCATGCGCGGCCCGCCCACCAGCTCGCTCGGGTTGGGCGGCAGCGTGCCCGAAGCCATCACGTACAGCCCGTCCACCGGCGTGCTGTGGATCACCTCCGTCATGGCGTTGTGCCCCAGCACCAGCTGCGTGAGCCCCGGCTCGCGCGGCACGCCGAACACCTTGTGCAGCCGCGCCTTGCGCAGGTCGCAGTCCACCAGCAGCACCCGCAGCCCCTGCTGCGCGAAGGTCACCGCCAGGTTGGAGGAGGTGGTCGTCTTCCCCTCCGAGGGCGCCGCGCTGGTCACCAGGATGGTGCGCAGCGACCGCACCGCCTGCGAGAAGATCAGGTTGGTGCGCAGCGTGCGGTACGCCTCCGCGCCGGAGGAGCGCAGGTTGGAGACGGTCACCAGCTCGGTGCTGCCCTCCGCGTCGTGCGCCTTGCCGTTGCTCCTGCTGAGGAACGCCGGCAGCCCGAAGCGCGACGAGCTGCCGTTGCCGTTGGACAGGCGCGGGATGATGGCCAGCCCCGGCACGCCCAGCAGCTCCGGGATCTCGTCCTGGTGGCGGATCACGCTGTTCATGTGCTCGCGCATGAACGCCGTGGCGCCCCCCAGCACCAGCCCCAGGATCAGCCCCAGCCCCAGCTTCAGTCCCTTGCGGGCCGGCACCGGCGAGCCGGGGAGCGGCGCCGGGTACACGATCTCCACCTGCCCCGCTTCCACGGCCTCGGCCATGTGCGCCTTCTGCAGCTCCTCGCGCACCTGGTCCGCGATCTTGGAGGTCGTCTCCACGCGCTGAACCAGGCGCACCTCCTCCGCCTCGGCGCTGGGGAGCGTCTGCATCTCGTTGCTGTTGCGCGCCTCCAGCCCGTCCAGCGCGGCGATGCGCGCGTCCAGCACGGACACGTGGCTCTTCACCGCGTCCACCAGCTTGGCCTCCGTGCGGGCGATCAGCCCGTTGAGGCGCTCCACGTCGGGGTGGTCGCCCGTGCTCCCCATGGAGCCGCTGGTGAGCGAGTCGCGGCGGTTCTGGTACTGCGAGAGCTGCGTGTAGAGCTGCGAGATCGCCGGGTTGGCGGCGATCCCCGGGTACGACGCCACCGACATCAGCGCCCGGTCGCGCGCGGCGGGCGAGCCCGTGAGCCCCGCGGCCATGGACTGGAAGAGCTGCCGGTCCGCCGCCAGCTCTTCGCGCCGCACCTGCAGCGTCATCAGCCCCTCCTGGCGCGAAGCGAACTTCTCGCGCGAGCTGAACACCCGCTCGCGGCTGCGGAAGTTGCTCAGGGAGAGCTGCGCCTGGGCCAGCATGGAGTCGGTGGTCTCGAGCTGCTTCTGCAGGAAGATCCTGCGGCGGCGCGAGGCCTGCTGCGCGGCGCGCGCGTTGGCTTCCTGGAACACCTCCACGGAGGCGTTCACGATGCGCTGCGCCAGGTGCGGGTCGGTGGAGGTGTACTCCACCCGCACGGCGTCCGTCTTTTCCTGCGGGCGCGGAACCAGGCTGCCGGAGAGCGCGCTGATGGCCGACTCGCGCGTCACCACCACCAGCTTGGCCTCTTCCAGCGACGCGGGCCGCGACGGCACCGTCAGCCCCACGCCCGCCGCGCGCAGCGGCGCGCCGTAGGGGGCCTTCGCCGTCTCCCCGCCCACCTGCAGCGTGACCTGGTCGGCCGCGAAGCGCAGCGAAACGGTGTCGAAGCTGGAAGGGGGAAGCTGGACGCTGACGCCCTCCAGCCTCCCCACCCGGAACTCCGGGGTCACCGAGCGCAGCCGCAGCCCCTCGCGGTCCACCACCTGCCCCAGCACCACGCGCCCCTTGAGCACCTCGAGCTGCGAAAGGAGGGGGTCCGTGGTGCGGCCCATGGAAGCTTCCAGCGCCGCGCCCTCGATGCCGCCCGTGACGGCGCGCCGCACGTCCGCCAGGCGGATCTGCGCGGTGGCCTGGTACACGGGCGGCTGCCGGAGCACCAGCCAGGCGGTGAGGGCCAACACCACCGCGGCGATCGCGGCGATGAGGGCCACGTGGCGCCGCAGGATCGCGAGGATGTCGCGGAGGCTTACGCTCTCCTCGGCGTCGCTCTCGCCGCGGCCGGGGCCGGGGCGGCTTTCGGAGTAAAGGACCGGGGGCGCGGGGTATCCGCGGGCCTCCGCCTTGACCAGGTTGGGCATCAGGTACTACCTACCGAAGTTATTGATGACGAGGTTCGCCAGGGCCACCACCGCGGACGTGATGCTCGCGGCGGGGGCGATGTACTCGCGGAACACGTTGGTGCGGCGCGGCACCACGATCTGGTCGCCGGAGCGGATGGTGAGGTGCGCGCGGCCGCCCTGCGGCTCCGTGAGGTCCACCACGAAGACCTGCCCGCCGCGCAGCAGCTGCACCTGCCGCAGGTGCGCGCGCTCCGTGGTGCCGCCCGCCAGCCCGATGGCCTGCGCGATGGTGACCTCGGGGCGCACGGGGTACAGCTTGGGGTTGCGCACCTCCCCCAGGATCATCACCTGGTAGAGCGGCTCCACCAGAACCGGGCTGGCCTCCACGCGGCGCACGAACTGCTTGACGCGCTCGGTGGCCAGGGCGAAGGGAATGCCTCCCACCTTGACTTCGGAGTAGAAGGGGTGGGCGATGGAGCTGTCCGCCCCCACGAAGAACTCGCCGCTCAGGTCCGGCTTCCGCCAGACGGTGATCCGCACCGCGTCGCCCGGGTTGAGCGCGGCGGCCGCGGATTCCATCTCCTGGGCGCCCGCCGCGGCGGCGCCCATGAGCACCAGGAGGAAGGCCAGCGAAACGAGCCTGCGCATTGCGTATCCGGGATGAGGGACGTGCCGCTCCTCCGCGGGAGGGGGCCACGAATGAATTTCTCTTGCGAGGGGCCGCTTTTCGCCAACGGCCGATGCGGGCCCGGCGCTCCGCCACCCGGAGCACCGCGCGCCGACATAGCCGGCAAATATAACACCATCCAGCGTCTTACGGCACGTCCACCCTACCGCGCGGAGGCGGGTACGCCCCCGTGCCGCGCCGCCTGGAACGCCGTTGCGCCGCGGTGCACCCTCCGCACCCCCTCGGCCACGCGCTCCAGCTCTTCCGCCCGCAGGTTGGAGCCGGAGGGGAGGCAGAGCCCCCGCTCGAACAGCTCCTCCGCCACGGCGCCGCCCACGGCCTCGCAGTGCGCGAACACGGGCTGCATGTGCATGGGCTTCCACACCGGCCGGGCCTCAATGTTCCCGCCGTCCAGCGCCACCCGCACCTGTTCGCGGTCCGCGCCGAACTCCCGCGGGTCGACGGTGAGCGTGGTGAGCCAGCGCGAGTGCCGCCCCCAGGGCGCTTCGGGCATCATCTCCACGCCGGGCAGCTTCCCCACCGTGTCCGCGTAGAACTGGAAGTTGGCGCGGCGCGCCCGCACCCGCTCTTCCAGCACCCGCAGCTGCCCGCGCCCGATGGCGGCGAGCACGTTGCTGAGCCGGTAGTTGTAGCCGATCTCGGTGTGCTCGTAGTGCGGGGCGGCGTCGCGGGCCTGCGTGGCCAGCTTGCGCGCGTGCGCCACCAGGCCGGCATCTTCCGAGACCAGCATCCCGCCGCCGGAGGTGGTGATGATCTTGTTCCCGTTGAAGGAGTAGATCCCCACCTTTCCGAACACCCCCGGCGTGCGCCCGTGGTAGGTCGCCCCCAGCGCCTCCGCCGCGTCCTCCACCAGCACCACGCCGAAGCGGTCGCAGGCGGCCTGGATGGGGCCCACGTCCGCGCTCTGCCCGTACAGGTGCACCAGCACCAGCGCCCTGGGGAGCTTTCCCGCCCTGGCGCGGGCCTCCAGCGTTTCCTCCACCAGCGCCGGGTCCATGTTCCACGACCGCCGCTCGCTGTCCACGAACACGGGGCGCCCGCCCAGGTACACGATGGGGTTGACGCTGGCCGAGAAGGTGAGCGACGACACCAGCACGTCGTCGCCCGGCCCCACCCCCACCAGCTTCAGCGCCAGGTGCAGCGCGGCGGTGCCGGAGGAGAGCGCCGCGGCGTGCGGGCTGCCCACGGCTTCCGCGAACTCCGCCTCGAAGCCGTCCACGTGCGGCCCCAGCGGGGCGATCCAGTTGGAAGCGAACGCCTCCGCCACCAGCGCCTGCTCGTCGCCGCCCATGTGGGGCGAGGACAGGTGGATGCGCGAAAGTGCCATGTGTCAGTGCGCCTCAGGAAGTCGGACGATGCGTCCCGGATTCCCCACCACGGTGGCGCCGGCGGGGACGTCGCGGATGATCACGGCGCCGGCGCCCACCCGGGCGCCCCGGCCGATGCGGATGCCCGGGATCACCACGGCCCCGGCTCCCACCCAGCTCTCCTCCTCCACCCGCACGCCGCCGCTCAGCACGGCGCCCGGGGAAAGGTGCGAGCCGTCTTCCAGGGTGCAGTCGTGCTCCACCACGGCGCCGGTGTTCACGATCACCGCCTCCCCCAGCACGGCTCCCGCGTTCACCACCGCGCCCGGCATCACCACCGTCCCCCGCCCCGCGCGCGCGGTCGCGCTGACCACTGCAGACGGGTGGACGAGGGGCGGGGTCACACGCTCTCCCGCCATCCTCATGCAGGCGAGGCGGCGGGCCTGGTCGCCGATGGCCAGCGCCACGGCGTCCGCCCCGCCGGGCAGCGGACCGCCGGAGGAGAGCGCCGCCAGCAGGTCGGCTTCCAGCGCGATGACGCGGCCGCCGCCGGGCTCGGCCTGCTGGCCCAGCTTGGCCGGGTCCGCGTCCGCGTAGCCGGCCAGCACGGCCCCGGTGGCGCGGATCACGTCCGCCACCACCCTGCCGTGCCCGCCCCCTCCCCACACCAGGAACGACGGCACTCAGATCACCTGGCGGATGCTGACGAAGGCTTCGGCGGCGCGCACGCCCACCGTGCTCCCGCGCACCGTGGCGAGGGCGCGCAGCGTCTCGGCCGAGCGCTCGTGCGGCGGCTCCTTCACCTGCGAGGCGAACGCCGTCATCGCGGCGACCTTGCGGTCGATGTACCCCGAGATGTCCACGAAGGTGTTGGGGGTGAAGGCGGGGGCCAGGTAGGGCGCGTTCCAGTTGGTCTCGGACAGGGTCTCGTAGGCGTATACAGCCGTGGGGAACCCGGCGTTGGCCGGCCGCGTCGCCACCAGCGCGGAAAGGAACACGAGCTGGTGGTCCAGGTGGATGTCGCCCACGAAGGGGAGGAAGACGGTGTCCGGCGCGACTTCGCGGAACACGCCGCCGATGGCCGCGTTGACGTCGCGGTGCGCCAGGGTGTCCAGCGCCACGGCCGGGAGGTCCAGGAAGAAGGTCTTCTTCACCCCCAGCACCTCGTGCGCGATCCCCGCCTCGCGCCGCCCCTGCGCGATGAACTCCGCGTCGAAGTGCGGCGGAAAGCCGCGCGTCACGATCACCACGTACACCTCGTTCCCTTCCGCCGCCAGCCTGGCCATCGTCCCCCCCACACCCAGCACCTCGTCGTCGGGGTGCGGCGCCACCACAAGCACTCTTCCTCGCACTAGACCGCTCCCTTGTGAAGCATCCGGTGAAGCGTGAGCAGGCTGAGGCCCAGCTTCACGTGGTTCTTGATCACGGCCGCCGCGGGGAGCGGCGCCTCGCCGTCGCGCTGCACCACGCGCAGCAGCACGTGTTCGCCGTCGCCGCAGCGCACCAGCGCCCCTTCCTCCCCCACCGCCTGCACCTGCCCCTGCATCCCCGTGTAGGGCGCGGCGCCCACGTAGGCCGCCTCGCGCACCACGATGCGCTCCGCGCCCGCGAAGGTGAACGCGCCGGGATAGGGCTCGCCCGCGGCGCGGATCAGCGTCCAGACCTCGCGGGCGGGGCGCGACCAGTCGATCAACCCGTCGTCCGCCGTGCGCCGCGAACAGTAGGACGCGCGAGCATGGTCCTGTGGGACGCGCGGCGCGGTTCCCTCCGCCAGCCGGGGCACGGCCGCGCGCATCAGCCGCCACACCGCCTGCAGGTGCTTCTCGTAGAGCGTGGCCGCCGTCTCGCCGGGGTCCACGGCGAAGATCTCCTGGGCGATGATGTCGCCGGAGTCCACCCCCTCGTCCATCCAGAAGAGGGTGGAGCCGGTGCTCTCGATCCCCTGGATGATGGTCCACGGGATCACGGCGCGCCCGCGGTTCTGGGGGAGCGCGGCCGGGTGGTAGCCGATGGAGCCCCGGCGCGCCACGCCCAGCAGCTCCGGGCGGCAGATCTGCGACCACCCGATGACCATCAGGTAGTCCAGCTCCAGCCGCCTCAGCTCGTCCAGCACCTCGGGCGCGTTGACGTTGGGCGCGGGCACCACGCGCACCCCGTGGCGCGCGGCCACGGGGGCGATGTCCACGTAGTCCGAGTGCCGCGCGGAGCGCTCGGGGGGAAGCGTGAAGAGCGCCAGGGGCGGATGTCCCGCCTCCGCCAGCGCCTCCAGCGCGATCCGGGTGCTATCGACCGCGCCGACGAGTGCTGTCCGCATAGTGCGAGGCCGCTTGCAGTGCGTTGGGGTTGGGGCGCTCGCCGAACAGGACCACCAGAACGGTCCTGAACAGGATGCGGAGGTCCAGCAGGAGCGACCGGTGGTCGACGTACCACACGTCGAGCTCGATGCGCTCCTTCCAGCTCACCTCGGTGTTGCCGTTGACCTGGGCCCATCCCGTCATCCCGGGGCGCACCTCCAGCCGGCGGCGCTGCAGGGCGTCGTACTCGCGCACCTGCGACGCGACGGTGGGGCGCGGGCCCACCAGGCTCATGTCGCCCGCCAGGACGTTGAGGAGCTGCGGGAGCTCGTCGATCTTGAGGCGGCGGATGATGCGCCCCACGCGGGTCACCAGCTCGTGGTCGCCCCGCACCTGCCCCACCTCGTCCACGCTCCTGGTGTTCACCCGCATGCTGCGGAACTTGAGCAGGGAATACTCCTTCTCCCCCACCCCCACGCGGAGCTGCCGGTAGAACACGGGCCCGCCGTCCTCCAGGGCGATGCCCAGCGCCGTGAGCGCCAGGAGGGGCGAGAACGCCGCGAGGAGCGTGGCCGACGCGGCCACGTCGATGGCGCGCTTGAGGACGCCTCCGGATGAGCTGCGGTTCACGGGCCGGGTGCGATCACGGTGACGACCTGGAGCGCCTCCGGCGGCTCGCGCCGGGCGTCTACCACGCGGGAGGCGGTGCGCTCGCCGTAGTGGAGCGAGACCCACCCCGCCGGCTCTCCCTCGCGCGCTTCGCGCAGCTGGGACGGGCCCTCCACGCGCACCGAGGCGGGGTCGGCGTCCGGGTGCAGCGTCCAGCGCACGCTGGCGGAACGGGCGTCCGGCCGCAGCACGCGGTCGGTCACCACCACCCCGTCCGCGCCGGCGCGCACCTCGCGGCGCACCTGGCCGGGAACCTCGGCCACGAGCACCGCCTGGCCCCCTTCCATCTCCGCGCGGAGGAGGTCGGCGGCGGGCCAAAGATACCACAGGAAGCGAGGTCCGCGCACCCCTGGCTCGCGGTCGTCCAGCAGCGGGCCGTTGTGGAAACGCGCGCCGGCGAGCCCGTTGCGCCAGGGAGGCGGGCCGTTGTACAGGTAGCTCCCCGGGTCCACCACCACCTCGCGCGCGCCGAAGCGCACGTCCAGGTGCAGCGGGTCCAGGTGCTGGGGGCGCGAGGTGTAGCGCCCGGCGCGCAGGAACACGCACGCCCCCCCCACCCGCGCGCTCGCCCATCCGGAGGGCCCGCTGCGCACGCCGTCGCGCAGCGGCTCGCCAGCCTGGGGCGGCGCGGCGCCCAGCCACGCCAGCGTCTCCGCGTCCGCCCCGACGCCGGCGGGGAGCGGGAAGCCGAACACCGCGCACGCGGCGGTGAGCACCGGGCGGAAGTCGCGGTACTCCGCCAGGGTGGTGGGATGGACCAGGGCGCCGTCGTTGGCGCCGTGGTTGGGCACGATCCCCGTCCCCGGCTCGATCACCCCCAGCAGCAGCTCGACGGCGGCGCGGATGCGCGCCACGGCGGGGGCGGACAGGGTTTGCCCGCGGGCGCGCAGGGCGCGCTGGGCCAGCACGCACTGCTCCACCGCCAGGCGCAGGTAGGTGAACGAGTGCTGGATGTACCAGCCGTCTTCCGCGAACTGCTCCCTCACCAGCGCCTCCACGTGGCGCCGGCCGGACTCGGCCCACCGCCCGGCCTCGGGGTGCGCGCCGGCCAGCCGGGAGCCCACGAGCACGAGCCCCACCGCTTCCGAGATGCCGTGGTTGTTGCGCTGCGAGAGCGCGTAGCCGATGGCGTCCGCGATCCGCTCGCCGCTGGCGGCCAGCACCTCCCGCAGCAGCGTGCCGCGCGCGGGGAGGTTGGCGTCCGCGTAGAGCAGCGCCGTGGCGCGGATGGCCGTTTCCTGGCCGCACGACCAGTGCACCCCCTGGAAGGGCGGGCTGCTCTCGTGCCACTGGGCCAGGCGCTCGTGGAACGCGTCCGCGTAGCGCTCGTCGCCCGTGACCAGGTAGCCGCGCACCAGGTCGTACACCCACGCGAAGCGCCCGGGCTCCCACACGTCCTTGATGTCGCCCAGCTCGGGGTGCAGGTGCGGAACGCGCCACCAGGGAAGCCCCGTGGGGAACGGCTTCCCCGTGAGCGGATGCACGTGCCACCCCGCCGCGTCCGCCGGGAGGGGGCGCCAGTCCCAGCGGTACGCGTGGTGGAACCCGTTCCGCACCCGCTCCGCGCGGGCCACGGCCCCCTCCCGGTCCGTCGCGGCCCGCAGGCGGGCGGCATCGACCCGGAAGGGATCGCCCGCGGGGGACGGGGCGGCGCCCGGTGCGTGGCGAGGGCCCGGGCGAAACCCGCTGCGCGAGCGCCGCACCTCGTGGATGGCGCGCAGCGCGGCGCCGCGCGCCCCCCAGGTGCGCGCCACGGTCACGGCGGCTTCGGGCCAGCGGTGAAGGGGCACTTTCATCGGGCGATCTCCCGCCGCAGCAGCGTGTCCAGCTTGGAGCCGAGCACGTCGCGCCCGTGCTCCGTCCCCACCCATTCGCGCCCGCGCGCTCCCATCGCGCGGCGGGCGGCCGGCCCGGCGCCCTCCATGCGCACGATGGCGTCGGCCAGCGCCGCGGCGGAGGCGTCCGCCGTCTGCACGCCCGCCCCGCTCGCGGCCAGCATCCCCGCCACCTCGCCGGGGACGTTGCAGACCACGGGGAGCGCGGCGCCCAGGTAGTCGAAAAGCTTGTTGGGGCTCACGCCGAAGGAGAAGAGCTCCGCCTCGCGCAGCACCATCAGCCCGGCGTCCGCCTCGGCGAGCAGCCCGGGCATCCTGACCTTGGCCACGGGATCGCGGAACTCCACGTTGCCCAGGCCGCGGGCGCGCGCGCTCGCCACCAGCTCGGGCTTGGAGGGACCGTCGCCCACCAGCAGGAAACGGATGCCGGCGCGGCCGCGGAGGAGCTCCGCGGCGCCCAGCACCGTGTCCAGCCCGTTGAAGGGCCCGTGCGCCCCGGCGTACACCAGGGTGAGCCCTTCGCGCACCGGCCGCTCCCCCCCGCCGAACGCGTTCAGGTCCACGCCGTTGGGGACGTACGCCAGCTTGCCGGCGGGGATCCCCTTGCCCTCCAGGTACTCGCCGGTGCCGCGCGCCAGCACGATGATGCGCGAGGCGCGGCGGTACAGGTGGCGGGCGATGGCGTCCAGCCCGCGATAGCCGAGCGACTTGCCCTTCCCCGCCGCGGCCAGGCTCTCCGGCCACAGGTCGCGCACCTCGAACAAAAAGGGCACGCCCCAGCGCGCGGCCAGGCGCTCCGCCGCCAGCGCCGCGAACAGGTGCGGCGACGAGCCGATCACCACGTCCGCGCGGGGGACGTCGCGCGCCAGCAGCTCGCGGCCGAACGAGAGCCAGTTGACCGCGCGCCGCCAGTCGTTGCGCTCGTACGGCGCCGCCCACAGCCAGAGGAAGCGCACGCCCTCGATCGTCTCCCCGATCGCCGTACGGTCGCCGCCGTCCGCGCGCCGCGAGTACCTGCGGGTGTGCAGGTTCATGTCCGACGCGGCCACGGTGACCTCCCACCCGCGCCCGGCCAGCTCCCGCCCGATCTCGAAGTGGCGCGTCCCCCCGCCCTCGCCGGGCGGGATGGCGAAGTGGTTGACCCACAGCAGCCGGGGCGCTGCGCTCATCGACCGTCCCGCGCCATGGCGCCCGCGCGGATGGCCCAGCGCGACACCTCGATCAGCTCCGCCAGGGGGATGGGCGGCTCGCCGCCCTCGCGCACGGCCCGGATCCAGGCGCGGATCTCCGCCTGGTGGCCCTTGTCCATCCGCCCCTTCCCCTCGAACCAGGGCCCCGGCACGCCGAAGCGCTGCAGGCGGCGCCAGTTGTCGATCCCCACCGTCTTGCCGTCGAAGAAGCACTCGATGCGCTCCTTGGGGAACGCCTTGGCCCCGTTCGCCAGGTAGTGGACCACCGCCGTGGACCCGTCCGCGAACTCCACGGAGACGTGGGCGATGTCGTCGATGGGCCGGCCCTGCGGGTTCCGCGCGGGGGTCACGTGCACGTCCAGGATCTCGGCGCCCACCAGCGAGCGGGCCAGGTCGATCCAGTGCAGCGCCTCGCCCACGATGCGCCCGCCCCCCGCCTCCGGGTCCTGCGTCCAGTGGTCGCGGGGGATGGCGCCGGCGTTGACGGTGGCGATCACCGAGACGGGGCCCACGCGCCCGCGCAGGATCTCCCGGACCTCGGTGGTGAGCGGGGCGAAGCGGCGGTTGAAGCCCACCATCAGGTGGCGCCCCGAGCGTTGCGCCGCCGCCGCCACGGCGTCCAGATCGTCCTCGGTGAGCGCGAGCGGCTTCTCCACGAACACGTGCTTCCCCGCCTCCAGCGCGCGCACGGCCAGCGAGGCGTGGCTGTCGTGGCGGGTGAGCACGTACACGGCGTCCACCTCCGGGTCGCCGAAGATGGCCTCCAGGTCCGTGGTGGCGCGCTCGAAGTTGAACTTCTCGGCCGCCACGGCCCCCGTGGTGCCCCCGCCGCTGGCGATGGCGCGGAGCCGCACCCCTTCCGCCTGCATGGCGGGGAGGAGGGTGCGCACGGCGAAGTTCCCCGCGCCGATCACCCCGGCGCCGCCCGCGCGCGTGGGCTCGGCCCGCACCCGCTCGATGGTGCGCGCGCGGGACACGGCGGCATCGTCGGCCGCCGGGTAGGTGAGCACCACGCCCAGGCTGCGCTCGCCGCCCGTGATCACGTCGTACGCCGCGGGCGCGTCCGCGAAGGCGAAGCGGTGGGTGACGAGCGGGAGGGGGTCGAGGGCGCCGGTGGCCATCATCGCCAGCACCGCCTCGAAGTTGCGCTGCTCCGTCCAGCGCACGAAGCCCACCGGGTAGTCGCGCCCCC
Organism: uncultured Gemmatimonadota bacterium; assembly: GCA_902805735.1. Classification (GTDB taxonomy): domain Bacteria; phylum Gemmatimonadota; class Gemmatimonadetes; order Longimicrobiales; family Longimicrobiaceae; genus Longimicrobium. The sequence continues at coordinate 9,736 of CADCTW010000176.1, read as the reverse complement.
CCTCCTCGTACTCGGGGTCGTAGCGCCCCGGCCCGTAGCTGCACGAAACGGCGAAGGTGAGCTCCTTCTTGAAGAAGTCCTCCCGCCGCAGCGACAGCCCGGTCACTCCCACCAGCACCAGCCGCCCGCGCTGCCGGCTCATGGCCGCCGCCTGGTGCACCGGCTCGTCGGAGTCGGAGGCCAGGGTGAGGAGCACGGCGTCGGCGCCCACGCCGCCCGTGATGGCCTCCACGCCGGCCACCACGTCGCCCGCGGAGCCGTCCAGGGGGATGGCACCGAAGCGCTCCGCCAGCGCCAGGCGCTCCGCGTCGCGGTCGATCCCGATCACCCGGCACCCGCTGGCGCGCAGCAGCTGCACCGTGAGCAGCCCGATCAGCCCCAGCCCGTACACCACCACCGTCTCGCCCAGCGTGGGCGCGGCCAGCCGGATCCCCTGCAGCCCGATGGCGGCCACGGGGGTGAACGCGGCGGCCTCGAAGGAAACCCCGTCGGGGATGCGGGCCGCCAGCGTGTGGGGGACGCGAACGTACTCGGCGTGCGGGCCGTTGGTCACCACCCGGTCGCCGGGGCTGAAGCCCTTCACGCGAGGCCCCGCCTCCACCACCGTGCCCGCGCTGCAGTACCCCAGCGGGATGGGCGCCTCCAGCTTGGCGCGCACCGCCTCCATGGTGGGTGCCAGGCCGTCGGTGCGCACCTTGTCCAGCACCTGGCGCACCTTGTCCGGCTGCTGCCGCGCCTTCTGGATGAGCGACGCGCGCCCGAAGTCCACCAGCATCCGCTCCGTGCCCGCGGAGATCAGGCTGGCGGCGCCGCGCACCAGGAGCGTGGGGCCCGACACGGCGGGAACGGGAACCTCGGCGAGCATCGTGGTGCCGGTGTCGAACCGCTGGAGAAGCTGCTTCATCGTTTATCTGCTGGCTCTGCGCCGTCCGGGCGCCGGGGCCCGGATGGGGCGGTAATGGAACGGGAAACGCCGCGCGGCCCGGTGGCGAGCGCGGCGGCGAACAGGGCGCGGTTCGCCTCCACCAGGGCGGGCGCGGCCATGCGCTCGCCCACGTAGGCGCGCGCCCGCTCCCCGGCCAGCGCGCGCTGGGCGGGGGTGAGACGGGCGAATTCCTCGATGCGCGCGGCGAAGGGCGCCTCGTCGTCCAGCGGCAGGTCCCACCCCGCGCCCGCGGCTTCCAGCCCGCGCCACGGGGTGGTGTCCGCGATCAGCACCGGCGTGCCGGCGGTGAGCGCCTCGCGGATCACGTGGCCGTAGTTCTCGCCGCGCGTGGGGAGGAGGAAGAGGTCGTGCTCCGCCATCACCCGCGGCACGTGCTCGTTCTCCACCGGCCCGTGGTAGCGCGCGCGCACGTGCGGCGGCAGCGCGCGGACCAGCTCCTCGCACCGTGCCCAGAACGCGGGATCGCGCATGGGCCCGTAGATCTCGAAGTCCACGGGCACGGACACGCGGCGCAGCGCGCGCAGGGCGAAGTCCAGGTTCTTGATGGGCGCGATGCGGGAAAGGAAGACCAGGCGCAGCGGCCGCGACGGGTCGCGCGGGGGCCGCTCGGTGCGCGCCGCGGTGCCGGCCGGCGGCAGGTTGGGCGCGATGCGCAGGGCGCCCTCGGGGGGGCCGATCACCCGCCGCACGTCTTCCGCCTCGAACTCGCTGGACGCCTGCCAGGTGGCCCCCCTGCCCAGCCGCAGCGCGCGGAAGACCGCCAGGTACGGCGCCTTCTTCCAGCGCTTGGAGGCCAGCGACGCCGGCGCGAACTCGCCCCGCGGCGCGATGATCAGCGGCCGGCGCGGAAAGCGCCCCGTGGCCCGGCCGAACATGGCGGGCACCGTGAGCTCCGCGTCGAAGAAGCTGTTGACGTAGAGCAGGTCGTGGGGCGTCGCCGCGGCCAGCCGGGCCAGCGCACCCGCCCGCCGCGCCGCGGGCGACGCGTAGAAGACCTGCGCCTGCCCCACGGTGTTCCACGCGTCCACGCGCACGCTGGGGTACGGCGCCTCGTCGGTCGCGTCGCGGTCCGCCGTCACGATGCGGAAGTCCAGCTCGCCGCCCAGGTGCTCCACCAGGTGCGAGATGGTGCGGATGGGCCCGCCGGACTTGTAGCCCGGCAGGTAGTAGTGCACGAAGGTGAGGACGACCGGCCTTGCCATCGACGGGTTCAGGCCCCGGGCGTCTTGAGGCGCGCTTCCACCCGCCCGCGGGCGCCGCGCGCCACCGCCAGGATGTTCTGGTATCGCGACGACGGCGTGGGGCAGTCGCGCAGCGCGCGCGCGGCCGGGTCGTACAGGCACACGTCCCAGCCGCGCTCCCCCAGCCACGCCCAGAGCTGCGCCTCGGTGAACCCGTAGCGCCGCAGGCAGCCGTTCACCTCCACCAGCCACACCGGGGGGTTCATCTCGGCCAGGTGCCGCTCCGCGCCCCGCAGGGCCAGCGGCTCGGCGCCCTCGATGTCCATCTTCCCCATGGCCCAGGCGCCCTCCGGCAGCACGTCGTCCAGCCGTACGCTGGTGGCCTCTTCCGTGGCCCCGCCGCCGCTGGCCATGTGCCCCGTGGTCCCCGCGGCCGTGTCGAAGCGGATGGTGCCCGCGCGGTCCGAAACGGCGAAGGGGAGCACTTCCACGTTGTCCAGGCCGTTCAGCTCCAGGTTCTCGCGCAGGCGCCGCAGCGGCTGCCGGCCGGGCTCGAAGCACACCACGCGCCCCGTGGGCCCCACGCGCGACGCGGCCAGCAGGGCGTACACGCCCACGTTGGCGCCCACGTCCACGAAGCCGTCCCCCGGCGCCAGGTAGTCGCGCACGAACGACATCTCCTCCCATTCGGGGTAGCCGGCGGCGTAGAGCGCCAGGCTGGACGAGCTGCTGTCCGCGTGGCAGCGCAGGGTGAGCCCGCCATACACCGGCACGTCCAGGGGGCGCCGCGCCACCCGCTTGTAGAGCTGCCATCCCGCCGCCCGCGCCATGGCGCGGGCGCGGCGGCCCCGGTTGGCGGGGTGCGTCCACACGAAGCGGGCGACGGCGCCGAGCTGCCGGAAGAGCTTCACCGAGAGGTCCCCCGGGCGCTCATTTGCGCCCCTCCACGTACACGCTCTCGTCCGCGCGCTCGTACAGGTTCAGCTCGCCGGGCGACTCGATGGTGGTGGCGCCCGCCTCCAGCACGCGGGGGTCGCGGAAGCCGGTGGCCGCGAGCAGCCGGGCCAGCGAGGCGCCGTCGTACATCCACATGTGCTGCCGGTCGCCCGCCAGCAGGTAGCGGATCTTGTCCGTGAGCTTGCGGCGCTGGCGGCGGGCCAGGCGGGTGCGCTCCATCAGCTTGTCCGCGTCGCCGTCCCTGACGTACTGCTCCACCCGCATCTTCAGGTCGGGCACCACCACGCGGATCACGCCGTTGGGGGCCAGCACCCGGTGCGCCTCCTTCAGGAAGCGCGTCACGTCGTCCCGGTCCAGGTGCTCCACCATGTGCGAGGTGTACACCACCTCGGCCGAGTTGTCCGGCAGGGGGATGTGCCGGGTGACGTCCGCCCAGGTGATGTTGGCGTTCTTTGCGAAGTCGGCGTACTTCCTGGAGGCTTCGGCCACCAGCCCCAGCTTGCCCAGCACCGGCAGGAGCAGCGGCTTCTTCGCCAGCTTGATCGTGGGCGAGTTGTCGAAGTTGTCCCACCCGGGGGTGGGGGTCGCGCCACAGCCAACGTTGACCCGCTTCAAAGCTTGACTCATCGGGTGGTTCCTTGGGATGATGATTCGGTCTGCCCGCACGTATTCGGCCGCGGGGGGAGGGGTGGTCCACTTTCCGGCGGCGCGAGGCATTTCGCTGGAAGTGCTGAGATGAGTGCGAGTGCCTGCGGACCGGTGCCTAGTGCCTAGTGCCTAGTGCCTAGTGCCTGGTGCCTAGTCCCTGGTCCCTGGTAACCGCAGTTCAGCACTTGGCACTCCGGACTTCGCGCTTCGTTCCCCGGGGTTCCTCCGCCACGCCGGCCCGGCTCTTCCGGTCTCGCGTCAATCCTCGTGCGTGGCCATCACGCGGGCCGCTCCCACCAGCAGCCACACCAGCATGCCGCTCCCTCCCACCGCAAAGAAAACCGCCTCGCCGAAGTTGATGGCCAGCGCGGAGACCGCGAGCACGGTGGCCGCGAAGGGGGCCCTCCTCGAAAAGACGGGGCGCAGCAGCGCCGCCAGCATCATCAGGAAGAACGCCATCCCGATCAGCCCGATCTCCTCCAGGATAGCGACCAGCGTGAACCCCTTCTCCGTGGGCGCGCCCAGCGGCAGCCCCAGCACCGGGTCCCGGCGCACGATGAACGTCGTGGGGTCCGACGCCACGCCGAACCCGATGCCGGTGAGCGGGTGCTCGCGGAAGTTGGCCATCGACGCCTCGATCAGGAACCCGCGCGAAGCGTAGAACGCCGTCTCCACGCCCAGGGCGGCCCTCCCCTTGAAGAGGAAATCCATCGTCTCCCGCGAAGCGGTCTGCCAGTTGGCGGCCACCCACACGCCCGCGCTGCTCACCGCGAAGAGGCCGATCACGATCCACGCCCGGGGCACGGCCACCCGCACCCGCCCGGAAGCGACCCACCACAGCCCGGAGACGCCGAGCCCCACCGCCGCGGCCACCAGCCCCGTGCGCCCCTCCGTGGCGATGAGGGAAACGGCGCCCAGCGCCACCAGGCCCCAGCGCACCAGCCCCCGCTCCTCGCGCGTGATCAGCCGCGCCAGGAGCCAGGCCACCAGCGGGCCCAGGAAGAGCGAGTACGTCTGCGGCTGCCCCGTGAGCCCCTGGAAGCCGCGCCCGTTGCGGGTGTAGCCCAGCGAAAACGCGATCAGCGGGAACCCCGCCACCACCACCACCGCGAAGAGCATGGAGAACCAGGCCCGCCAGTAGCGCGCCTCGCGCCGCGTGAGGTGGAAGCCCAGCAGCACGGCCGTGGTCCCCATCAGGAAGCTCACGGTCTTGAACAGCGACACGTCCGGCATGTAGCTGGAGTGCACCGCGAGCCCGGACGCCGCCAGCACGAACGCCACCACCCAGAACCACGCCCGCGGGAGGGTGGCGTCCGTGATGACGAAGTGCACGAAGATGCTGGTGAGCGCCGCCAGGATCGCCATCCAGCGGAACACGTCGCCCAGCCCGCTGGCCGTGTAGATCGCGGGATTCAGGAACGTGGCCAGCCACGAGAGCGTGAGCGCCTCGATGGAGCGGCGGGGCCCGCCCAGCGCCCAGGCGGTGATGAACAGGTACGCCAGCAGGTGCGCCGCGGCGCCGGCCGCCAGCGACATCACGTTGGCGGCGGCGGGCAGCAGCAGCACGACCGCGTACTTGGCGAGCATGGCGTCACCGCGGAAGTGCCGCGGGCGGCGCGGCGCGGCGTTCGCGCGCAGCCGCGGGATCCCCGCCGGCGGGGCACCCCGCGGCATCTCCAGCTCCATGGACATCTCTACGCCTCCCCGCGCGCCCGCAGCGACTTCATCACCTTGTGAAGCAGCGGCCGGTTGCCGAAATCGCGCGGGTGGTCCACGCGGGTGTAGTACCTCACCGTTTCGCGCGGGGCCACGGCCCTGCGCTTCCACCCGCCCCGGGCCCCCGCCAGCGCCCACCGGGGAAGGGTGACGGCGTACCCCACCCCGAACACGCGGGCGCCGGAGAGGGCCTGCGTCACCAGGAAGCGCGTGGTGAAGAGCAGGGCCGTGCGCACCGGGAAGTGCTTGAAGTAAAGCGCCGTGAAGGTCTCCACCCACATGCGGCGGCGGTGGGCGCTCTCACCCCCCTCCCGCACCCGGTCGCGGTGCACCACCTCCACGTCGGGCACGTAGAACGCCACGTACCCGGCCACGTGCATGCGCAGGGTGTAGTCGAACCCCTCCCCCGCCGCGAAGCACCCGGGGTCGCCGTACCCCACCACCTCCACCGCCTCGCGCCGCACGAGCTGGCACGCCTCGTAGAAGGTGGGGATCTGGCACGGCTCGTCACCGAAGTCGTTGAGCACCTGCCCCGTGGCCGCCTCGCGGATGCGGGGCGACAGCACGCCGATGCGCGGGTCCGCGTCCATCCGCGCGCACATCGCGCGCATCTGCTCCACGCCCACGGTGATGTCGTCGTCGATGCTCAGGATGTACCGGCCGGCCGCGCGGCGCCACCCGGCGTTGCGCCCGCCCGCCGCGCCCAGGTTCTCCTCGTTCAGCAGCAGCTCCAGCGCGGGATGCCCGGCCGCGATCCCGCGCAGCGCCTCGCGGCTCCCGTCGGTGGACGCGTTGTCCACCACGATGAGCTGGAAGCCGTGCTCCGCCGCGAGCCCGCACAGGCCGGGGATGGCGCGCTCGATCTCCTCCCTGCGATTGTAGGAGAGAACCACGACCGAGAGGTCCGCGAGGCTGCGGTATTCCTGCGTCACTTCGGACATCACCCAGCGGAACGTGCCGCTCGTATCGGGAAGGATGTGGAGCGCTTCAGACATCGCACAATGTAGCGCCCCCTGAACGCGAGCGTAAACCCCTATATGGGCACAGAGGCACGGCGACGCGGAGGAGCCGTTCTCCTCCGCGTCCCCGTGCCTCCACGCGTGACCCGTTCGTTACCGCTGGGCGACGTCCGACATCACCCAGCGGAACTTGCCGCTCGCGGCGGGGGCGATGTGATCCACCTCGTGCACGTCGATCTGCGCGCCGGGGCCCACCAGCCCCGCCAGGTCCGCCACGATCCGCTCCCGCACGGGCGGGGGGAGCGGCGCGCGGGTGACCAGGCGCACGGCGAAGCGATCCATCGCCTCCTGGTGGATCTGGTACTTCTGCACGAGCGCCAGGTGGTGGTCGATGACGTGCGCCAGCGCCACCCCGTGCACGAACCCGCCGCCGCGCAGGGGGATCAGGTCCGTGGTGCGCCCCACCACCTGCTCCAGCACCGAGTACGGCAGCCCCGTAGCCGGCCGGGAGGCGAGCTGCACCAGGTCGCCCAGCTGGTAGCGCAGGAAGGGGTACGCGTGCGAGAAAAGGTCGGTGACCACCGCCTCGCCGCCCGGCAGCGCCTCCACGATGTACATGTCGTCGTTCACCAGCAGGTCGCCGCGCGGGTCCGTCTGCGCAATCGCCCCCAGCTCCACCGACCCGTAGAACTCCAGCACGGGGCAGCCGAACGCCGCCTCCATGGCCTCTTTCTGGAAGGGGTACAGCTTCTCGCTCTCGGTGACGGCCGCCCTGAGGCGCAGGTCGTGGAAGCCGCCGCCGGTGTCCAGCAGGTGCCGCGCGATCACGTACAGGGCGGAGACGTAGCCGTGCAGGTAGACGGGGCGGGCGGCGCGCAGCTTCGCCACCGCCTGCGCCACGTTCTCCGGCGTCAGCGAGTACGCGTCGATCCCCACGCTGTTGTTCATCCAGTCCCGCACCGCGTGCCGCCGCTGCACGCGCCGGATGGCCGCGGGGGTCGCGTTGAAGTGGAAGCTGCGCCCCCAAACGCGCCCGCGCCGCTCGCCGATGCGGATGCCGTGGCGCAGCAGCGACCGCCACATGCAGGCGTAGCTGTAGTCCAGCGACCGGGCGTGGCGGCGGAAGCGGAACGGCTCGCCGCTGCTGCCGCTGGTCTTGTTGGCCACCATCTCCTTCACCGGGTACGCGTCGGACTGGAAGTCTTCCAGCTTGGCCCGGTACGCGTCCTTGGTGACGACGGGGAGGTCCCCCAGCCCCACGGCGTTCGCGCTCATCCCGCTTTCCGCCAGCCACCTGCGGTAAAAGGGCACGTGGGCCACCGCGTGCGCGATCAGCCCCGCCAGCCGCTCCTCGCGCAGCGCCAGGAGCTCGGCGCGGCTGAGCGCGTCCATCCCCAGCACCCCCGGCCAGTAGCGGCGCAGGCCCGGATGGGCGTACCGGTCCTTGAGCCAGGCGCGGCGGTCTGCGTAAAGGCCCCCCGTGGGGACTACAGCGCTCATCAGGTATTCGCGTCCAAGGCCGTTTCACGCGCCCGGCCCGCTCCGCGCCGGCGGGTGCCAGGGCGGCCGCGGCCGTGCTCCTCTGCCCTCCCCGCCGGAAAGGATCTCCGCCAGGTACTCCGCCGCCGCCTCCGGGCTGATGGCGCCGCGCGCCCACTCGCGCACTTCGCGCCGCCGCCCGGCGTCCACCCGTCCCTTCCCCAGCATCCCCGCCAGCCCGGCCGAGAGCGACTCCACCGATCCCGCCGCCACCACCCGCCCCGCGTCGTCACGCCGCACCAGGTCGCTGGCGCCGCACGCGTCGCTCACCACCACGGGCGTGCCGGCCATGAGCGCCTCGTTGGTGACGGCTCCCCACCCGTCGAAGCGGCTCGGGAGCACCAGCATGTCCGCGCCCGCCATCAGCGGCTGCACCTGCGCGTTGGGGAGCGCCCCGAGCCAGCGGACACGTTCGCCGAGCCCCAGCTCGGCGGCCAGCGCCCGGTACTCCTCCTCCTGCGGGCCCCGCCCCACCACGTTCAGCCGCCACGAGCGGGTACCCAGCGGCCCCAGGGCGCGCAGAAGCAGGTCCAGCCCCTTGCGCGGGATGAGCTGCCCCACAAACAGCAGTTCCGCTGCTCCCCCGGAATGTAGCACGCCCTCGTCCAGGCCGTCCACCCCGTCGCGCGGCTCGGTGAAGTACCCGAAGTGGAACAGGCTCTCCTCCCGGAACCCGCGCGCCCGGTACCATTCCACCCCGGTGGAGCCGGTGGCCAGGACGAAGTCCAGCCGGCGCCTCCAGCGCAGCGCCTGCAGCCGGTACCGCGCGCGCCGCGCGAGGCCCTTGGCCGAATGGTCGTTGGCGGGCCGCTCGGCGTAGATGCCCACGCGCGCGCAGGTGGCCGCGGCGCGCCGCAGCGTCCAGTACGTCTCGGGGTACGCGTGCAGCCCGGAGAACACGTGCACGGTCCGCGCGCAGTCCCCCGCGGCCAGGATGCTCGCCCGCTGCCGGCGCGTGGGGGCGACCACCAGCCGCGCGGGCGAGAAGTCCGCCCGCTCCCACCCCAGCTGGCGCCGCCGCTCGGACACGTCCCGCTCCGCCACCACCACCACCTCTCCGCCCCACCCTCTGGCCAGCGCGGCGACGAGCGGCGCCTGGTGTATGGACGGGCTTTCCAGCCACATGACGATCCGCTCCATCGCGCCTTCCGAACGGGTGTTCTTTCGCCGCCGCGGCCCCCGCCGCGCACGCGGCGCAACATACGGCAAGGTCGGTCCAGCGCAACCGCGCGTCCGCCGCGGGCCGGCCGACAGCCGACCACCGGCAGAATCATCCATGGAGAGCCACGATTCATCGCGCCCATGCCTTCCGCGGCCCGTGCGCCGCGGATCGCCGAAGCGCTTCCTGGTGCAGCCCCTGCCATGCCGCACACCGCGGCCGCGCTCACCCCGGCGCGTTCTCCATTACACCCACGCCCATAGGGGCTGCCCCTGCCGCGCTCGTTGCGTTGGCAACGGAACGAGACGGCGAAAAGGGTGGGCACGATGGATCGCGCCCACCCGTGCGGTTACGGGGGGCCACTTTGGGCCGGCGGGAGGCCCGCTGAAGCCCCCCGGAGAACCCGACCCGCGCGAGCCTGCTTCAGCAGGCTTCCCGTCGTCCCAGCCGGGGGATTCATCCCCCGCCGCCGCGATGCCCGCCGCCGGGCGTCGCGACGACCGCCGCCCCCGGCACGGGTACGCCCCCCGGCCAGTGCCGCGATGATCGCCGGCCTCGGGCCCCAGGACGACCGGCGGCCCCGGCGTCGCGACGACCGCCGGCCGCGCCACAGCGATGGCCGCCGCCCCCC
>CADCTW010000175.1 GCA_902805735.1 uncultured Gemmatimonadota bacterium | reverse complement strand
ATTCACGGCGTCACTCTGTCTCCAAGGCATGGCGCACCTCCAATCTTGTGCGCCGAATCCTACCCCGAAGTGTTACCTATCATCCCGGTCTATTCTGTTACCAATCTACCCGGTCTGTACCGCCCTCACCCCCCCGACCCCCCTCCCCCAAACTGCTGGGGGAGGGGGGCGATTTCCACGGATCGTCGGGAGGGCTCACAGATTCGGGAGGGCCGCACCTGGACGGGCGCGGCCCCCAACCGGGCACCCGGCAGCGGGCTCGCTCGGGGCGCGGAGCTGTGGCAATCGCCCCCTCTCCCAGCAGTTTGGGAGAGGGGGTCGGGGGGCGAGGGCTGCCGTTCAGGCCGCCCGCATGGCCATGGACAGCGCGCCGGCCACCGCATCGGCCGCGGGGGGCCGCACCCGGAACTCGCGCGGGCCGCCGGAGAGCGCCTCCTCCACCATCCCCGTGTAGAGCGCGGACGACGAGGTGCCGCCGTACAGCACCACGGGAATCGGCCCGGACCACGGGTCCAGCGCGTCGGCCAGGGCGCGCGGGTGGAGGGCCAGCTCCCCCGCCTCGCGGCGCAGGATCTCCAGCGCGACGGCGTCGCCCGCCTCGGCGGCTTCCACCACCGGGCGGGAAAGGGCGGCGATGACGCTCTTCTCCGAGCGCCCCACCCAGGGCGGGATGCCGTTGGGCGTGTCGACGCCCATCCGCGCCATCAGCTCGTCCAGCAAGCGCGTGGCGGGCCCGCGGCCGTCCGCGGCGCGCAGGGCGGCCACGATGCCGGCGCGGCCCAGGGCGTAGCCGCTCCCCTCGTCGCCCACGAACATCCCCCACCCGCCGCAGCGCGCCACGCGCCCGTCCTCCGCGCGCCCGTAGGCCACGGAGCCGGTGCCGGCGATCATCAGCACGCCGGCGCCGCCCCCCAGCGTCCCCTCCAGCGCGATCTCGCCGTCGGTGACGATGCGCACCCGCCCCGCCACCCTCTCGGCGGCCAGGGCGCGCTCCACGGCGGCGCGCTCCGTCTCGTTGCCCACGCCGGCCAGGCCGGCGCAGAGTGCGGCGGGCGCATCGAGCCCCGCTTCGGCGACCGCGGCGCGCACCAGGTCCGCCACCAGCATCGCGCTGGCGGTGGGGTCGCGCGGGTCCACCAGCCCCGCGCCCCCCACACGCCTCATGATCTCGCGGCCATCCGGGCCGGCCAGCACCAGCGTGGTGCGGGTGCCGCCGCCGTCCACCCCGGCGAAGAAGGGGCCGGCCATCAGCCCCGGCCGGCGCCGGCCAGCTCGCCGCGCGCGCCGGGGGCGTCGGTGGAGCGCCGGTGGCGCGGCGGGCGCGCCAGCGCACTGGTGGAGATGGTCTCCTGCTCCACCGGCTGCCCGTTCTTGCGCACCACGTACGCTTCCATCGCGAAGTACTCGGGGAGGCCGAGCTGGTCCACGATGCGCGCCGTGCCCGTGTTGCGCTCCTCCACGCGCTGCCAGAACTCGCGCTCGTCCTGCCCGGGGAAGGGCGCCTTGTCCTTCTGGCTCTGGTGCTTGTAGATCGCCAGGATCTTGGTGCGCAGCTCCTCTTCCGAGAGCGGCACCAGGATGTCCGCGTCGCTCACGCTCCACTCCTGCCACGCGCCGCGGTAGTACCACACCTCGGGCTGCTCGCCGCCGTACTCCTGGAGGGCGCGCTCCACCGCCTCCAGGCACATGCGGTGGGTGCCGTGCGGGTCCGAAAGGTCGCCGGCCACGTAGATGATCTCCGGCCGGTGGTCCTCCAGCAGGCGCAGGGTGATCGCCACGTCCTCGGGGCCGATGGGGTCCTTGCGCACCTTCCCCGTCTGGTAGAACGGGAGCTTGAGGAAGCACGCCTGGTCGCGCGTCATGCCAAAGGTCTCGATGCCGGAGACGGCCTCGGCCTCGCGGATGCGCTGCTTGATCGTCTGCACCTCCGGGATGTCCACCTGCCCCGGGTGCTTCTGGTCCAGGAACGCCTCCATCCGGAAGGTGAGCTCCTGCAGCTCCCCGCCGCCGTTGGCGAAGTCGCGCCCGAAGCGCTGCAGGAAGTCCAGGTACCGCCGCACCTCGTGGTCGAAGACGGCGATGTTCCCCGACGTCTGGTACGCCACGATGATGTCGTTGTCGTTCTGGTGCAGCTTGTTGAGGATGCCGCCCATCGAGATCACGTCGTCGTCCGGGTGCGGCGAGAAGACGATGATCCTCTTGCCCTGCGGCAGCTTGCTGCGCCCGCGGATCTTGGAGATCAGCGCGTTGAACACCTCGCCGTTCAGCGGCCCGGCCGAGCCGTAGCGGGCCAGCAGCGAGCTCAGGTGGTGCTCGCGGTAGTCCTCGGGGTCCAGCTTCAGGATGCTCTTCCCCGTGGTCTGGCTCAGCCAGATCACCGCCTCGATCTCCAGCTTGCGGTTCCACGACACCTCGCCCACCACCCACGGCGTCTTGATGCGCGTGAGCTCGGCGGCGGCGGCGGGGTCCAGGTAGAAGGTGGCGTTGGGGTGGTCCTGGAGGTACGTGGCCGCCACGTCCGGGTCCGGCTCGCCCTCCACGGAGCGGCGCACGATGGCCGCCTTGTGCTCGCCGGTGGCCACCAGCGCGATCTCGCGGGCGTCCAGGATGGAGGCCACGCCCATGGTGACCGCCTCGGTGGGCACGTTGTCCTCGCCGAAGAAGTCCGCCGCCGCGTCGCGCCGGGTCACGGTGTCCAGCGCGATCAGGCGGGTGCGGCTCCCCTTCCCGGACCCCGGCTCGTTGAAGCCGATGTGCCCCGTCTTGCCGATCCCCAGGATCTGGAAGTCGATTCCGCCCGCCGCCACGATGGCGTCCTCGTACTGCTGGCACGCCTCCTCCACCCGTTCGCGCTCGATGTTGCCGGGAGGCAGGTGGGCGTTCTCTTTCGGGATGTTGATGTGGTCGAACAGGTTCTCCCGCATGTACCGGTGGTAGCTGTGGATGCTCTCCGGGTCCATGGGGTAGTACTCGTCCAGGTTGAACGACACGACGTTGGAGAAGTCGAGCCCTTCGTCCCGGTGCAGCCGGATCAGCTCGCGGTAGATGCCGATGGGCGTGCTCCCGGTGGCCAGCCCCAGCACGGCGGGCCGTCCCTCCGCGTTCCGCTCGCGGACGATCTCCGCGATGCGCCGGGCGATGGTGTTTGCGATCTGGTCGTACTCGACGATGACAACGGGGACGCGCTCACGGGTCTGAGCCATGCCACCTCGTTCGGGGTTTCGGTGTGTGTGCGTAAGCTGCGCCGGGCTGCACGCATCGGGCCACCCTGCGTGGTACTTCGGAGAGGTCGGCGCGCGCTGCCCCCCTCCCCCGGCCCCTCCCCCGCAAACTGCGCGGGAGAGGGGGGAACTGCCTTTATTTGCGGTCGAGGGACGCTTCGATGCGCTGAAGCACGGAGGGCAGGTCGTCCAGCACTTCCCCGTTGAGGAAGCGGACCACGCCGATGCCGTGCGCCGCGAGGGATTCGGTGCGCATCGCGTCGTGCTCCCGCTGCCGCTCGTGGATCGGCCCGTCCAACTCTATGCAGAGGCGCTTGGCCGGGCAGTAGAAGTCCAGTATGAACGCGCCCACCGGGTGCTGTCGTCGGAATCCCGCGCCCGCGAGCTGATTCCTGCGGAGGCTCGCCCACAGGCGCGCCTCCGCCACGGTCGGTTCTCTGCGATGCTCGCGCGCAGCCCGTTTCATCCCGTTCGTCAACCGCTGCGGCTTTCTCCAGACCATGATGGCTCCGTCTGCAGTTCTCCCCTCTCCCGCGCGGTTTGCGGGGGAGGGGCCGGGGTAGGGGGGGGCAGCGCGCGCCGACCCCCCTACCTTCTCGCTTCCCAATCTACCAGCGGCGCGTCGGTGATCGCCTGCTGCACCGCGTCGGCGACGGCGCGGCGCAGCGCCACGTGCTTCTGGTTCTCCGCGCTCGGGTTGACGCGGGTGGTGAGGAGGACGACGAAGACGCCGCGCTCCGGATCGATCCACAGCGAGGTGCCGGTGTACCCCGTGTGGCCGAAGGAGCGCGGGCCGAAGTGGCGGCCCGCGCTCGACGTGCCGGAGGGCGTGTCCCACCCCAGCGTGCGGCTGGAGCCGCGGCCCTGCGGCGCCGTCCAGCGGGCGACCGTCGCCGGGCGCAGGACGCGCACGCCGTTGTACTCGCCGTGGTTGAGCAGCATCTGCGCGAAGGCGGCCATGTCGCGCACGCTGCTGAAGAGGCCCGCGTGCCCCGCCACCCCGCCCAGCGCCCACGCGTTGGGATCGTGCACCTCGCCCCAGATCAGCCCGCCGCGGTCGGCCGCCACCTCGGTGGCGGCGATGCGCGGGCGCAGCGACGCGGCCGGCGCGTAGCGCGTGTCGCGCATCCCCAGCGGGCGGAAGACCAGCTCGTCCGCCAGCACGTCCAGCGTCTTCCCCGTGATCCGCTCCATCACGAGCTGCGCGAGCACCAGGTCCCAGTCGCTGTAGATCATGCGCGTGCCCGGCGTGTAGCGCAGCGGGCGCCGGTTGATCTGCTGCAGGTACTGCTCGCGGCCCCGGTACTGGCGCTGCAGCGGCGCCCCCGCCTCCAGCCCCCCCGTGTGCGTCAGCAGCATCCGCACGGTGATCCCCGCCTTGGCGGAATCGTTGAACTCCGGCAGGTACGAGGCTACCGTGCGGTCCAGGTCCAGCAGCGAGTCCTGCTCCAGCCGCATGGCGACGGCCGTGGTGGAGACCACCTTGGTGAGCGACGCCAGGTCGAAGAGTGTGCTGTCCGTGACCGCTGGCGCGTCTTCAGGGTGGTCGATGCGGCCGTAGCTCTCCATGTGCACCAGCCGCCCGTGCCGCCCCACCGCCAGCGCGATGGCCGGGGCCACCCCCTCCGCGAGCGCGGCGCGCGCCATGGAGTCGAGCTGCGCGGGGAGCGTGGCCCGCATCCCCACCTCGCCCGCCCGCGCCGGGGTGAGCACGGCTGCCGGCGCCGGCGCGGGCACCGGCGCGACGACGGGCCGCGGCGGCGTGCAGGCGGCCAGGAGCGGGAGGAGGACGAGCGCGGATCTGCGCATCTGCGGAGCGGGTTCGGGTGGCGTTTTCGTTATCCTAGAAGCATCCGCCCCCCGCGTCAAACGATGCGGGCCCGTCAGAAGCCGGGCCGCGCCTCCGTTCCCCAGACGCCGCGCCACACCGACCATGCACCGCCCTGCGTGGCACATCCAGCGTAACCGTTGTCCCACAACCACTTCCCTGCACCGCTACCCATGGCCCACATGAAATCGTTCCGCGTCGTCCTGCTCCTTGCCCTCGCCGCGTGCGGCGGCGGAGAAACGTCCTCGCGCCAGGATCTAGTCGTCTACAAGGATCCCGCGGTAGGCGCGCCCGCCTCCGTCGCGAGTGGCCAATACAGCCAGGAGACGGCCGTCAAGATCCGGCAGGACGGCCTCTCGGCTGGCGAACGGGCCAGCGTCGCGCCGGCCATGGTGATCCGCACGGGGATGGCGACGGTGGAGGTGGACTCGGTGGAGGCGGCGGTGGCGCGGGTGCAGCGCTTGGCGGTGCAGCTCGGCGGCTACGTGGGGAACACCTCCGTGAGCATGGGCGACGAGGAGCGGCGCACCGCCACCATAGAGCTCAAGATCCCGGCGACGCGCTTCGACCAGGCGGTGAGCGGCCTTCGCCCCGTCGGCAGGGTGGAGAGCGTGCAGACGCAGGCGCAGGACGTGGGCGAGGAGTACGTGGACCTTGCCGCCCGCAACGCCAACGCGCGCCGCCTGGAGGAGCGCCTCCTGGCCCTTCTCGCCACCCGAACCGGGAAGCTGGAAGACGTGCTGGCCGTGGAGCGCGAGCTCGCGCGCGTGCGCCAGGAGATCGACGTGCAGGAGGGCCGCCTGCGCTACCTGCGCTCGCGCGTGGCCGTCAGCACCCTCACCGTAACCCTGCACGAGCCCAGCCCCGTGGTGGGCGACTACCCCGGCTCCAGCCCCATCGCCGAAGCGTTCCGCGACATGTGGCGCAACTTCATCGGCTTCCTCGCCGGCTTCATCGCCTCACTGGGCTTCCTCGTCCCCCTGGCCCTGATCCTGGCCGCGCTCATCTGGGTCCTGCGCCGCCTGCGCAGACGGCGCCGGAAGCCCGAGGTGAAGTAATTCCTGTGCCTCCGTGCGGGGCTCAGCCACTTGCCCCGATGCCTCCGCGTCGGCATCCTGCTGCCGAGCTTCATCCCCCGAAACGGAGGTGCGCCATGCGAGTGCTGGTGGTGGGTGCGACGGGAACCATCGGACAGGCGGTGGTGGAGGCGCTGGGCGGGCACGAGATGATCCGGGTGGGGAGCACGAGCGGCGAGGTGCAGGCCGACATCTCGCGCCCCGAGTCCATCCGCGAGCTCTTCCAGTCCGTGGGCGAGGTGGACGCGGTGGTCTCGTGCGCGGGGAGCGCGCGCTTCCGCCCCCTCGCGGAACTGGGAGACGACGACTTCGCGTTCAGCATCGCGAACAAGCTGATGGGCCAGGTCAACCTGGTACGCCTGGGGATGGAGCACGTCCGCGACGGCGGCTCGTTTACCCTCACCAGCGGCATCCTGAGCCAGGTGCCGATGCCCGGCAGCGCCGCCATCAGCCTGGTGAACGGCGGCCTGGAAGCCTTCGCCCGCGCCGCCGCCCTGGAGGCCCCCCGCGGCATCCGCGTCAACACCGTGAGCCCCCCCTGGGTCAGCGAAACGCTGGCGCAGATGGGCCAGGACCCCTCCGGCGGCCTCCCCGCCGCCGTGGTTGCGCTCGCCTACCTGGCCAGCGTGCACGAAGAGATCAACGGCACGGTGATCGATCCGCGGCGGTACGCGTAGCTAGGGAACGGGGGGCCCTCACCCCCCCGACCCCCGCTCTCCCGATAACGGGAGAGGGGGGCGATTTCCACGGCTCCGCGCGCAGGGCCGCGGCGCCGGCGGAACCGCGGCCCACTGCGAAACCCGACCCGCCCGCCGCCACCGAAGATGCGCCCCCTCTCCCAGCAGTTTGGGTGAGGGGGATGGGGGGTGAGGGCTGCCCACCGTTCCCCGCTCCCCCCTTCCCGATCCCGCATGGCCCTGACCCTCGGCATCGTCGACCAGTCCCCCGTGCCCACGGGCGGCACGGGCGCGGACGCCATCCGCAATACACTGGAGCTGGCGCGCGCGGCCGAGCGGCTGGGGTACACGCGCTACTGGCTGGCGGAGCACCACAGCACCAACTCGTTCGCGGGGTCGGCGCCGGAGGTGCTGATCCCCATGGTGGCGGCCGCCACGAGCACGCTGCGGGTGGGCGCGGGCGGTGTGCTGCTTCCCCACTACTCGCCCTTCAAGGTGGCCGAGCAGTTCCGCGTCCTGGAAGCGCTCTTCCCCGGCCGCATCGACCTGGGGATCGGCCGCGCGCCCGGCGGCGACGCGCGCACGGCGGCGGCGCTGGGGTACGGGCGCGCGATGGGCATCGGCCAGTTTCCCGAGCAGGTGGCGGAGCTGATCGGGTGGCTGGAGAACTCGTACGACAAGCGCCACCCCTGGGGCCGCGTCCGCGCCCTGCCGCGCGGCGACACGGTGCCGCCGGTGTGGCTGCTGGGCTCCGGCGGGCAGAGCGGCGCGTACGCGGCCGAGCTGGGGTGCGGCTACACCTTCGCTCAGTTCATCAGCGGCGAAGACGGCGCCCACGCCGTCCGCGACTACCGCGAACGCTTTCGCCCCTCTCGCCACTTCCCCGAGCCGCGGGCGTCGCTCGCCATCGGCGTGGTGTGCGCCGGCACGGCGGACGAAGCGGTCCGCCTCGCCTCCTCCCTGGAGCTCTGGCGCCGGCGGCTGGGGCTGGGCCGCGACCGCGGCATCCCGTCCCCCGCGGAGGCGCTGGCCGAACTGGGCGAAGACTGGCGCCCCGCGGACCTCGGCACCAACGGCGCCCGCGCCGTCGTCGGCGACCCGTCGCAGGTCTCCGCCGAGCTCCGCCGCCTCGCCGCCCATTACGAGGTGGACGAGGTGATGACGGTCACCGTGACCCACGACTTCGCCGCCCGGCTCCACTCCTACCAGCTCCTCGCCGGCGCCCTTCTCTAGCGGGTGAAGCTCTCCTCCCGTGCCTCCGTGCCTCTGTGCGAGAAACGCCGTTCTTTTCCGCGGCTCCGGGCTTGCAGGAAACATCCGGGACCCTGCCCGGAACCCCGCACCCGGATCGCCGTGCTCCGTACCGAACCAGGACCACCCCCTTCCGACGCCGACGGGCGCCGCGGTGAGGAGCGCTACCGCGCCTTCATCGAGCAGAGCTCGGAGGGAATCTGGTGCTTCGAGTTCGATCCGCCGATTCCACTGGAGGTCACAGTGGACGAGCAGGTCGAGCACGCGTACCGGCACGGGGTCCTGCGCGAGTGCAACGACGCCATGGCGCGCATGTACGGCTACGAGCGCGCGGAAGAGCTGGTCGGCACCCCGCTGGCCGGCTTCCTCCCGCCGGCGGACCCGGCCAACGTCGCGTACCTGCGCTCCTTCCTGAACTCCGGCCAACGCCTGACGGACGCGGAAACGCGGGAGCGGGACCGGGAGGGGAACGAGCGCGTGTTCGCCAACAACCTGGTGGCGATCCACGAAGGGGGCGGCATCCCCCGCGTGTGGGGGACCCAGCGCGAGATCACGGCGCAGAAGCGGCTGGAGGAGCAGCTCGTGTCCGCCCAGCACGAGGCGGCGCGCGCCCGGCAGCGCACGGAGCTGCTCAACGAGGCGGGCGCCATCCTGGCCTCCACGCTGGACTTCGAGGCCACCCTGGCCGCCGTGGCGCGCCTGGCCGTCCCCGTGCTGGCCGAGGCGTGCATCGTGGACGTGGTGGGGCCGGACGGCGGCGTGGTGCGGGTGGAGGCGATCCACGTGGACCCCACCAAGCAGGCGCTCCTGAGGGAGATCCGCCGCCGCTATCCGCCGGGGCCCGGTGACCGGGACCCGACCATCGACGCGGTCGCCAGCCGGCGCCCGGTGCTGGTCTCCAACGTCACGGACGCGCACCTGCAGGCCACCGCGCGCAACGAAGAGCACCTGCGCCTGCTGCGGGCGGTGCGCCCCCGCTCGGGCATCGTGGTGCCCATGCTGGCGCGCGGCGAGGCGCTGGGAGCGCTCACCTTCGTGCGCTACGGCGGCGAGCCGTTCGTGCAGGCGGACGTTCCCTTCGCGCAGGAGCTGGCGCGGCGCGCGGCGCTGGCGCTGGACCACTCGCGGCTTTACCGTGAAGCCCTGGCCGCCAACCGGGCGAAGGGCGACTTCCTGGCCACCATGAGCCACGAGCTGCGCACGCCGCTCAACGCCGTGCTGGGCTACGCGGAGCTGCTGCTGATGGGGATCCCGGTGGCGGTGGAGCCCGCCGCGCAGGAGCACGTGCACCGCATCGGCCGCGCGACGCGGCACCTGATCTCCATCATCGAAGAGATCCTGGTCTTTTCGCGGATGGAGGCGGGGCGCGAGACGCTGTCCCTGGCCCCGGTGGACCTGGTGGAGCTCACGCGCGAGGTTGCGGCCATCGTGGAGCCGCTGGCGGCCGACAAGCGGCTCCGCTTCACCGCCCCGGAGCCGCCCCCGGGCGAGGTGGTGACCGACGGCCGCAAGCTCCGGCAGATCCTCATCAACCTGCTGGGCAACGCCGTCAAGTTCACCGACGAGGGCGAGGTTTCCTTCGCGGTGGAGCGCGCCGGCCCCGACCTCCTCTTCCGCGTGGCGGACACGGGAGTGGGGATCGCGCCCGAGCACCTGGAGCAGATCTGGGAGCCCTTCCGCCAGGTCCAGAACCCGATGACGCGCACCGCCGGCGGCACCGGCCTGGGCCTCTCCGTCAGCCGCCACCTCGCGCGCCTGTTGGGAGCCGACCTGACGGTGAGCAGCGCTCCCGGCCAGGGAAGCACGTTCACACTGAGGCTTGCGGGCGCGGGAGCGAGTGAGAAGAAGCCCTGAGCGCCGAGAGGCACCAGGGTCGTCGGCCATGCGGGGCGCGATGAATGGCGCCGCTGCGAAGAAGCTGGCCGGTTTACGCGGGATCTTCATCAGCACCTGGCACTTTCGATCTATACGCGGAACCCGCACGATCTCTAACCCGGAAAGTCATCCATGACCGAACGACGGCGCCGGGAACCGAGGCAGTTGACCGGGCGGGTAGCCGCCTGGCCCTTGTGGAAGATGCTGCTGGGGGCGCTCATCGTGATCCCGGCAGCGGCGGCCATCGCGCTGAGGTCGGCGGGGGTGGCGGAGGTGTTCCGGCCGCCCGTGGGCCCGCCGGACACGCTGAAGCACGTCGGCACCCCGCTCCCCCGGGCGCCGCTCACGGTGGAGGCGCGCTACCTCCGCCGCGCCATCGCCCCGGAGACGGGGCGCGAGGCCGAGGTGAGCGAGTTCGTCGGCCGCTACAACGTCACGCGGCCTCTCGCGCGGCGCATCTACGAAGCGGCGGTCGCCCAGCGCATCGATCCCGAGCTGGCCTTCCGCCTGATCCGCGTGGAAAGCGTGTTCGACGCGGACGCCGGCAACCGCGGCGCGCTGGGCCTCACGCAGGTGATGCTGGGTACCGCCCGCGACATCGACCCGGAGGTCGACACCAGCAAGGAGCTCCTGGACCCCGACACCAACATGCGCGTGGGCTTCACCAACCTCCGCAACATGCTGGTGCTCTTCAAGGGTGACGTGCGCCTGGCCGTGATCGCCTACAACCGCGGCGAGGTCGCCGTGCAGCGCGCCATGCGCCGCGGCCGCGACCCGGAGAACGGCTACGGCGAGCGCGTCCTCGGTGCCCGGTACCATGGCGGCAAGCCCTACACGGGCGCCGGCCTCCTCCCCGAGACCACCGCGACGACGGCCCAGCAATAGGTCTCACACAGAGACACGGAGACACAGAGAAAAGCTCTTCTCTGTGTCTCCGTGTCTCTGTGTGATTATATTCGTCCCATGATCAACCGTCTCATACTTTCCGCGGCGATCCTCATCGCCGCACCGGCCGCCGCGCAGGAAATCACCCTGCGCACGCCCACGCAGAGCGCGCGGGTCTACGCGCGCGACAACACGCTGATCGCGGAGCTGGGCCCGCAGGTGCGCACGGTGGTCGCCATGCGCTCGCTGCCGCGCTACGTGCCCATGGCCTTCGTGGCGGTGGAAGACCGCCGCTTCTTCGAGCACGCCGGTGTGGACCCGCGCGCCGTGGCCCGCGCGCTCCGCAACACGCTGGGCGGCGACCGCGAGGGGGCATCCACCATCACGCAGCAGCTCATCGGGGCGATGTACCCGGAGCAGGTCAACCGCCAGGAGCAGACGGCCGAGCGCAAGCTGCGCGAGATGCGGCTGGCCCTGGAGCTGGAGCAGCGGCACGGCAAGGAGCGCATCCTGGAGTCGTACCTCAACTGGATCTACTTCGGCCACGGCTGGTACGGCATCGAGGCCGCGGCGCGCCACTACTTCGGCAAGGGCGCGGCGCAGCTCAGCATCGAGGAGGCGGCGATGCTGGCCGCGCTCCCCAAGGGCCCGGGCGTGTACTCGCCCAAGATCAGCCCCGCGCGCGCCCTGGAGCGGCGCAACCTGGTGCTGGACCTGATGGCGCAGAACAACGTAGTCACCCGCGCCCAGGCGGACGCGGCCAAGCGCACCCCCATCCGCCTGGCGCCCAACCACGGCTACTCCGCCCGCCCGCAGTGGGTGATCGAGCAGGCGCGGCAGTTCCTGGCGCAGCACGTGGGGCCGCAGTACGGCACCACCGGCGCGCGCATCTGGACGACCATCGACCCCGCCGCCCAGAACGCCGCCGACAGCGCCCTGGTGCGCGGGCTGGACCGCATCGAGCGGGAGACGTGGTTCCGCGGGCCCCGCAAGGGCGCGGCGGGCTCCGTCACCGCGGGCGGCACCACGTACCTGCAGGGCGCCATGGTCACGGTGGATGCGCGCACCGGCGAGATCCTGGCCATGGTCGGCGGGCGCAACTGGGAGGACTCGAACTTCAACCGGGTGACGGCGGCGCGCAGGCAGCCGGGCTCGGCCTTCAAGCCGCTGGTCTACGCCGCCGCCCTGGAGGCGGGGACCACCCCCGCCACGGTGATGCAGGACACGGCGCTGCGCATCCCCCTGCGCGGCGGGCAGGCGTACTCGCCGCGCAACTCGGACGGGCGCTTCCGCGGGCCCATCACCGTGCGCGAGGGGCTGGTGGAGTCGGTGAACACGGTGGCCGTGCAGCTCGCGCAGGGCTTGGGCTTCCAGGCGATCCCGGGGGTGGCGCAGCGCTTCGGCATCCGGTCGCAGGTGCAGCCCTACCCGTCGTCGGCCATCGGCGCGGGGGCGGTGGCGCCCATCGAGATGGCGGGCGCCTACACCGCGTTCGCCAACGGCGGGATGCGCGTGGAGCCCTTCCTGGTGCGCCGCGCCACCGACGGGGTCGGCAAGGTGGTGTACGACGGGCGCGGGCGCGGGGTGCGGACGCTCACCCCCGCGCTGGCCTTCGTGACCACGGACATCCTGCGCGACGCGGCGGTGCGCGGCACGGGGCGCGAGGCCCGCACGCGCCTCCCCGCCCGCGTCCCCATGGCCGGGAAGACGGGCACCACCAACGATGGCACCGACGCCTGGTACGTCGGCTACACGCCGGAGATGGTCACCGCGCTCTGGGTGGGCTTCGACCGTCCGCGCTCCATCGGCGCGGGCGCGTTCGGGGGTACGGTGGCCGCTCCCATCTGGGGCGAGATGATGCGGGCCACCTACGCCCGCCGCCGCGCCCCTGCCCCCTGGGCGGTCCCCGCCGGCGTCGTGGCCGTCGCCGCGGACCCGGCCACGGGGCACCCCCTCACCGGCGCCTGCCCCGCCACCGCCGCCCGCCGCGAGTACTTCCTGGCCGGCACCGAGCCCGCCAACGCCTGCCGCCTGGACCGTGGCCGCGTCGTCGCCCCGGCGGATAGTGTAGCCCCGGATTCGCTGAGCCCTGACACAGCAGCCTCACACAGAGACACAGAGGCACAGAGATAACTTCGCCCGGTGGCTCCGTGGCTTCAATTGGATCGCGGCTAGACCGTTTCGCGCCAACGGCTTGACGATCTTCTGCGGGGGAGTTGCGGAGGTGGAAATCCTCGGTAAGATTTACGTTCTCTGAGGCCTCCGCAGACCACCAGGAAGGTGCGAATGGCGAAGAGCAAGAGCGCAAATGGCTCCCCCCGATCCGTCGCTCCGGCCAGGCCGGGCGGCGGGCGGGTGAACGTGCACGTAGATCTTCGCGACGGAGCGTGGGTGGTCCGGGTGCGGCGGAGCATAAAGAGCACCCACGAAACCCGGCAACAGGCAATCGACGCCGCCCTTGAGCTCGCGCAGCGTACGGAGGTCGACGTCGCGGTCCACAGCACCGACGGACGCGTCCAGTACCGGCTGTCCGGCTCCATAGCTGACAAGTTGATGTTCGAGATGTGGAAGTCGATCCGCGAGAACCCTGAGCTCTGGGAGTTCTGATGATGGAACGGTGCTCGGCGTGACGTTCGATACGAACATTTTCATTCGGTACAACCCGGCGCGCTTTCCCGCCGGGTTTTTTATGTCTGCCGTCGTCGTACAGGAACTGACCGCAGGCGCAAAAGACGCGGCAGCGGTACGCGTGTACGATCACATGTGGAAGCGGTACGAGGTGTGGGTTCTCTGAAATCTGTCGCGGTTTTTCTCTAAACTCTGGCGCGCCAGGGAGAGCTACGCTGCGTCAGAGATGTCGTCTGGTGTGAGTTCCT
>CADCTW010000174.1:8948-13916 GCA_902805735.1 uncultured Gemmatimonadota bacterium | reverse complement strand
CGTGAATGGGAGCTTAGACAACTCCATTCTGCTGCACCGAAAGGACCGGTGTCCATTCTTGTTCTACCTACCTGCAACTAAATCGACGAAGAACCGTTTTTTGTTACCTCTCGCGCCACCCCGCCCAGAGCCGGTTTGGCAACCGATCCGAGGCCGCGGTGTAGTAGTGTGCATGGAGCCTGGATCGCCGCACAGTCGGGGTCGCAAAACGGCTCCTCGGAGGAGGAACAGCAGCACCAACGCACCGACGGCAGATCGCGACGAGAAGCGCGCGAGAGGATAGGAGTGGCTTTGGGCCAGCTCCGCACAGGGACAAACGCTTCCCCGGTTTCCAGAGACATACTGGCGGGTCCGCCCCAGTCTCGGATAAGGAGTTTTGAGGGCCGCTTCGCAAACCCAACGACCGGCGCCTTGCACTTCCGACTATCGAGTTACGCGGGCCCCTCGGCCGGGCAGGTCACAAGGGTGCGACCCTTGACAACTTGGAAATGGAGCGGCGGACCCCGGAGGATCCGCCCCTGGAACCGCGTGCCTGGCGCGAAATCACGAAGGACGTTGAGGGGCTTGGCGTTGGAGCCGCCTCGTACGACACACAAGATTGCGCCAGGCGCACTCGGGTGAGGACGGCGTGGGCTCCGCGACCGGGTGGGGGCGCTCTGCGGCCTCCAGGTGACAATTGGCCGCGCTACCTCATCAGCTGCTCGATGATTGATCTCCGGCGCGGGCTCTGCAACCCGGTGGAGGCGCAACGCGGCCTCGTAGGGAACACTCGGCCGCGCCGGCAGCCGTCTGTCACCACCGTTTATTGTGAAATACCTCTGCAATCTTCACGGCGGAAACCCACGACTGCGTCGGGAACCCTCAATCCAGCTGGGTAGATGACCAACCTCGTCTGTCCTCGAGGCTCTCGGCCATACGGCGTAAGGAGCGCTGCTCCACCACCGTCTGCCTCTTCCCAGTAGAGTACCTGGTCCGGCGCGGTGATGAACTTTCCAACCGCACACCCCTCAGCCGGATCACCCCCAAAGAGAGAGTCCATCTCCGCTACAAGAAGTGCTGGTGACTGGGTTGGCTCGCGAGTCCGGGAGAAGAAAAAGTACCTGTTGGATCGTGTCGACAATGCTGATGCCGGTGACCCACGTGTATCGCCATGCACACGCACGTGAGTGAGTCCGTGACGCGGCAATCCCAAGGGTCGAACGACCGTTGCGGTTGATGATGTCGTGTCGATCTCTGCAATCGTAGATCGATTGACCTCAACAGCCAATTCTTGCCCGAACCTGCTCCCGGGAGTGTAGCGATCTAATACGGAGTCGGTAAACGCGGTTCCGATAGGACGCTTCGGACGAGATTCGCAGGCTGCGATGGCGACTGTAGCCAACACGGCGCACAATCTTACGCAATGCATCTTCACTCTCCTCCCCCCTTTCTGACATACCAGAAGTTTCCGCTTCGTAGATTGTCTCTGACTCCGCTTCCACAGTGGTGCTGGCGCTGCTGTGCCCCATCCCTCCCCAAGACCGACCGTTTACCTGCTCTCCCGAGGGCTCGGCCCCGGGTGTTGTTCTCCTGATCCACTTGCGAATCGGCCTCTCCCTGCGGTCGTTCCGCTTCATGCAGGTCTGCTGTGGTCTTAGCGGCGCCTTCTCCCGCAAGCATCGTCATGGCACACTGACCATACTGATGCCTCGCGACGTTCGCGACACCCGGCATGCCTCCGAACTCCGCACTCTGCTCGATCTCTGATACGAAGGCTCCAGTCTCCTGTACTGCAATTGCAGCAAACCCCATCGTCATTGGGTGTCGGGCATAGTACCGGGCCTCGGTCATCGTGATCGGATGACCAGCAGCACCCATGGCGGAGAATAGTTGCCTTGCGGCGCATTCCCCCGGACTGCGGAGCCAATCGCAGCCCGACAATCCATACGGATCAGAATACCCGACTGGGTTGCCATTGGCGAAGCCGTACAGGTTGAGCCCCCCAGCCAAGCCGATGGGGTCCTCCTGGGTGAAGCGGCTGGTGGCCGGGTCGTAGTATCGGTTCCTCCGGTAGTACGTTCCCGCATCGTCCCGCTTGTCTTCCAGCAGCGTGCCGTGCCAGAAGGTGGTGCCCAGGCGTGGCCGGTTGTACGCCGCCCACCAGCCCGGCCAGCCCAGGTAGACGCACCGGATTGCCCCTTCCGCGTCCGTGACGCATTGCCGCTGGTTTCCATCCACGAACACCCCCAGGTCCGCCTGGCCGCGCGAGTTCCAGAGCGGGAAGATGGCGAACGGCGCAAGGGCGCGCGGCGTCGCCTGCTGGTTCGTGTAGCTGGGATCGGTGCTCTGGTTGAGCTGGTCGCCGTAGCCGATGCGAATTATGCTCAGCGGCCGGTCCACCCCCAGCCCGTACGTGTACGCCACCCGCCCGAAGAAGGGATTGGGGTCCGCCGCCACCCCGCTCCCCTCCGCCGTCTCGCGCGGCAGCCCCGCAGGCGGTGGGTCGTCGCTCTCCAGGTAGGGCGAGTTGTCCCCGCCCGGCATCTGGATCTCGTACAGCTCCTGGTCGCCGTCCCACACCGTGCGCCGCACCTTGTCCAGCGTGCACTCGGCGTACGCGGAGCTCGGCAGCTTTTCGCAGTAGCGCCTCGCCCGTACCCATACACGCCGTCCCAGAGCATCGTACCGGTACTCCTCGAACGCCGCGCGGTAGTTGCTGCCGTAGTCATTCGTGATGTGCCCCGTCCGGTCGTCCGCGGCGCGCAGCCGGTCGTCGGCGCCGTAGTAGGACACGCGCTCGGCGACGCGCCCGTTGGAAGGCCGGGTGTACACGTTCGCGGTTCGCACCACGTTGCCGCCCGCGTCGTACTGGGTGACCTCCCGGGTTTCCTCGAGCTCACCCTGCGTCCAGGCGAGCCGCCCAGTGCCGCCGTGGTAGCTCAGCGTCTGGCTGATGCGCGGGTTCGCCCAATCGTTCCCGCAGCGGCCGGTCGTGTTGTGGCTGTTCGTCGTCTGGTAGAGGTTCCCGAGCGCGTCGTGCAGCATCGTCTCACCATTGTCGAACCTGATCGAGGTCGCGGCACAGCCGAACCAGATCCCGTCGGGCGCGTGCGAGATGACCTGCCCGGAGCGAACGTGCCCGAACGGAGTGTAGCTGGAGGTGAGCGTATCGCGGGTGCCGACGGTGTTGGCCGTGCTCACCACGCGATCATCCCAGTCGTAGTTCAGCGTGGTCAACCGCAGGGCCGATGCGCCGCGGAAGGCCTGGTGATCCGTCCGGTTCCCGTCGGCGTCGTACCTGTACCATTCGCGGACCCCGCCCGGCATGGAAAGCGACTCGAGATCGCCGCGCACGTTGAAGCCGAAGCGGAACTGGTTCCCCAGCGCGTCCGTCACCGTCTCCGCCGCCCCGGTGAGAGGGTGGTAAGTGTAGCGGGTGGTATTCTGAGAGGGCGATGGAGCGAGTGCGCCCGGATGAACCAGTTCCGTCCGCCGGCCGCTCAGGTCGTACTCGTACCTCAGCGTGTACACGTGCCGTGTCGCGTCGTCGCGTGCGGCGGTCTGCACCTGCTGCGTCTCCGTCTCCAGCGCTCCGTTCAGCCGGTAGGTGCGTCGTACCAGCGCGTCGGCATTGTCCGCCTCCACCAGGTTCCCCACCGGGTCGTAGTGGAAGGTGTCTCGTGCGGCCTCGATCCGGTACCCGGTCCCGCCGGGGGTGGGATAGGCCGGCACGAGCAGTGCTCCTGCCGCGGCGGACAGCCCGAACGCACCGTTCTTGAACACGCTCTCGATGGCCCCGTACTCCACCCGGGGGGTGCGGCGCGACCGCAGCCGGTTGAGCGCGTCGTACTTCATGGTGATGTACGCGGTTGCCGGGGTGTTGCCCGGCGCGGCGGCGATCTCGGCGAAGCGGCGTGTGCGTACCCGCACCGCGTTGCCCGCGTGGTCGTAGTAGGTGCTGTCGACTGGATTGTCGGCCAGGTTGGCCGGAGTCGCGTCGGGTGCCCACTCGGCGACCCTGCGCCCGGCGGGGTCGTAGTCCCAGCGGGTGGTGATCCAATCGATCCGATTCGGGTCGGGGTCCGAGCGGCGCGACACCCGCCTGGTGTTCCCCTCCGCATCGTACTCGTACTCCGCCGTCACGGTCTGCGTCGTGCCATCGGGGCCGGCGCCCTGCGTGGTGACAGTCTGGGGCCGGTCGGTACCCGGGTAGAAGGTGGTCGTGGTGACCCGGGTTCGGCGTGTGCTGTCGACGGGGCGCTCTACCTGCCAGGTGCGTCCCAGTTCGTCGTTGCGGTACGTGGTCTGAAACCCGAGCAGGTACCCGCGGGGAGTGAGCACCGACGCCAGGTTCCCCCGTGTGTCGTACCCGTACCGCTCCGGCGCGGTATTCGGAAGGGTTACGGTCTCTACCAGCCCCAGCGGGTTGTACCCGAAGGTGACCCGCCGCGTCTGGTCGCTCCCCGGCTGCTGCCACTCGCGGTTCCCATTGGGCAGGTATCCCATGCTCGTGACCTCCCCCTCGGGCGAGGTTATGCGGGTGGGCTGCTCCAGGTTCGCCCACTGCGTATTGCCATACTCGTAAAGTGTGGTCGCATAGGCCGTGCTCCCGTCGGGGAGGACCCGCGACGTGCTCCAGTCCGTGCTGCTGGTCGTTCTCCCCCGTGCATCATACGTCGCGCTCACCGTCTGCCGGCGGCCGTCAAGCCGGATGGGACCGTCCGTGCGCGTGACCAGCGCCGGGAAGCGCGGGTCGCTCCGCGTCAGCACCGTCTCGCGCCGGCCCGCGTCCACGATCCGCCAGGGAGCGCCGAAGCGGTCCAGCCAGAAGTGCGTCCGGTCGTCGGCGTCGGCGTCAGGCCGCGGCCCGTCGATGGTCGTGGCCACGTCTCCGGGCACCACCGCGGGGCCCATGTTCGTGTGCCCCCGCGTCTCGCGGTTGTGGAAGCGCATCACGATGTCCTTCGCCGGGTCGCCCATCCACACGGC
>CADCTW010000174.1:5984-8938 GCA_902805735.1 uncultured Gemmatimonadota bacterium | reverse complement strand
TGAGCCTGCCCAACCACGAAGTCCGTGGCGCGCGGAGTGCCCGGGTCGCGGATCCACCGCACCAGCCCGCTGGGATCCGGCCCCATGTAGACCACGCGCGCCTCGTTGCCGGCCAGGTCAGGGGCGCTCACCCGGTTCAGGTGCCCCGCCGCGTCGTAGCCGAAGATGTAGGGCACCTTGGACGTGTCGGAGCCGGCGGCCGTGGGCACCCGCACCGAGTGCAGCCGCCCCGCCTCGTACCGGAACCGCGTGTGCCGCTCCAGCCGGTCCTCCGTGGCGATGTGCCGCCCGCCAGCGTCGAAGAACACGTTCCCTCCGCCGGGGAGGCGTCGTACGTAGGACGCGTCGGGGTAGTGCTGCGAAACCCAGAGCGTGTCGGCTGCGCCGGTGGGGTCCTTCGCCACCCAGAAGCTGGAGTGCTCCGGGAGAGGCCCCTGCTGGTACAGGCGCGTGCTCCCGTCGCCGCCGATCCACAGGACCTCCCGGTATCCATTGCTGCTGGGGCTCAGATCCAGCCGCTCCAGCCCCGCCAGCCACCACCCCGCACCGAAGGGACTATCCTTGTGGTTGACCAGCGCGAAGCGCCCCCGCTGTATCCAGCTCTCCGTGACTCCGTTGTCGTAGACCGCCACCAGCCGGATGGCGTAGTCGTAGACACCCGTCGGCTGGTCTGCCGCGCCGTAGCTGACGGAGACGTGCTTCGTCTGTCCCGGCGTGAACTCGCTGCCGACCCAGCTGGCGCGCCTGCGCTCGACCACGTCGGGTGCCCCGCGACCGGTGTACACGGTGGCTTCCATCCGCACCAGCCCCGGGCGCCCGGCCGGCGGCGTGATCCACAGGCCGAAGGTCGGAAAGGGGTGCGCCTGCTCGCTGCTGTACAGCAGTGTGGGAACACGGGTGCGGTTCAGCGCCCGGATGGCGGGAAGGGGGTGTGCCACCCGGAGCGTCGCGCATTCGTACACCGCTCCCAGCCCCGCCGGCGCGCTCAGGCACAGCGAGCGGGAGGCGTCGGTGGCGTGGCCCGGCGCCACCATCAGCGGGGTGCGGGTGTCCCAGCGGGTGACCGGCCGCCCCGGCACGGCGTCGCGGCCGAACTGCTCGCGCGGGTACCAGTCGTTCTGGATGTGGTCGACCAGCGTCCGGTAGCCGCCCGCGGAGACTGTGGAGCTCCACTGGTTGACCTCTCCGGGGGTGGCGGGGCGGTCCCACATGTGCCGGTACACGCCGTCCACGGCTGCCCCAGCGGAGATCCCGGAGGCGCTGACGAAGCGCGCCTCGTACTCGCCGGACTTCATGAGGTCGGCCACGAGAGTGGAGACCGACCAGACCCCGTCCTGGATCAGCTGCGTGCGGTGGGCCAGGTCGCTGGCGCTCGGCTCCCGCTCCAGAATCTGCCAGTACGCCGCGCGCACCGTCTCGCGCAGGCTGGGCAGCGGCCCCGCCACCGGCTCGGGTGCCGGGGCCACCGGTCGGGGGGGCATCGCATCCCAGGAAAGCCGGGCCACTGCGCCCCAGCCCCGCTCGTAGTACTCCACCTTCACCTCGTGCTCTCCGTCGGTCAGCTGCCGGATGGCTGTGTACGTGGTAGGCGCCTGGTCTACCCAGCGATCGATCAGGAGCTGCCCGTCCACCCACAGCCGCACCCCGTCGTCCGCTCGCACGGTGAACTGGTAAGCTCCGCTCGTGAAGCTGTGGCGCCCCACCCAGCGGACCGAGAAGTTGTCACCGCCCACCACACCGCTGGCCGTCCCGTCTCCCCAGTTGTGGTCCACGGCCGATTCGCACGCGGTCTGGATGGGCGAGCCGCCCAGGTCTACCCCAGCGTAGTACGTCGCCAGGTACTGCCCCAGCGGACAACTGGTAGGTGCGGGCTGCGTGCTGGTGTAGGTCACCGTGGCCGTGCCGTGGTTGCCAGCCTGATCCCAGATCTCCGCGACGAGCGTATTGTCGCCCGGCCGCAGCGTTACCGTGCCTGTGGAGCTGGCCGACGTAGCCGTGCCTCCGTAGGAGAAGCTGGAGGTCACGTCCGCGCCATTGAGGGAGATCCAGTAGCTGTACTGGTCCAACCCGACGTTGTCTCGCCAGTTGATGGAGACGCTCACGCTGGGGCTCTGAATGCCCGTCCCTGGGCTGATGTAGACGCTCGGGCGATACGTGTCCGTTTCGCACCCGGGCTCAACCGCTTGCACGGTGGCGCCATCCTTGGGCGCCCGCCGCTTGGGTTTTTTGTCCTTGTCCTTCTTGCGGGTGGAGTCGCCGGCCAGCGGCTCGCTCTGCACGCTCGCCACACACGTCTGGGCGGCGGCGCGTTCAGCGCCGGCCAGACCCAACAGCATGAACAGCGCGAACAGGAGGGTACGCGGCAGACGAGGCCCTGCCGCGGGGGAGAGTGGGATGCGCACGAGCGGTCTGGTGTGGGGCGGGGAAGGAAGACTGCGGAGGAACGATCCGTCACGATATAAGGTCTGGAAGGGCAAATTGCAGTATCCGCCCTTCTATGCCGGAGCACTCCTTCCAGAGGCAGATGCAGGTCCGGGACGATGGATCGTCATACGTGAAGATGGCCCAGGGGTCAGCTACGCTTCGGTATCCGTCCGCTAACGGATACCGGACCGCTCGTCAGTCGGGACGCGGCAGAGGCGCCCCGCCTGGAGGTACTACGGGCGCTGAGCGCTCCTTTTTTGGACGCGGGAGGATGATGGACGGCGTCTGCCGCGCCGCCTTCCCGGGCGCGCCGCCGTTGGTCTGCACGTCGCGCGTGGTGGCGTCCTGCCCCTCGTCGTCGCGCACGATGCGCGGGGTGAGGAACACGTAGAGCTCCGTGTTGCGGCTCGCGCGGCTCTTGCTGCCGAACGCGCCGCCGATCACCGGTATGCTGGAGAGGATGGGGATCCCGCCGCTCCCGCGCTCCCGCTGCGCCTCGCTCAGGCCGCCCAGCACCGCCGTCTGCCCGT
>CADCTW010000174.1:0-5974 GCA_902805735.1 uncultured Gemmatimonadota bacterium | reverse complement strand
GGGGGCGTTCTGCGGACCCGTCTCGGCGGTGGCGTTGTTCACCTCCTGCGTCACCCGCAGCTGCACGTAGCCGTCGGCGCTGATGGTGGGGAGCACGGCCAGGCGGGTGCCCACGTCCTTGTACTGCACCACCTGGTCGCGCGCGCCGCCGTCCGTGGTGCGCTGCAGCTGCACGAACGGCCGCTGGTCCCCCACGTTGATCTCCGCCTCCTCGTTGTTGGCGGCGAAGACGATGGGGCGGCTGAGGATGGAGACCACCCCGCGCGCCACCCCCGCGCGCAGCGTGAGGTTCAGGTCCACGCCGCCGATGCCGCGGGCGTCGATCACCAGGTCCTCGCGCGCCGCGCCGGCGGTGGAGCCACCGACCGTGGTGTTGCGCGAGTCGCGAATGCGCTGCTGGCCGATGCTGGCCGAGAGGGCGTAGCTGAAGTCCGAGTTCCTCCGCACCTCGGCGATGGTGACCTCGATGATCACCTGCAGCGGGCGGATGTCCACCTGGCGCACAGCGGACTCCACCAGCGCGTAGTCCGTGCGGTTGGCCCGCACCAGGAGCGAGTTGGTGCGCGCGTCGGGCACGATCACCACCTCGCCCTGGAAGCCGCCCGTCCCCGTGCGCACCTGCGGCGGGGCTCCGGCCGAGGCGCTCTGCTCGCCCCCGAACGGGATGCGGTTGCCGCGCAGCTCGTCGGACAGGGTGCCGCGCCCGCCGGCGCCCAGCTCCCCCAGCGCGCTGGCCCGGCCGTACAGGGCGTTGATGGTGGCGGCCACGTCCGCCGCGCGGGCATGGCGCAGCGCGATCACGAAGAGCTCCATCCCCCCGCTCCCCGGACCGGGCGACGGGTACGCTGCGCCGCCGAACGGCGGCGGGGTTCCGCCGAAGGGGGGCGGTGGGGCGCCGCCCCCCGGGCCCCGCGCGCGGACCACGTACGAGCCCGCCTCCTCCACCATCTCGTAGCCGTTCGACTGCAGCGTGCTGCGCAGCAGGGCCACCACCTGCGACTGCGGCACCGGCTGCGGGGTGCGCAGCGACACGCGCTGGCTCCCCATGGCGCCAAAGAGCACCGGGCGGTCCAGGTAGCGCGAGAGCGACTGCACCACGGCGCGCAGCTCGGCGTCCGCGAAGTCGATGGTGACCCCGCGCGGCGAGTCGGCCACCTGGGCGCGGAGGGGGGACGCGGCGCAGAGCGCGGCGGCGAGAGCGATCCTGATCGATGAACGGTTCACGGCCCCCGCGAGCGCGGGGGTAGGCCACCTGCTTAGAAGTTTCACGGCTCTGTGCCGCCGAGGTCCCCGCGAGCGCGGGGGTAGGCCGGTGGAGTCGATCGGGTCCACCAGGTTCACCGGAGGTCCCCGCGAGCGCGGGGGTAGGCCGTTCGCGCAGGCTTTCCTGACCGGCGACGTCGTGAGGTCCCCGCGAGCGCGGGGGTAGGCCATGCTCGCGGCGGCGATTCGGCGCTTCGAATACGAGGTCCCCGCGAGCGCGGGGGTAGGCCGCGAGACCAGTTCGAGGTGGATGCGCGCGAACAGAAATCCCCGCGAGCGCGGGGGTAGGCCGGACGTGTTGACGCAGTGCGAGCTCCTGGTGGCGAGGTCCCCGCGAGCGCGGGGGTAGGCCCGGCCCGATGTCGGCCGCGCGGCGCCCGTAGCCGAGTTCCCCGAGCGCGGGGGTGGCAACGACGTTCGGATCTGCCGAGGCGGAGAGTTCCCCGCGAGTGCGGGGGTAGGCCAGGAGACTCCCCGGATTGAGCCACGAGCTCCCCGAGTTCCCCGCCAGCGCGGCCTGCTCGCGCTTGGCATTACCAACCTTTACCTCTTCCTCCGCTCACGTTGGCCGGAGCTGCGGGCCGACGATGCTCTCCATCGTGCACAGTGATCGCCCTGAGGCGCCGCCGATCACCAGGTGGCTCACAATCCCGGGGATCGCCTGTCACACGGGTTTAGGCGAAGGCCCCCTCTGTGGTCAGTGGGATGTATACGGGATGTAAAGCAATCCCGCGGCACGGCGCTTGGTCTCCTCGCCGCGGCGGTCGTAGCGCTGGGTGGTAGTAACGCTGGAGTGGCCCATCAGCTTCTGGACGGTGCTGATGTCGGCGCCAGCGTCCAGCAGGTCGCCGGCGAATGTGCGGCGGAGGTCGTGGGGGCTGAAGGGGGGCACGCCGGCCTGCGTGCCGCGGCGCACGAGCATGTCGTACACGCTCTGCTCGCGGAGAGCGCGCATCTGCACGCGGCCGGTGCGGTGGATGGGAGTGAAGAGCGGTCCCGGCTCGCCACCGCGCACGAGCAGCCACGCATCCACGGCAGCGCACCCCATGCCGGAGACATAGGCCAGGCGCTCCTTGTTCCCCTTGCCGGTACGCACCCGCACGCCGCC
Organism: uncultured Gemmatimonadota bacterium; assembly: GCA_902805735.1. GTDB lineage: Bacteria > Gemmatimonadota > Gemmatimonadetes > Longimicrobiales > Longimicrobiaceae > Longimicrobium. Next base: position 3,603 of record CADCTW010000174.1, on the reverse strand, counting down.
CGTGGATGGGGTGTAGTCCGCGTCCTGGAGCTGCACGAGCTCGGCGCGGCGCAGGCCGGCGCCGTACAGGACCGCCACGATGGCCGCGTCGCGCACACCCGCCGGACGCTCGTCCCCGGCGCAGGCCACGAACAGCGCGCGCACCTCGCCGGCGGAGAGCGAGCGGCCCGCCGGGAGACGCTCGCCGCGGACCGTCTTCACACTGATTGCGCGCTGGTAGTCCTCGGCCGGGAGGAGGCCCAGGTTCCACGCCTCGCGCAATACCCCGCGCAATGAAGAGAGCATGCGGTTGGCTCCGGCGGGCGCATATCTCTCAGCGAGAGCCTGGCGAATCGCCGCCGCATGGCTGTAGCGAACGAAATGCCACGGAATTCCATCCGCGTCTGCCTCGCCGCTGGACAGCAGACGGGCGATCACGTCCAGGTCGCGCCGCACTGCGCGGCGGGAGCTGGGCGAGAGCTGCGCAAGGTACACGGCCACGGGACTGGCGGCGGGCTCCGTGAACGGGACGATCTGGAGATCGGGGAGGGCCACGAGCGCCCTGGCGGGTCCAGCGGTCATCGGGGAGTTTTCGGTGGTGGCTGAAAAAAACGGATCGCACAATCGCGCTCTGCCGCACGATCGCAAAGCGCAGAGTCCCATGGGTCGCGCACCGAGCGCAGAGCGGTTCTGGAGGCATTTCCGCGCGGAGCCCGTCCCGGACCCCCCACGATGACCACTTCCCCGCCCTGCATCCAATCTAAGCTCTGGTAACAGCGATTACCATAGTCTAGGGAGCGATGCTTCAGCTGCCTCCGCGTTGCCCAGATGGTCCGTGGCATAATAGTAGGCCGCACCCGAGTGCGCCGCACGCACGCTGTGCGTCCGGTCCACGCCGGGGTAGTACGTGTTCTCCCGGATCGTCTGGCCCGTCGCGCCGTCTGACCTGCCCCCCGGAAGTTAACCCAGTTATTCTCCGACTCAGCGGGATCTACCCAGAGGAGGAGAGATGCGGAAGAGCCGGGTTTCGGAAGAGCAGATCATCGCGGTGCTCCAGGAGGGCGAGGCCGGGGCCAAGGTGGATGACCTGTGCCGCAGGCACGGGATCAGCCGCGACACCTACTATGCATGGAAGAAGAAGTACGGCGGGATGGGCGTCCCGGAGGCACGCCGCCTGAAGCAGTTGGAGGAGGAGAACGCTCGGCTCAAGCGGATCGTCGCGGACCAGGCGCTGAATGTGATGGTGCTGAAGGAGCTGCTGGGAAAAGGATCGTGACGTCCTCCGAGCGGCGCGTGGTCGTCACAGAGCTCCAAGCCGCACAGGGCATCTCCGAACGCCGGGCGCTGCGCTGGACCGGGTTTCCGCAGGCGAGTGTGCGCTACCGAAGCCGCCGTCCCGAACAGATGCTCCTACGCGAGCGGATCCGGGCGCACGCAGCGGACCGGCCCCGCTGGGGTACCGGCGCATCCACGTGTTGCTGCGCCGCGAGGGCTGGCGGGTCAACCAGAAGCGGGTGTACCGTCTCTACCGCGACGAAGGGCTAGCGGTTCGCCGCAAGGGGAAACGAAAGCGCAGTGCGGCGCCCCGCCTGGTGCGCGAGCCGATCGCGGCCGCGAACCGGCGCTGGTGCCTGAACTTCGTCTCAGACACATTGTCGAACGGCCGCACCTTCCGCTGCCTCAACATCGTCGACGAGTTCACGCGGGAGTGCCTGGGCGTCTACGTGGCGCACTCGATCCCCTCGGTGGCGGTGATCGAGATGCTGGAGCGGCTGCGGGAGGAACGGGGGGTGCCGGAGGTTTGGGTCAGCGACAATGGGAGCGACTTCACCAGCCGCACCTTTGATGCTTGGGCGTATGCGCGCGGTGTAAAGCTGGAGTACATTCAAATTCAACCAGGGAAGCCGGTGCAGAACGCCTTCGTCGAGAGCTTCAACGGCAGCTTCCGCGACGAGTGCCTGAACCTGCACTGGTTCCAGAGCCTGGCGGATGCCAAGCGGGTGATCGAGAACTGGAGGGAGGACTACAACACCGTGCGACCTCACAGCTCACTAGAGGGCTCCACCCCTCGAACGTGGGCAGACCAGCACAAGGGCTGCGTCGCTTCGCTTGCCACCCCCGCTGGAACAGTTGTCAGAGAATAGCTGGACCAACAACGGGGAGCAGGTCACGTAGACCGCCAGCAGTTCGATGTGGTAGTCGTACACTCCTGTACGCTGGTCTGCCGGCGCCGTAGCTGATGGAGACGTGCTTCGTCCAGAAGAGGGGTGCGGCGGGTGCCGGATGGGGACCCGTCGCCGAAAAATGGACGCGCCGGACTGGCTCAGTGCCTGCTGCACGCTTCGGCCAGCGTTCCAACGCCATCCGTCAAAACAGGTCAAATGGCCGGTACTTCGACCGGTTCCCACTGGTGGAAGCGCTCTGTCAATGCCCGGTGTACTTCCGCGTCACGCGCTACCAAGTCCAAGCTGCCCTCATGCGAAATGTAAGCGGCGAACTCCCCCGTAGCTGAGACGAAGTGTGCGTCCCACTGGAACAACATTGGGAGTGACAGTGCGGCGTGTGCCGCCGCAAACTCACCGGACTCAAACAGGTGTGCCGGTGCGGAACTGATTAGCACGGAGCGTCCCACAGAGGACCTGATTCCATGCAGGAGAACGTATCCGGCACGGTCGATGGACTCGCTCCAGAGTTCCCAGCGCTGAAGCCATAGAACGCCTCCGGAGAAGCGGTCCTCTTGGTAATCCTGCACGGTTGTCAGCACGAGCATGTACGCCAAGGCGACCACTGCCGTCGCCTCGTCTGGGATGCGAATGCGCAGGCGTTTCGCGTCCGCGCCACTGGTCTGTACTCGAGCGAATGGCACCGCACCATCCACCCGAAGGCCAGTTCGCTTATCCACTGTACCGCACCTTCGTCGGAAAGCAGCCGCATATTACCTCCTACGTATACAGGAACCCACTTACCCGCCTCTGGTTTTGGTACTCCCGGCATCAGGGAACAGTCACGTTCGCAGGGAACGTCCACCAGAGAGCAGGGGCGAACGATGGGATCATCCGAATGCCCCGATACAGCAGGTATCCGGTGCCGAAAGCGCCGACGGTCGCAGCGCCGTTCACGCAGGGTTCCCCGCATAACTCCGAGCGGGGATTCTGCTGAGGCCCGTGAATCAGGTCACCATCGTGCGTCACCTCCTGCCCGTCTTCATCGAAGCGCCGCCTCCCCCTTCGTCCATGTGAGTTCCCAAAACTCTGTCGCCGATCCTCTCTAAACTCTGGCGCGGTCCAGGATCACTGACCCCATCTTGTCGCCGTTCCGTGCAGGGCTGCTGCCCACCGCCGGCAGGCGAGGGAGGATGATCCGAATGATCGACAGACACGCCGTACAGGCCCTGGTGCAGTCGGGCCTCTCCACGAAGGACATCGCAGCGCAGATGGGCATCTCCGTGCGTTCCGTGCAAAGGATCGCGAAGGAGCCGCCCGTCGCAGAGCCGGATGACCAGCAGGCGCGCAGCGCCCGACGGGTCGGGCGCCCGCCGCTTCCCGAGCGGATCGCACAACGGCTACGCGAGCTCGTCTCCGAGGATCCGCAGGCGCCGCCGCTGGAGGTGCTTCGGCAGCTCCG
>CADCTW010000173.1 GCA_902805735.1 uncultured Gemmatimonadota bacterium | reverse complement strand
CGCAGCCCGCCGAAGTGCTGCTGCATCCCCTCGGTGACCTTGAAAGCGCCGCCGTACGCGCCGATGTCCTCGCCCATCAGGAAGACGCGCTCGTCGCGCTCCATCTCTTCCCAGATCCCCTCGCGGATCGCCTCCAGCAGGGTGACGGCCTTCCCCTGCTCCGTCATGCGGACCGCTTCCGGCTTCTCGTTCACAACGGTTGCCATCGAAGTGCTCAGGCCTGGGTAGGGTCGGCGGGGGTGTGGCGCGTCCAGGGGGCGCGCACGGGCCCGCCGGCGTACACGTCGGTAAGCGCCTCCAGGGGCTCCGGGAGGGGCGACTTCTCGGCTGCGGCGATGGTGGCGTCCAGCTCCGCGTCGATCTCGGCGTCGATGGCGCGCAGCTCGTCCGCGGTGGCCCACCCGTTCCCCGTGAGCGCCGCCACGTAGCGGTCGATGGGGTCGTTGGAGGTGGCCCACTGGTCGATCTCGGCCGGGTCCACGTAGCTCTGGTTGTCGTGCTGCGCGTGGCCCTTGCGGCGGTAGGTCACCACCTCGATCAGGGTGACGCCCTCGCCGGCGCGCGCGCGGTCCACGGCCCTCTTTGCGGCGCCATAGACGGCCAGCATGTCGTTGCCGTCCACCTTCTCGGCGGCCACGCCGTAGCCGGGCGCCTTGTCCACGAACGACCCGGCGGCCGTCTGCAGGCGGGTGGGGGTGGTGTAGGCCCACTGGTTTGCCTCCACGATCACCACCAGCGGGCAGCGCTGCACGGCGGCGAAGTTGATCCCCTCGTGGAAGGCGCCGGTGGAGGTGGCGCCGTCGCCGATGTACACCATCCCCACCCGGTCCTGGCCGCGCTGCTTGAAGGTGAGCGTGACCCCCGCCATCACCGGCACCAGGTCGCCCAGCGGCGAGATCTGCCCGATGAAGCCGCGCTGGTAGTCCGTGAAGTGGATGTTCAGCTCCTTGCCGCGCGCCGGCGAGTCGCCCTTGGCCATGTACTGCCGCACCACCTCGGCCGGCGTGGCGCCCACCGTGATCATGGAGCCCAGGTTGCGGATCAGCGGCGACAGCATGTCGCCGGTGCCGTCCGTGCGGCGGCGCAGGGCGTAGGCGCTGGCCACCGACTCGCCCTCCTGGCCCAGCGAGCGGAATAGGCCGCCCACCACCTTGCTCTGCTTGAAGAGCGTTTCCAGCTTCTCTTCCAGCGAGCGGGTGAGCCGCACCAGCCGGTACATCTCTAGGAGCTGCTCGCGCGTGAGCCCGTGCGGGATCGCGGTGGCCTGGGGTGCTTTCTTGGTCTTGCTTGCCATGGATGATGCCGGTGTCGCGCTACGGGTGCGGAGCACGACAACTTGGCGCGCGCCCTCAACGGAGTCAACCTCACACAGAGACACAGAGGCACAGAGATGAAGTCGTCTCCGTGCCTCTGTGTCTCTGTGTGAGCCCCGTTTTTTACTTCTCGGCGCTCGCCGGCCGGGCCGCCGCCCCGCCGCTCGGCGGCACCAGCGTGCGCCCCGGAGGATCGAACTTCCAGATGCGGCCGGCGCGGATGCGCTCGCCCCACGTGGGGATCGGGTCGAAGGGCTGGCCGTACTTCCGGTCCAGGTAGAAGTTGGCCACCTTGGACGCCAGCGGCGCCGCCGCGTCGCCGTGCAGGCCGAACTCCACGATGGTGGCCACCACGATCTCCGGCTGCCGCCCCGGCACCCCGGCGAAGCCCACGAACCAGCCGTGGTCCGGGTTCGGCTTGTTCTGCGCCGTGCCCGTCTTCCCGTACACCTTGTAGCGCTCCAGCGAGCTCTGCACGGCCGTGCCGTCCTCCTCCGTCACCAGCTGCAGCCCGGCCCAGATGTCCTGCAGCCCCTTGCGGTCCAGCCGCAGGTCGATGGACTGGCGGTTGGAGTTCTCCTCGTTGACCACCAGGTGCGGCGCTACGCCGGTGCCGTTCCCCGCCAGCGCGGCGTAGAACTGCGCCATGTTGATGACCGTCTGCGAGTTGGCGCCCTGCCCGATGGCGAAGCTCATGATCTCCGACGGCGCCACGTGCCCCTGGCGCCTGCGCAGCGCCGCCACGTTGCGCGGGAAGATGGACCTCACCTCCCCCGGGATGTCGATCCCCGTCCTGCGGTTGAAGCCGATGCGCGTACCCTCGGCCAGCAGCGTCTCCAGCCCCATGCGGATGCCGAGCTGGTAGAAGTACACGTTGCAGCTCTTCTCGATGGCCTGGGCCAGGTTCAGGTTGCCGTGCCCGCGCGCGTAGTGGCAGCGCGCGTAGCGCCCCATGTACGCCATCCCGCCCGTGCACGAGATGGGCATGTGCGTGGTGGCGCTCACCAGCCCGCGCTGCACGCCCATCACCGCCGTGGCCAGCTTCCAGGTGGAGGCGGGCGGGTAGATGGCCGTGATGGCGCGGTTCAGCATCGGCTTGCGCGGGTCCGTGTTCAGCTCCTTCCAGAGCACCGGCGGGATGCGGCCCACGAACGAGTTGGGATCGAAGGTCGGGTTGCTGTACATCGCCAGGATCTCGCCCGTGGACGGGATCATCGCCACCAGCGACCCGTTCATGGTGTCCGGGAAGATCTCGTGCACGTACCGCTGCAGCGCCAGGTCGATGGTCAGCTTGAGCTGGTTCCCGGGGCGCGGCGCCAGCGCGCCGACCGACGAGGTCGGGTTGACCACGCGCCCCTTGGCGTCCACCTCCACGTAGCGCGCGCCGTCCTCGCCGGTGAGCTGCAGCTCGTACTGCTTCTCCATCCCCGCCTGGCCGATCAGCCGCCCCTGCCGGTACCCCGCCTCCTTGTACTCCGGCAGCTCGAGCTGCTCCTTGGTGATCTCGGTCACGTAGCCGATCATGTGGCCGATGGCCGGCCCCGCCGGGTAGTAGCGCTGCGGCCGCTCCACCACCAGGAGGTTGGGGAACGCGGCGCGCCGCTCCTCGATGGCCGCGGCCTGCGAGAAGGTTGCCCGGTCCGTGATCTCCAGCAGGTCGTGCGGGCGCCCGTTGCGCTTCCTCAGCAGCTCCGCAACGTCCGCCTCGGCCAGCCCCAGGAAGGGCATCAGGTCGCGAAGCGTGGTCTGGATGACGGACGAGTCGCCGGGGAGGATGGAAACGGAGTAGGCGGTCAGCGACGTGGCCACCACCTCGCCGTTGCGGTCCACGATGGTGCCGCGCGGGGCGGGGATCACGATGGGCCGCAGCCGGTTCTCCTCGGCGCGGATGGCGAACTGCTTCCCGCTCACCACCTGCGTCTGGAAGAACGCGGTGAGCAGGATGCTCAGCACGAAGGTGATGGTGAACACGGCGGCCAGCGTACGCTTCTGGCGCGAGTCCGTGGCGATGAGCTTCATGGTCTCACTCGGGGTGTTCGCGGTGCCCGGACCCGCCCGCGCTGGCTGCGCGAAGGGGCCGGTGCCGTCATTGATCCAGGCCTGCGTTCCGCAAGCTTCGCGCCCCGCCGCCGACCCGTGCGGACAGCGCGGCGCGCCTCGCCACGACCTCTCCGCGCAGGCGCTCCACGGCCGCGAACGCGGCGCCGAAGCCGCCCGGCGGCGGGGGCACGGGGCTCTCTTCTTCGTACCCCGGAGGCCCGTAGGAGGTTGCGGCCCACTGCAGGACGGGTCCGCCGCGCCGCGTCCATGCCCGCACCGCGTCGCCGCGCCGCGGACGGGTCTCTCCCCGGAGGAGCAGCGCCGCCGTGCACAGCCGCACCACGTCGTCGCGCACCCGGCGCGCGGCGGATTCCACGTCGCCCGCGCGCAGGAGCGCGGGGGCTTCGCGGGCGCCTTCCGCGACGCGTTCCAGCAGGCGCGCCGTGCACCAGACCGCGTCTTGCGGGGTGAACGGGAGCCGGAGCGGCGGCGATCCCGGGGGCCACACGGGGACGCCGTCCGCCAGCGCGTCCACCAGCATGGGGGTGCGGCAGCCCTGCCGCAGGTCGGGGAGCGAGACGGACCACACGGTCACCGGCACCCCGCTCTCGCGCGCCACCTGTTCGGCGATCTCCTCCGCTTCCCCGGCCTGCGGCTCGCGGTCGGGCGCGAGGTGGCGGAAGACGAGGAGGAGGTCGATGTCGGAGTCGGGCCGGGCCTGGCGGCGCGCGCGCGAGCCGAAGAGGAGGACGCGCTCCAGCTCCGCGTCCACCGAGGCGCGGACGCGGTTCACCACCTGGAGCGCGGCGGCGTGCTGGCGCGGCGTGAGGAAGGCGCGGATGTGCTTCATCGTGAGCGCGTCGGGCAAGAGACGTTCCGGCGAACGCTCACACAGACGCACAGAGGCACAGAGGGAAAAGCTAGAGCCGGTCCAGCAGGTCCAGCGCGTTGGCGGTGGCGGCACCCGTGGCGGTGTTGTCGAAGATGCACCAGGCGGGGATGCCGCGTGCCGTGGCGGCGCGGATGGATGCGGCGAGCGCGTCCAGGTAGGCGGGCGGGTACTCGGAGTAGTAGATGCGGGGCGAGCCGTGCAGGCGGTAGTAGACCAGCCCCGGCCAGCCGCCCGGCTCCGCGTCCCGCTCGGCGCGCGGGGGGTCCGCGGCGACGCGGGCGACGCGCGACTCGGCCAGCAGCGCCTCGGCGGGCGCGGTGAGCCACGTGGCGTGGCGCGGCTCGCACGCGACCGCTCCGTCGTGGCGCTCGCGCAGGGCGCGGAAGAATGCACCCGCCGTCTCTGCTGAGAAGGCCAGGCTGGGGGGGAGCTGGATCAGCAGGCATCCCAGCCTGGCGCCGAGCGGCGCGGCCTCGGCGAGAAACGCGTCGAGCAGCGCCTCCGTGCCCACCAGCCTGGCCGTGTGGGTGACGGCCTTGGGCACCTTGACGGCGAAGCGGAATTCGTCGGGCACGCTCTCCGCCCAGCGCGCGTACGTGGCGGGCCGGTGCGGGCGGTAGAAGGAGGAGTTGATCTCCACCGCCGGGAAGCGCGCCGCGTAGCGCTGGAGGTGCGTGCCCTCCGCGGGAAAGCGCGGCTGCTCCTCGCGCGGCAGGCTCCACCCCGCGCACCCGACCAATGCCGGGCACGCAGAATCACTCATCTCTGTGCCTCTGTGTCTCCGTGTGAGCCCAAAATCCTCGCGTCAACGAAAGAACCCCGCCGCAGACTCGCTGCAGCGGGATTCCATTCAGTGGTCGATCAGGGACTCGAACCCCGGACCTCTCGCATGTGAGGCGAGCGCTCTAACCAACTGAGCTAATCGACCTTATCGCGGGCCGGCTTGCACCGCGCCCGCGCCAGGGGGTGGGCTGCTGCCTGCGGGGCCCTGACCCATTTTCCCCCAGATTTTAACAGTACCCCGTAGGGGAATCGAACCCCTGTTTACGCCGTGAGAGGGCGTTGTCCTAGGCCACTAGACGAACGGGGCGTGGCTATCGCAAGGCTATGAAGCTACCGGCTTTACCTGCATCTGTCAACCCGTCGTGACCACCCGGGAATCAGAGGCGCCGCCCGGATTCGAACCGGGGGTCGAGGATTTGCAGTCCTCTGCCTTACCACTTGGCCACGGCGCCGGATTACTGCGCTCAGAGCGGGCAACCGGACTCGAACCGGCGACCTCAACCTTGGCAAGGTTGCGCTCTACCAACTGAGCTATGCCCGCGTAAGGAGCGCAAAGATACACCGCCCCCCTGGGGCGGTCAACCCCCGGCGCGGCGGCGTTCTTGCCGCGCCGCGTTGACAGCCGCGCCCCCGCCCCGCTACCCTCCTGCCGCCGCGGACCCGCCGCGCGCGCCCACACGCCCGTCCCTTTGCCGCTGAACATGAAGCCGTTTCGCACCGCCGCAGCCGCCGCCGCGCTCGTACTCGCGGCCACCGCCGCGCACGCGCAGGGCCCCGACGCGCGCGTGCTCCCGCGGGGGATGGTGGAGCTGCGCGTGCTGGGGATCTACAGCGGCTACGACGACCGCTTCGGCAGCGGGCGCGACCCGCTGGGCACCGCATTCGGCCGGCTGCTGCAGCCGGTGGCGGACACGCTCAGCGCCCCGGAGCTCGCGGCCCTGCGCTCGGGGCTCGACCAGTTCTTCGCGGCCACCGGAGGCGCGGTGGAGACGAGCTCGCTCACGGGTGGCTCGGTCCGGGCGCTCCTCTCCGGCGACACGCGGGACGTGCCGGTCACATTCGCGGCCGGGCTGACCCCCCGCCTGACCGTGGAGGCCACGCTCCCCCTGCTGCGGCGGGAGACGGAGGTGCGCGCGATCTTCCTGGAGAACGGGAGCATCGGCGTGAACCCCAACGCGGAGCGCAACCGCACGCTGCTGGCGGGGATCGGCGCGGAGTTCGGCGCGCTGGGGGGGAGCCCGTTCCTCCCCATCGAGGGCACGCCCGCGGCGGCGGCGCTGCGCGAGCGCGTCCGCGCGCGCAACCCGCAGGCGGCGGATTCGCTGGCGCTGCCCACGCGCGCGGTGTCCATCCAGGAGCTGGTGGCGGCCGACGCGCGCGCCCAGCGGCTGACGGTGCAGGAGCGCGACGCCATCGAGCGCCGCTCGGCGGGCACCCCGTTCCAGCTCGGCGACCTGGAGCTGGGCGGCCGCTTCCGCCTGACGGGGACGGCCCCCGCCTGGGGGCTCCCCTCGGACTCGGTGTCCGTGCGCGGCTTCCGCGCGACGGCGGGAGCGCGCGTGCGCCTCCCCACCGGCCGCCTGGGGAACACCCTCTACCTGCTGCAGGATCCGGCTCCGCGCGGCCACTTCGGCGCGGCGGGCGACGTCGCGGCGGACTGGTTCCTCTCCCGCCGCTGGTGGGTGACGGGCGCGGCGGACGCGCAGTGGCTCCTGGGCGCGAACATCACCACGCTGGCGTACAGCGCCGAGAACCCCTTCCCGGACACCACGCAGACGCGCGTGGTGCGCCGCGAGCCGGGGATGCGCATCGGCGCCAGCGTGACGCCGCGCTACCGTCTCACGCAGGAGTTCTCGTTCGCCGCCCAGTACCGCCTGCAGACGGCCGGCGCGGACACGTACACGGGCGAGGGCCTGCTGAGCCCCGCCGCCAGCGTCGCCGCGCAGACGGCGCACCGCCTGGGCATCGGCGCCAGCTACACCACCGTGGGCGCGTACGCGGCCGGCCGGGCCCCCTTCCCCATCGAGGTGTCGCTGCTGTACGCGCGCACCCTCGCCGGCTCCGGCGGCACCCCCGCCGACACGCGCCTCGAGCTCGGCTTCCGCGGCTACTACCCAGCCTTTTAAGAAGCTCACACAGAGACACAGAGGCACAGAGAAAAGCATCTTTCTCTGTGCCTCTGTGTCTCTGTGTGAGATTGCTTTTCAGGCGTGCGTACGCGCCAGCATGCTCTCCGCGCGTTCCAGCACGATACGCTTGCCGGGGAAGCGGAGGAGGCGCTGGGCCTCGTCGAAGGTGGCCCAGCGGAAGTCTTCGGCCTCGTGCGAGATGCGGACTTCGGAGGTGAGGGCTTCGGCCAGGAAGTAGACGACGCGCTTGACGATGAGGGTGCGCCCTTCGCCCTTGCCCTGGGTGAAGACGTAGCGCTCCTCCTCCTCGAACCCGTCCACCACGCGGTAGTCGCCCACGCGCACGCCGGCCTCTTCCTGCAGCTCCCGCTCGGCGGCCTCGGCGTCGGTCTCGCCGACTTCCACGCCGCCCTTGGGGAACTCCCAGATGGGGCGGCGCGTGAGCGCCGAGCGCACCAGGAGGTACCGGCGCGCTCCATCTTCTTCCCGGAACAGCACGATTCCCGCGGCCAACTGCGAAACCCGCCTCATCCACCCTCCCGTGCCTGGGGGCGAACACCGCCTCAAGCGTTCAATCTGTTACGCAAACGTCGTGCAGGCAACCGGCACCCATCTTGCCGGTGCGCGCGCCGCCCATCCGCCCGTTCTCCCGTTCCTCTTCGTGATTTCATGGACCCGACCCTCCGCCCGGACGGCGAGCGCCGCTCCCTGGGCGAGCTGTTCCGCTCGCTCAGCGCCGACGCCACGCGGCTCATCCAGCACGAGGCCGCCCTTGCCCGGGCCGAGATCTCCGCCAACGTACGCCGCGTCGCGACGGACGCCGGCAAGGTGCTCGCCGGGGCCACGCTGGCGGCGGTGGGCGTGCTGGTGCTGGTGGAGGCGTTGATCTTTGGGCTGGGCGCGCTGCTGGGATACCGCTACTGGCTCTCGTCGCTCCTCGTGGGCGCCGTTCTTCTCGCCGCGGGCGGCGGGGCGGCCTTCGCGGGGATCCGCGCCGGCCGGGGGCGCAAGGTGGCGCCGGAGCGCGCGCTGACCGAGCTGCGCGTGACGGGCGAGTGGGCGCGCGGCGAGGCCGCCGGGCTGCGCGCCACGCTCTCGGCGGGCACTGGCGTCGCGGACACCGCCGGGCTCTCGCGGACGACCGTGCCCGCGCGGGAGCCCGCGCCTCCCCGGTCCGCGGCGCCGCTGTGGAAGCGCGTGGCGAAGGCGTTCGGGGAGGACGACCTGTCCAACCAGGCGGCCAAGGTCGCGTACTACTTCTTCCTCTCCCTGCCGCCACTGGTCATGGCGATCTTCGCCATGGCGGGCATCTTTGGCGGGGACGACGCGGCGGACTGGATCGCGGCGCGGCTGCAGGGGATGCTTCCCGGCGAGGCGAGCGCGCTGGTGGGGGGATTCGTGGACGAAGTGGTGCGCCAGCAGCATCCCGGGCCCCTTTCCATCGGCCTGCTGCTGGCGCTGTGGGCCGCATCCAACGTCTTCATGGCGCTGGAAGACACCCTGAACGCCACCTACCACATCCGCGAGAAGCGGGGGTTCGTGCAGCGCCGCCTGGTGGCGCTGGGGACGCTGGTTGCGGTGGGCCTGCTGTTCACGGCGGGGAGCGCGGCGCTGCTGCTGGGGCCCGTCATCTCCCGCGCCCTGGGGCTGGGACCCGCGGGCGAGACGGTGTGGTCGCTTGCGCAGTGGCCGCTGGCGTTCGCGCTGATCGTGGGGGCGTTCTGGATCATCTACTACGTCCTCCCGCTACGCGACCAGCGCGGCTGCAAGGCCGTGCTCCTGCGCTCCTCCGCCCTCGCCGCCGCTCTCTGGCTCGTGGCGACGCTGGCGTTCCGCGTGTACATCACCAACTTCGGATCGTACAGCAAGACGTACGGGCTGCTGGGCACCGTGATCGTGCTGCTGCTGTGGATGTACGTGACGTCGCTGGTGATCCTGCTGGGCGGGGAGGTCAGCTCGGAGATGGAGAGGGGCCCTCACCCGGCGGCCTGATAGCCGCCACCCTCTCCCAGAAACTGCCCTGGGAGAGGGGACTACTTCGAGTGCGGCGAGCAGAGGCTGGGCGGCGCGGAGGGAGGCCCTCACCTCCCGGCCTCCTCTCCCAAACAGCTGGGCGAGGAGGCGCATCTTCGGTGTCGGCGGACAAAGTTGGGTTTCGTTATGGCCGCGGCTAGGCAGACGCCCGGGCGGCGCGCAAATGTGTGGAAACCGCCCCCTCCCCCAAACTTGGGGGAGTGGGGGTCGGGGGGGTGGGGGCCTTTCAGCGCGAGCGGCGACCGGGGTAGTACAGAAGGGGCGTGGGCGCTGGATCGCGCTCACGCCCCTTCTGTCATCCGCCGTGCTAGCCTACCGCGGGCGGTGCGTGCGGGCGCCGGCGGCCTTGCGGACCAGCGACATCACCAGGAAGGCCAGGCCGGCGATCAGGATCAGGTGCACAGCGAAGCTGGCGACTTTGAAGACCAGCCAGGCCAGGACCCACAGCACGATCAGCGTCACGCCAATCGAAATCCACTTGCTCATCGAATGACTCCCGTAGTTCGGGCTCCGCGTCAGAACGGGAGGCCCAGGTGCAGGTAGAAACGTCCGGACTCGCCCTGTGCATAGGTCGCACCCAGGATGCGCCCGATCGTTTCAAAGTACACGCCCGCACCCGCCGCCGTGTGCCACCCGCCCTCCGACTCGCCGTCCGAGTAAACGCGACCGGCGTCCACCAGGCCCAGCACGCCCAGGCGGCCGCGGGCGACCAGGCGCACCTGGCCGATGGGCTGGCGCACCTCGGCCGAGCCGAAGACGGCGGCGTCGCCCGCGAAGCGCTGGTTGTCGTAGCCGCGCAGCGAGTCGAAGCCGCCCAGGAAGGCCGCTTCCTGGAAGGGGAAGTCGCCCAGCGCGCCCTCGGCGCCGGCGCGGAAGGCGAGCGACGGGCCGCGCGCGCCCACCGGGATGTACGTGGCCGCCTGCGCGCGCAGGTGGGTGAAGGGAGCGCCGTCGTCCCAGCCGAAGGCGCGGGCCTGGGCGAAAGCGCGCACGCCGCTGCGCGTCACGGCCAGCGTGTCGCGCCGGTCGAAGGAGAGGCGGCCGAGGGCGCCCGCCTGCACGAAGGGCGAGGTTCCCGGCGGGTTCAGCTCGGACAGGAGGAGGTCGTCGCTGAGGCGCGCGTCCAGGTAGCGAACCTCCGGGCCCACCGAGAGCGTGAGCCCCGGCGACGGACGCGAGTTCAGCAGGAGCTCGCCCGCGAGCACGTTGTGGCGGACGATGTAGCGGTCGTGGTCGCTGCCGGGCTCGTCCGTATCGTTGCCGAAGCCGTAGAAGCGGAACGTCTCGAAGTTGTTGGCGCGCAGCATGGCCGTGGTGGACGCCGGGCGGCCCGTGCGCTGCCGGTCGAACACGACCTCCGCGCCGAAGCCGTTGGCGAAGGGCGCGTACACCACCCGGGCGTGCGTGAGCACGGCGTGCGGCTGGCGCCGGAAGCCGTAGCGCGTGCGCGACGGGCCGAAGCCGATCACCGGCCCCACGTTGGTCTGCCAGCGCGCCGTGGGCGTGAAGAGCGAGGTGGTGGTGCCGTAGTCGCGCAGGGGCGGCGGGTTGCCGGCCAGGCTCTCGCGCCGCGGCGTCTGGTAGGCGCGCGTGTCCAGCCGTGCGCCCGCGCCCAGCTCCACGCGGTTGTTGCCGCGGTCGTCGAAGAACAGGGTGCGGCGCCCGCCGGACCCGGTGGAGCGGTTCTCCAGCCGGTCGTCGCCGCCGCCGCCGATCACGCGCACCAGGATGTCGCCCGGCCCACTGCCGCTCACCTCCGCCGCGTCGTCGCCGCCGCGCAGGTACAGGCGCACCTCGCGCGTCTCGTCCGGGACGAAGCGGCGCGAGAAGGAGGGGGTGCCCCCGTTCGGGGTGATGGTGACGGTGACGGAGCCGTCGGCGGCGCGCACGGCGCGGGCGGTCTCGGCGGCGTCGCTGCCGTACACGTCCACTTCGCTGCTGAGGAGCTCGTAGAACTCGCGCGCGGCCAGGGGCAGCCTGTCGCGCCGGGCCGTGAGGTCCGCGCGGAGGCGGGGGCCGTCGACGGCGTAGTACTCGGGCGGCAGGCGGCGCACCGCGCTGTCGATCACCGCGTCCGTGACGCGGGTGCGGATGAAGCCGGCGATGGAGTCCCACGCCGCGCGGTCCAGCGAGGAGAGGAGCTCGCGGTCCAGCGCGGACGCCTGGTAGTGGAGCCCGTAGAGGTTCCCGTACCGCGGCCCGTAACGGGTGAGCTGCGGGGCCACCGAGCGCGCCAGCGACATCACGATCCCCTCGTGGCGCGAGAAGGCGTTGTCGCGGTCGCGGGGGATCGGCTCCCAGACCTCCACCCCGCGGCGGTCGAATCGCGCCCAGCGCCACTGGTCCGGGTGCCGGTCCCAGTCGCCCGCCATCATGTCCACCAGGCGGGCCTTGAGGAAGGCGCGGGCGTCCACGCGGTTGTCCGCCTCCTCTTCCAGCTCTTCCAGGAAGTCCTCCGTCCCCTCGATGCGCTCCGAGCTCGCGAAGGCGACGCCGCCGTCGTCGTCATCCACCGGCCGCTCTTCCACCTGCCCCAGCCGCCCCGCGAACTGCTGGCGGAACTCGCCCAGGAAGGGGTGGTTGGGCATCACGTAGAGCCGCGGAACGACGTGCATCACCCCGGCCGCGCGCAGGATGGGTGGCATGATCAAGGCGGCGGCGGGGTGCTTGGCCGCCGTCTGGTCCTGGGCGATGTCCTGGACGAACGACCCCTGCAGGTCCTCGGGAACGGCGCGCGCCGCGTTCTTGTCGACCGAGCGAAAGGTGTACTCGCGCCCGTCGCGCCCTTTGAGGCGCAGCGACTCGGTGGAAAGCCCGCCTCCCGCCTGCTGCACCGTCAGCCCGCCGGCGAAGCGCTCCGGGTCCAGCACTTCCACGCGCACCGGCGTGGTCCACGCGGCGCGGTACTCGCGCCCGAAGAGCGCCTGGTGCAGCGACCCGGCCCGGTAGCGCTCGCCGGCCGTAACGGTGGCCGTGTTCTGCGCGGCCACGGCGGACGCCGCCAGCGTCGCGGCCGCCACGGCGGGCAGCCAGCGGCCCATTTTCACGAATCTCACGCGGGTTTCCCCTCCCTCTCGTCTGTCGGTGCTCTCGCTCGGTCCCGCCCGGGTTCTGGAACTTACGTGCCGCGCATGCTCAGAAGCTAGATTTTTGTGCGCGTGACCCGGAAACGGGCCCATGGTGACTGCCACTTGCGTTGATGCACGAAACAGCAGCAAGTTCTTTGTGGGCACGATTTCCCTCCAGCCTCTCCGGCAATGGCAACGAACCCGGTCTTCACTTCCGTCGCATTCCGCAACTTCAAAGCCTTATCTGATTTTTCTTTGAAGCTTCACCGGAAAAATGTGCTAGTCGGCCCAAACAACGCAGGAAAGTCTACAATCATCAGTGCTTTTCGTGCCTTATCAGCGGCGATTCGTACCGGTCGCGCACGAGCTCCAGATTTCGTGTCGCTTCCTGGTGGAGACAGCGCGATAGGTTACAGAGTTCCAGAAGACTCATTACCAATCTCGACGGAGAACGTGCACACCGATCTGGCCGATGCCGAAACAAGTGTGACGTTTCGTATATCAACTGGAAACCGGCTCAAGCTGCTCTTTCCCGCTGAGGGAGGATGCTTGCTAATCCCCGAGGTAGATGGAAAACCGCCGCGGACTGCCGCTGCATTCAAGTCTGCATTTCCTGTGTCGGTTGGCATTGTGCCGCAACTCGGGCCGGTTGAGCGAGACGAGAAGGTCCTTGATCCGCGTACAGTACTACGCGATCTTTCATCGCATCGTGCATCTAGGCAGTTCCGCAATTTCTGGTTTCACAACCCCGATGGATTCGAAACTTTCTCAGCTTCGGTGCAGAAAACGTGGCCCGGGATGGATATCATTCCGCCGGAGCGCACAAAGGATTTTGCGGGCCTCGTGATGTATTGCCTCGAGAACCGTATGTATCGGGAGCTCTTTTGGGCGGGCTCAGGATTTCAAGTATGGTGTCAACTTCTTACGCATATTCAACGGGCGAGGAATGAAACGATCCTGGTGGTCGATGAGCCTGAGATCTACCTGCACCCTGATGTTCAGCGGCAACTCCTGGGTATTCTCGAGAATGCGGGACCTGATCTACTGCTAGCGACGCATTCGACCGAAATAATAGGTGAGGCGGACCCCACAGACGTAGCCGTAATCGACAAGGGCAAGCGGTCGGCTGTGCGGCTGAGGTCAGTTGAAGGATTGCAGGAGGTCTTCCAGGTACTGGGTTCGGCTCAGAACATCACCTTGTCACGCCTGGCCCGAAACCGCCGTCTGTTATTCGTTGAAGGTATGGACGACTACCGCGTGATCCGCCGGTTCGCGCGTGTGCTTGGGTACACTGAACTCGCTGCTGGCTCAGATCTCACCCCGGTCGAATCGGGTGGTTTCTCGTCAAATGATCGAATCCGCGGGCTCGCATGGGGCTTCGAAAAGATCCTGGAGACGAAGCTTAGGCTTGCAGCCGTATTCGATCGCGATTTCCGGTCAGATGAAGAGTTAGCTGGCATACAAGCTGAGCTCGGTGCGATCCTTGACCTGGCACACATTCACGAACGGAAGGAGATGGAGAATTACCTCTTAGTTCCTTCCGTCCTTGACCGGGCCTTCCAAAAGGCTATTGCTGAACGTGCTCGGCGCACCAAAACCGAACTGCAACAAACCGAGCCGCTGACTGTGATTCTGGTTCATCGCGGATCTAGTTGCAGGGAGCCCGGGAAGGCGCCCTTGATCTTCAGGATGAAGTAGGCATCATCGCGGAATCCGTACGCCTGGCGCTTGATGACCTTGATCTTGT
>CADCTW010000172.1 GCA_902805735.1 uncultured Gemmatimonadota bacterium | reverse complement strand
GCACGGGGGCGGGCACAGGCTCCGCCCTGCGCGCCCGCCGCGGGCGCAGCGAGGCCTTGAGGCCGATCACCGCGCGCGGGGTGAGCGAGAGGCGGTCCTCGCCGTTTGCGTTACTGGTAACGTGTGCGGGCGAATCGTACAGGTGCACCGCCGCCTCGCCGAACGCTTCCACGCGCGAGCTGACGCGCGCCAGACTGATCCCGCCGCCCACCACGCCCATCCCTGTCGTCCCCTGCCCCGCGTCGGTGGGAACGCACACCTCGGCGGGGGTCCAGGACGGGTGCGGGACGCATCCGCCAGCGGGAGCCATGAGGTCCGCCACGTCCGCCGTGTATCCCCCGCCGCCCGCGAAAAGGTAGACCGTCTGCAGGAGCGTGTTGGGGGTGGAGAGGGCGAAGGGCCGCACCACCAGGTCCACGTCGTACAGGTAGCTGTTCACCACGCGCAGCCGCTGGTCCAGCCCGCCGCCGCCGGGAAGGTTCTGCGGCAGGTACGCGCCGTGGAGCCGCACGCCCACGCGCGGCTCCAACCAGAGCTGCGCCGTCAGGCCGAACGCGGGGGCGTACCCCGGCCGCCACTCCTCGGCTTCGTTCGCCCCGGGCGTCGTGAACCAGTCCGTTGTGTACGAGCCGCCCGTGTAGACGCCCAGTTCCACCCCCGCGGGGGGCGAGTCCACCTCCACCTGGGCCCACGCCGCCCCGGCTCCGCCCGCGGTCGCGGCGGCCACCATACCGAGCACCGCCGTCCGCCGCATCCGGTGGAGCATCACGTGGGCCTCGGGCGGGAAGTGCATCGAGCCGCGGACGCGCGAATACCCGCCGCGCGGAGTGCGTGACGGGTAACGGAGTCCGGAGCCTGGCGGGAGAGCGGCGTCACCGTATTCGCGCGATGAATTGGAAGGAGCCCGTCGAAGCCGTGGAAGACGGCGCGGTCGCCGCGAGATCGCCGGAGAGGGTCCACACGATGCGGCGCACACAGGTGTCGTAGCCGGACGGGCCGACGCACCCTGCCCCGCCGGGAGTGATCGCCGTCCCCGCCGAGTTGAAGTACGAAACGGCCGCGGTGACGCCGGAGGGCAGCACCTGCGTGACGCTCCCCATCTTGAGCGCCACCTGCGTCGGCACCGAGTCCGTGACCGTCACGGAGCGCGCGGCGTACTCGCCCACGTTGGCCACGTTCAGGGTGTACGTCAGGTCCGTCCCCACGGCCAGCATGCCGGTGGGCGAGACGCTCTTGGTGAGCGTCAGCACCGGGCGCACGCGGCGGACCTCGGCGAAGCCGTCGTCGCGCAGCAGCGTGTCGGTCACGGCCTGGGCGCGGAGGAACTGCGTGTTGACGGCCGTGTCGCCGGCCGCCACGCGGTACCAGACGGTGTAGACGTACGCCGTGCGCCCCGCCAGCGGTACTGGGGCGGCGCCGTAAGTGGCGGGAGTCGCGATCCCCGGGCCCGTGACGCTGTCCACCGCGACGAACACCCCCGCCGCTCCCACGGCCGTGGTGCGCAGTGACAGCGTGTAGTTGCCGGACGCAGGAGAAGCGTTCTGCACCGTGAAGGGCTGCCCGTACGCGCCGCCCGGCAGCCGCGGCGTGGGCGTGGGCAGCCCGTCGGGCGTCACCACCACCGGCGAGCCCACCGTGGTGGTCACCCTGGATTCCGGCGCGGAGCCGTTGTTGTTGCCCGGCGTGCCGTCAAAGGTGCCCGACGTGGCGGCCGCCACGTTCACCAGCGTTCCAAGTGACGCCGGCGCCACCACCACCACGGTGTCCTGGCGCGTGGCCCCGCTGGCCATGGTCACCGCGGGCCAGGTGAGCACGCGCCCCGACAGCGTGGGAGCGCGGGTCGCGCGCACGAACGTCACCCCGGACGGGAGCGTGTCTCTCATCACCACGCTGAACGCCGTGTCCGGGCCCTGGTTGGCGAGGGTGAGGACGTAGACCACCGTGTCGCTCGCCACGGCCGCCGTGGGACCCGTCTTCCCCACCGACAGGTTGGCCGTGCCCACGATGACGGTGGCCGACGCGGACGAGCCGAGCTGCCACCCGCCCGAGTAGCCGGCCACCGTGTTGGTGTAGCGCTTCGGAGCGGAGGGGATCTGGGCCGTGTAGCGCAGCACGAGCGAGTCGTAGGCCGGGAGCGCGTACGAGGTGGTGGGGATTCCCCGGAAGATCAGGGTGCCGGTGGCGTTCGCCGCGGGCGTCGAGCCGGAGTTCCCCGACGTCACCCCGCTCCCCGCGGCGATCCCCTGGTACGCCACCCCCGCCGGCAGCACGTCCACGATGGAGTCCAGCTCGGACGCCCACTGCGACGGGTTCCGCACGGTGACCGTGAAGGTGGCGAGCCCGCCCGCGGCCATCTTGTCCGGCGTGGCGGACTTGGTGACCACGAACGGGTTGGTCGCGCTGGGAAAGATGGGGCCGACGAAGGTCTCGTAGTTGGACGAGTACTTGAGCTGCCCGCCGCTGAACTGGTTGCCGTAGGGCCGCGCGCGCGAGATGGTGTTGGCGCACTTGTACTTGAAGAAGTACCGCACCGTAATGGGAATCTTGGACCCGCCGGCGTTGGCGGGCGCGAAGAAGTACGGGGTGTCCGTCTGCCCGGCGGGCGCGCCTCCCACGCTGGAGGTCAGCACCTGCATCTTCACGAGCTGGAAGCAGCCGGCCAGGAAGTCCTGGTTCCCCGCCACCTGCAGGTTGTGGCTGTCGCCCGCGCTGGCCCCGCCGAACTCGTAGGCCACGTCGAAATGAATGGTCTGCCCCACCACCGCGCCGGCGCCCATGGTGCCGCTGGTGAGCACGCCTCCCGCCTGGGCGCTCACCATGCTGGTGGTGGTGACGGTGCCGGTGCCCGTGGTCGCGCCCGTGGTGTTATCGGTAACGCTTACGGCCAGGTTCGCCGTCGCGCCGAAGACACCGCAGGGGTACTGCGTGAACCAGTAGAGCACCCGTTCCGCGCCCGCCGCCATGTACCCGATGTACTGGTCGGCCGGCTGGCTGCCGCCCAAGGAGATGCCGTTGGCGAACCCGCTGATCACGGCGCGCACGTTGGTGAGGGCGCCACCGGAGGTGTTGGTGATCTTGAACGCGACGTACGCCGCCTGCGGGCCTTCCAGGCAGGGCTTGTTGCTGTCCAGGGTGAGCGCCGGGCTGGAGATCATGCTCACGGTCACGCCCGGCGCGGCCCACGCGCGGGGCGCGAAGGCCAGCAGCGCGAACGCCACGGTGAGCAGGATGGCCCGGAGTCTCGCAGACATTGCAGGAGTTGCGGTGGGCGTACGGGGGAGGGTGCTGGCACGGCGGCCGTGAAAGGCCGTGAACGAAGCGTGGCTGACTTTCCCTCGGCCGCGGCGGGCGTGTTCCGGAGGGCCGCGGAGGGAGCACCGGCAGCACTCCCTTTTTACAAGTTGCGCGCCATCCGGGCCGCATTGCGCAAATCGTTGGGAGATAGCCACTTGGCGGATCGGGCGAGACGGTGCGCGAGCCGTCGCGTTCCCGTGCGGGAACAGCCCCGCGTTCCCGAAGGGGAACCAGAGGGCGCGCAACGCTGGCCTCGCGCCCGGCCACCCCTTACCTTTTTGCCATCTCCCAACCCAAGCCCCGCCTTGCACAGCTTCCCTCCGGACTCTTTGGGTCCCCACGATGCGGCGCGCCCCGCCGCTCCGCCAGAGGCTCCGTCGGCACGGGCGTTCCGCCGGCTGGCGCGTCTCGCGCGCGGCGTGACCGGCGCGAAGGGCGCCATGCTCCTGCTAGACGAGGAGCTCTACGGCGATGGTGAGACGGAGGGGCTCGCGCCCTACTGCCGGGCGGTGGCCGAGGCGGACGCGCCGCTCTCGGCTGAGGATACGCGGGGGGTGCCGGTGCGTGACGGTGACGGGCGCACGCGGGGCGCGCTGTGCGTGGGCGGCACGGCCCCGCGCGAGTGGAGCGAGGCGGACCGCGAGGCGCTGGAGGCGCTCGCCGCCGCGGCCGCGACGGAGGTGGCGTGCCGCCGGGCAGAGGCGGCGCTGGCGCGTGAGCGCGACTTCGGGGTGCAGGTGATGAGCGCTCTGGGCCAGGGGATCGCCGTGCTGGAGCGCGACGGGCGCGTGGAGTACGCCAACCCTTCCCTGCTGCGCATGCTGGCGGCGGAGCCGTCCTGGCTCGCCGGGCAGCCGCTCTGGGCCCGCGCCGAGGACGGCGCCGCGCTGGAGGCGATCCACACACGGGCGCTGGCGGGCGAACGCTCCGGCGGCGAGGTGCGCCTCACGCGCGAAGACGGCGAGACGCTCCACGCGTACACGGCCGGGGCGCCGCGCCTGGGCCCCGACGGCGCGGTGGTCGGGACGCTGGTGACCGTCAGCAACATGACCGGGCGCCGCCAGGCCGAGCAGGCGCGCTCCGAAGCCGACGACCGCTTCCGCCGCCTTTCCGAAGCCTCCGAGGAGGGGATCGTGATCCACGACGCGGGCACGGTACTGGACGCGAACCGGGCCGCGGCGCACATCTTCGGCTTCGGCGACGCGCGCGAGCTGCTGGGGCGCCCCCTGTTCGAGTCGATCGCGCCGGAGTCGCGGGAGATCGCGCGGCGCCACCTGGCGTCCGGCACCCCCGATCCGCTGGACGTTTCCGGGCTGCGGAGGGACGGGACGCGCTTCCCGGTGCAGCTCCGCGAGCGGCCCATCGTGCACGGGGGGCGCACCGCGCGCGTGGTGGCGGTGCGCGACCTCAGCGAGCAGCACGTGGTGGAGCGGCTCAAGGACGAGTTCGTCTCGGTGGTGAGCCACGAGCTGCGCACGCCGCTCACCTCGCTGCGCGGCTCGCTGGGGCTGCTGGCCAGCGGGCGCCTCAACAATCACCAGGCGCAGCGGATGCTGGAGGTGGCGGTGCAGAACACCGATCGCCTCGTGCGCCTCATCAACGACATCCTGGACGTGGAGCGCATCGGCTCCGGCCAGGTGGCGATGGAGATGCGCCCCGCCGCCGCCGCCGCGCTGGTGGAGCATGCCGTCGCGGCCGTGCGCGGGATGGCGGAGAAGTCCCGCACGCGCATCGTGGCCTCGGCCGGCAAGGTCCAGGTGCGCGCCGACGCCGACCGCATCGTCCAGGTGCTGGTCAACCTCCTCTCCAACGCCATCAAGTTTTCCCCCCCGGGCTCGCGCGTCCGCGTGTCGGTGGAGACGAGCGGCGCGGAGGCCGTGTTCAGCCTGGCCGACGAGGGGCGCGGGATCCCGGCCGACAAGCTGGAGTCCATCTTCGAGCGCTTCGGCCAGGTGGACGCATCCGACGCGCGCAAGCTGGGCGGCACCGGGCTGGGGCTCGCCATCTGCCGCGGCATCCTCCAGCAGCACGGCGGGCGCATCTGGGTGGAGAGCGTTCCCGGTACCGGCAGCACCTTCTTCTTCACCCTTCCCCTGGACGATTCGAGCTGACCCGCAGAGGCTGAAAGGCGGGCTCACACAGAGGCACGGAGACACGGAGAGAAGCCTTTGCCGTGGCTCTGTGCGTCGTGGGGGCGCGGTTGTTGCCGTCGAGTGCGGTACGTTACTTCTTACGCGCCCTGGAGTGATGATGCCGAGCCAATCGTCCGACGTGGAGCAGCAGAGGCGGGATGCGCGGCGGGCCGCCGCGCGCACGCGGCAGGCGAACTTCCGGGCCCGGGAGCGGGCGCGGGGGCTTGAGATGGTGACGCTCAAGGTGCCCGTGTCCATGCGCGACGCCCTCGCCCGCCTCGCCGCCTGCATCCGCGCCGAGGAGCCATCCGAGGAGGCGCTGGACGCCGCGTTCGTGGAGCTGCGCGCGGAGGTCGCCGCACGACGCGCCGGCTCCACGCCGCCCGTCGGCGAAGCTCCGCCCGAGCCCGTCGCCGAGAGCGCGCCGGCTCCCGTGGAGAAAGCCGCGCCGCAGCCGTGGGTGGACCTCGCGGGCCTGTGGCGCTCGTCCGCCACCGTCGCTTCCGTCACCGACTTCTCGGTGATGATGGCCGACCTGGGCGGCACCCTCTACGCCCGCTGGACCGCCAAGCTCCAGCGCCCCGACGGCATCGCCAGCGTGGACGCGTACGTCCGCGGGAGCCGCAGCGGCCCGTCGGACACGGTGGTCAACGTGGACCGCATGAAGCTGGGCGGCCGCACCCTCCAGTTCCAGGGCGTCATCACCGGCCCCGAGCGCATGGAGGGCACCCTGACCCTCTACACCTCCCCGGAAGACTCCGGCACCCCCCACCCCGCCGTCTTCACCCGCGCGGGCTAGCAACAGAAACGGAGGCACGAGATGCATTCATCTCTGTGCCTCCGTGTCTCTGTGTGAGCCTCGCCGTTGCCGGCGACGTGGTCCTTTGAAACGCAACGCCTTATTTCGGCCGGCTAAGGTGGGCTGAATCGAGTTGCAGTTCGGACAAAGGAGACGAAGGTTCTCCAGCCGATGGTCCCGGTTCTCGCCGTTGATATGATCGAGAACAAGCGAGAGCTTCTCACCGAGCCAGTGAGTGATCCCGCAGACAGCACACTTCTCCTCCATTGCGCCTTCCTTGAGAAGGCGGAGTTTCAGTGACGAAGTGTTGGTATACGTACTGTTCGAGACGCAGATCTCCGACAGCGGGATCGGCGTGTGATAGCTGTGGGTCTTGCCGCGAAGGTGCGCCTGTCCCGTCCAGTGGCTGGTGTCCAGTTGCAGGCGCGCGACGGCCCCGTGGACGGACTGGTAGTTCGCGCCGGTGGCGTTGAGGCCGAGCGCGATAAGGACCTGCCGGATGGACGCCGACGACATGACGGCGTCGGCCATCTGGGGGTCCGTCCACTTCCGAGAACGAGGCACAGGCAGCTCTCGCCCTGAACTAAGGTCTATACTTCTGGATAAATGCTGCGGGTGGGACTCGAACCCACACGGGATTGCTCCCGATCGCTTTTGAGGCGATTGCGGCTACCGATTACGCCACCGCAGCGTTCCGCGCCAATCTAATCGCGCACGGGCGCCGATACAACGCCTAGCGCCCTTCCTGCTCGATGAGCTGCAGCGCGTACATGGCGCGCTGCAGCGCACGCGCGTGGTCGCCGATGGCGATGCCCTCGCGGGCGCCGCGCAGCAGGCGGCGCGCGCGGACCAGGCCGGCGGAGGGGTTGGGCGTGGCGTCGATGCGCGCCTCGGCGTCGCGCACGACGCGGAGGGCGACGGACATCGGCGCCCAGGAGCGCGCCCACTCGGCCGCGCGGGTGAGCTCGCGCACGGCGCCCAGCGTGTCGCCCGCGGCAAACAGGGAGCGGGAGCGGGCGGCCAGCTCGCGCACGCCTGCCTCGGCGCGCGCCAGATCGGGGAAGCGCGCGCCCGCGGTGCGCACGGACGAGCGCTGCACCCACTCGTCCGCCGCGGCGAGGGCGGAGAGAACCACCTGCGCGTCGGGGGCGCGGGTGAGGGCGGCGGCGGCCTCGCGGGCGGCCCGGTTCTCCAGCGCCAGCGAAGCCTCGATCGCCCCCGTCCTGCGCACCCGCGCGGCCTCTGCCAGGGTGGCCCGCGCCGCGTCGCCCTCGGCGCCGCCGCCCGCCAGCCAGGTGCGCGCGGAGGGGAGCCCCGCCGGCTCCACCACCGCCACCCAGGTGGCGCCCCCGGCCTCGCGCACGAACGACTCGGGGGCGCTCGGCGCGTCGGCGCAGGCGCCGAGGGCGGCGCAGGCGAGCGCCGCGTAGAGCGCCCGGAGAGCGCTGCGGGAACGGAGCGGCATGGGACGGGTCATGCGTACGGGGCCCAGACGGGGAGAAAGTCCAAGCTAAACAAGGGTTTTCCCCCCGTCAAGCAAGGGGCGGGCCGTGGCTTGACACCCCTTCGCGGCGCGGGCTAGGTTGTTCGGACGTTCGATACACCCCGCCCCTCGAAGTCTGGCAGATGACGGACGAGCGCAGCGCGTACGACGAGAAGCTGGAGAGCATCCTCCGCACGGCGGCGGGGATCTTCGCCGAGAAGGGGTACCACCAGGCGAGCATCCGCGACATCGCGCGCGCCACGGGCGTGTCGCTGTCGGGGCTGTACTACTATTTCAACAGCAAGGAAGAGCTCCTCTTCCTCATCCAGGACCACGCCTTCGGCACGCTGCTCAGCAACCTGGAGCGGCTGCTGGAGGCGGAGACGGACCCGCAGCGCCGCCTGCGCATCCTCGTGGAGAACCACCTGCGCTACTTCACCGCCAACACGGCGGAGATGAAGGTGCTCTCGCACGAGGGCGACTCGCTGACGGGCGACTTCCGGCGGCGGGTGAACGCGAAGAAGAAGCGGCTCACCGAGGTCGCCATGGAGATCCTGCAGGATTTGCGGCCGGACGGCGGGGTGGACCTGCGGGTGGCCACCTTCGCCCTGTTCGGGATGATGAACTGGCTGTACAACTGGCACCGCCCGGAGACGGACGTCCCCATCGACCAGCTGGTGGAGGACATGTACCGGATCTTCGCCGAGGGGTTTCTCCCCGCGGGCGCAGCCGTGTCCGACGCCGCCCGCGCCACCGCGCCGGGCGACGCGCACCCCGCGATGTGGCGCTCCGAGCAGCCGTAACCCCGCGGCCGCGCGGGGCGCGCATCCGTTTCGCACCCTTATTCAACACCCGGAGCAACGATGGCGACCGCGACCACCGAAGTGCCCACCCAGACGACGCTCGTCCACTACGAGGTGCAGGACCGCGTGGCGGTCTTCACGCTGGACGACCCGCCGGCGAACACCTACACGCACGAGATGATGGTGCAGCTGGACGCCGCCATCCTCCGCGCGCGCTTCGACACGAGCGTGGACGTGATCGTGATCGTGGGGAAGGGCGAGAAGTTCTTTTGCGCGGGCGCCAACATCAACATGCTGCAGAAGGCCGACCCCACCTGGAAGTACTACTTCTGCCTGCACGCCAACGAGACGCTGCTGAAGCTGGAGCACACCCCCAAGCTGGTGATCGCGGCGCTGAACGGCCACACGGTGGGCGGCGGGCTGGAGATCGCCATGGCGGCCGACCTGCGCATCGCGCGCCGCGGCGCGGGCAAGGTGGGGCTTCCGGAGGTGGCGCTGGGCGTGCTCCCGGGCACGGGCGGCACGCAGCGCCTCACCAAGCTGATCGGCGCCAGCAAGGCCATCCAGCTCATGGCCGAGGGGACCAACTTCGACTTCGACCAGGCCGCGGCGCTGGGGATCGTGAACACGGTGCTGGACGCGGCGGGTCGTGACGAGTTCCTGGAGCAGGTGATCGCCTACGCCAAGCAGTTCACCCGCCCCAACAAGGCCACCTTCGCGGTGGGCAACATCAAGCGCTCCTGCCAGAGCGGCGCCGAGCTGCCGCTGGAGCAGGGCCTGGCCCTGGAGCGCGAGCTGCAGGCCCTTCTCTTCAACTCGCAGGACGCCAAGGAAGGGCTGAACGCGTACGTGGAGAAGCGCGCGCCGCAGTTCATCGGGAAGTAAGAAGAGGGGAAGGGGGATTGGGGAGCGGGGAACGGTAGAAGCGAACAGCCCGGCGAGGCTCTGGCTCTTCGCGGTAACCGTTCCCCGCTCCCCGTTCCCGTTCCCGCGCCGTTCGCCTCTGAACCTCAGGACCATGTCAGACACCAATATCCAGGCGGGGCAGCTCCACATCGGCGGCGAGTGGCAGGCGGCGGCTTCCGGAGAGACGTTCGAGACGCTGAACCCGTCCACGGCCGAGGCGCTCACGCAGGTCGCGTCCGGGGCCGCGGAGGACGTGGACCGCGCCGTGCGCGCCGCCCGCGAGGCGTTCGAAAACGGCGCCTGGCCCGGGATGGACGCCCGCGCCCGCGGCCGCCTCCTGTACAAGATCGCGGACGGGCTGGAGGCGCGCGCCGACGAGCTCGCCCGCATGGAGGCGATGGACAACGGCAAGCCCGTGCGCGAGGCGCGGATGATCGACATCAAGGAGTCGATCGACTGCTTCCGCTACTACGCGGGGTGGGCGGACAAGATCGACGGCGACGTGATCCCCGTCCCCGGCCCCTACCTCAACTACACGCGCCGCGAGCCGATGGGCGTGTGCGGGGCCATCATCCCCTGGAACTACCCGCTGCAGATGGCGGCGTGGAAGGTGGCCCCGGCCATCGCCTGCGGCAACACCATGGTGCTGAAGCCGGCCGAGCAGACCCCGCTCACCGCCCTGGAGCTGGCCCGCGTGGCCGCCGAGGCGGGGCTCCCGGCCGGGGTGCTGAACGTGGTGACGGGCTTCGGCGAGTCCGCGGGGGCCGCGCTGGTCAAACACCCGGACGTGGACAAGATCGCCTTCACCGGCTCCACCGAGGTCGGCAAGATCATCCAGCGCGAGGCCGCCGGCTCGCTCAAGCGCGTGTCGCTGGAGCTGGGCGGCAAGAGCCCCAACATCGTCCTGGCCGACGCGGACCTGGACGCGGCGGTCAAGGGCGCGGCCATGGCCATCTTCTACAACGCCGGCCAGGCCTGCACCGCCGGCTCGCGCCTGCTGGTGGAGGAGTCCATCCGCGACGAGTTCGTGGACAAGCTGGTGAAGCGCGCGGCCGGGATGAAGGCCGGCGACCCGCTCGACCCCAAGACGCGCCTGGGCCCGCTGGTCTCGCAGGAGCAGATGGACCGCGTGCTGAGCTACGTGGAAAAGGGCAAGGCGGAGGGCGCCGAGCTCCTGACGGGCGGCGAGCGGGTGGAGGTCAACGGGATGCGCGGCTACTTCCTGAACCCCACCATCTTCGACCGCGTGACGCCGGAGATGACCATCGCGCGGGAGGAGATCTTCGGCCCGGTGCTGGGGATCACGACCTTCAGGGACATGGACGAGGCGATCCACATCGCCAACTCCAGCATCTACGGCCTGGCCGCCGCCGTGTGGACGCGCGACATCGGCAAGGCCCACCGTGCCGCGCACCGGCTGCGCGCCGGCACGGTGTGGATCAACACCTACCACAACCTGGACACCGCTTCCCCCTTTGGCGGTTACAAGCAGAGCGGCTACGGCCGCGAGCTGGGGAAGTACGCGCTCGACCTGTATACGCAGGTGAAGAGCGTGTGGGTGAGCCTGGGATAACCGCAGTGCCTAGTGCCGAGTGCCGAGTGCCTAGTAGTTTCGGTTACTCGGCACTTGGCACTAGGCACTAGGCACTTCTTCTCACATGAACCACGCATACATCCTCGACGCCGTCCGTACCCCCGTGGGGCGCTACGGCGGCTCGCTCGCTTCCGTGCGGCCGGACGACCTGGCGGCGCACGTCATCCGGGAGCTCGTACGGCGCACCGGCGTGGACGCGGCGCGCATCGACGACGTCATTTTCGGCTGCGCCAACCAGGCGGGGGAGGACAACCGCAACGTGGCGCGCATGGCCGGGCTCCTGGCGGGGCTGCCGGTCACTGTGCCGGGGCAGACGGTGAACCGGCTCTGCGGGTCGGGACTGCAGGCGGTGAGGTCCGCCGCGCACGCCATCCGCGCGGGCGAGGGGGAGCTGTTCGTGGCCGGCGGGGTGGAGAGCATGACCCGCGCGCCCTGGGTGATGCTCAAGCCCACCGAAGGCTTCGCGCGCGGCGTGCCCGAGATGGCGGACTCGCTCCTGGGATGGCGCTTCGTCAATCCGAAGATGCCCAAGGAGTGGACGGTCTCGCTCGGCGAGACGGCGGAGATCGTGGCGGAAGAGTTCGGCGTGTCGCGCGCGGACCAGGACGCGTTCGCGCTGGCCAGCCAGCAGCGCGCCGATGCGGCCATCCGCGCCGGGCACTTCGCGGGGGAGATCGTCCCCGTGGAGGTGCCGCAGCGCAAGGCGCCGCCCCGGGTGGTGGACACCGACGAGCACCCGCGCGCCGACACCACGCTGGAGTCGCTGACGGCCCTGCGCGCCGCGTTCCGCACCGAGCGCGGCACCGTGACGGCGGGGAACGCGTCGGGGCTCAACGACGGCGCGTCCGCGCTGCTGGTGGCCTCCGCGCAGGTGGCGGAAGAGATGGGGGTGAAGCCGATGGCGCGCGTGGTGGCGAGCGACGTGGCCGGAGTGGAGCCGCAGCGGATGGGGATCGGGCCCGTGCCGGCCACGCGCAAGGCGCTGGCGCGCGCGGGGATGCGCATCGAGGACATCGGGCTGGCCGAGATCAACGAGGCGTTCGCCGCGCAGTCCGTGGCCTGCGTCCGCGAGCTGGGGCTGGACCCGGAGATCGTCAACGTCACCGGCGGCGCCGTGGCCACCGGGCACCCGCTGGGCTCGTCGGGGGCGCGCATCCTCACCACGCTGGTGCACGAGATGCGGCGGCGCGGCGTGCGCTACGGCCTCGCCACCATGTGCATCGGCGTGGGCCAGGGGATCAGCATGATCGTGGAGCGCTGCGAGTGAGCGGCACCGTCCTCCTCCGGGTGGAAAACGGCGTCGCCTGGATCACCCTCAACCGCCCCGAGCGCCTGAACGCCTTCGCCGGCACCATGCGCGACGACCTCCACGACGCCATCGCCCGCGCCGCCGAGGATCCCGGGGTGCGCGTGCTGGTGATCACGGGGGCCGGCCGTGCCTTCGGCACCGGCGCGGACCTGGAGGTCACGGGCGACCTGGTGGGCCGCGGCGACACCGAGACCTTTGAGCGGCTGGTGGAGGCGGGGATGCGCGCCGTGCGCCGCCTGCGCGCCGTGCGCCAGCCCGTGATCGCGGCCGTGAACGGGCCCGCGGCGGGCGCGGGGGCGTCGCTGGCGCTGGCGTGCGACATCCGCATCGCTTCGGACCGGGCCTCGTTCGGGCTCACCTTCAACCGCATCGGCCTGCACCCGGACTGGGGCGGCAGCTACTTTCTCCCCCGCCTGGT
Source organism: uncultured Gemmatimonadota bacterium (assembly GCA_902805735.1). Classification (GTDB taxonomy): domain Bacteria; phylum Gemmatimonadota; class Gemmatimonadetes; order Longimicrobiales; family Longimicrobiaceae; genus Longimicrobium. The sequence continues at coordinate 27,590 of CADCTW010000172.1, read as the reverse complement.
GGGCGCCGGCCGCGCCGCCGAGCTGATCCTCTCCGCCCGCATGGTCCCCGCCGACGAGGCGCGGTCCATCGGCCTCTTCGAGCGCGTCGTCCCCGCGGACCGTTTCGACGACGAGGTGCGCGCCTTCGCGGCCGAGCTCGCCGCCAAGCCGCCCCTGGCCCTCGCCGCCGCCAAGCGCACCCTGGCCCGCGCCCTGGACTCGACCCTGGACGACATCCTGGAAGCCGAGCGCGCGGAGCAGATGGCCTGCTTCCGCTCCGCCGACGCGCGCGAGGGGATCGCCGCCTTCAACCAGAAACGCACTCCCGCCTTCCGCGGCGAGTAGCAGGAGCCGTTCTCTCCGTGTCTCTGTGCCTCCGTGTGAGTTTGCCGTTGCTCGTTCTTGTGCTGGGGGGCTGCAAGGCGTCCGACATCCCCCGCTCCCCCGCCCCCTGGATCACGCTGGGGGCGAGCAAAGACATCGTCACTTCTCTCGACACCTCCCGCATCGTGGCCGAACGGACCACGCGCGTGGTCTGGGTTCGCCAGACGCACGCGGTCCGCGACTCGGCGGGTGCGCCCGCGAAGTCGACCTCGCAAAAGGAGTCGCGCCACCGCGTGGACTGCGGCGCGCGCACCGTCACGGACCTGGACGCCGGGCCCACGCGGCCCTTCAAGGAGCACCCGTACGGGCCGCGCGTCTTCGCGACCGTGTGCAACGCCCTCGGCAACCTCGCCACGAAACGCTGACATGACCACCAACTCCCGCGTCGCCGTGATCGGCGCCGGCACCATGGGCCACGGCATCGCGCAGGTGTGCGCGATGGCCGGCTACCAGGTCGCGCTCTTCGATCCCATGCCCGGCGCCACCGAGCGCGCGCTGGGCAAGATCGCCGAGAACCTGCAAAAGGGCGTGGAGCGCGGCAAAGTGGCCGCGGAAGACGCCGCCGCCACGCGCGAGCGCCTGCGCGCCGCCGCCGACCTGCGCGACGCGGTGGCGGACGCCGGGCTGATGATCGAGGCCGTACCCGAGACGATGGAGCTCAAGGAGAGCATCTTCCGCGAAGCGCACCAGTCGGCGCCGGCGGAGGCGATCCTGGCCAGCAACACGTCGTCACTCAGCGTGTCGCGCATCGCCGCGGCCACGGGACGTGCGGAGCGCGTGGTGGGGCTGCACTTCTTCAATCCCGTGCACATCATGAAGCTGCTGGAGGTGGTGCGCGGCCGCGACACGTCACGGGAGACGGTGGACGCCGCGCTCGCCTTCGCCGCGCGCATCGGCAAGGAGCCCATCGTGGTCACGGACACGCCGGGGTTCGCCTCGTCGCGCCTGGGCGTGGTGCTGGGGCTGGAGGCGATGCGGATGGTGGAGGAGGGCGTCGCGTCGCCGCAGGACATCGACCGGGCGATGGAGCTGGGCTACAACCATCCCATGGGCCCGCTGAAGCTCACGGACGTGGTCGGCCTCGACGTACGGCTCGGGATCGCCGAGTACCTGCACGGCGAGCTGGGCGGAGAGCAGTACCGCGCCCCCGAGATCCTGCGCCGCATGGTGGCCGAGGGGCGGCTGGGGAAGAAGAGCGGGCGCGGCTTCTACGACTGGGAGGGCAAGTGACCCCCGTGGTGCGGCTGGAGCGCGACGGCGCCGTCGCCATCCTCACCGTGGACCGCCCCGAGAAGCGCAACGCCCTCAACGCCGCCGTCCGCGCGGAGCTGATCGCGGCGCTGGACGCGCTCCGCGGCGACACGAAGGTGCGCGTGCTGGTGGTGACGGGCGAGGGGGAGAAGGCGTTCGTGGCGGGCGCCGACATCGGCGAGTTCGCGGAGCGCACGCCGCTGGAGCAGCGCGCCGCAATGACGGGGCGCCGCGTATTCGACGAGATCGCCGCGTATCCCAAGCCCGTGATCGCCATGATCAACGGCTTCGCCCTGGGCGGCGGGTGCGAGCTGGCGCTGGCCTGCGACCTCCGCATCGCCGCGGACACGGCCAAGCTGGGGCAGCCGGAGATCAACCTGGGGATCATCCCTGGCGGCGGCGGCACGCAGCGCCTGCCGCGGGTGGTGGGCACGGGCCAGGCCATGCGCCTGGTCCTCACCGGCGAGATCGTCTCCGCCGCCGAGGCGCTGCGCATCGGCCTGGTGGACGTGGTGCACCCGGCCGCCGAATTACGCGAGCGGACACTCGAAGTCGCGCGTTCCATGGCCACCAGATCGCCCGTCGCGCTGCAGATGGCCAAGTCCGCCATCCGCGCCGCCGCCGAAATGCCCCTGGCCGCCGGCCTCGCCTACGAAACCGAGCTGTTCGCCACCTGCTTCGCCAGCGACGACAAGCGCGAGGGCGTGGCGGCGTTCCTGGAGAAGCGCCCGGCGAGCTTCACGGGGCGGTGAGGGGCGCCCGAGCGCCCCTCACCCGTACCGCACGTGCCACGGCGCGGCCCCTTCCGTTCGCGTGCTGGCGCACCCCGCGTGCGCGCCCCATCTTCCCCGCGCAGCCCGCCCCACCGTACCACCCCCGCCGCCGTACCCTCCGTTTCCCACCCCAGGAGAAGCACCCATGTACACGCTCACCGTCACCAACCACTACTGGCGCCCGGTCGTCGTCTACAACAGCGCCGGCGCCAGCTTCACCGTGCAGCATGAGGGGACCGGGCACCCGACGGGACCACTCGGCGACGCGACGATCACCGTGCCCGGGCTCGGGGAGATGATGGTGCACGACATCGCGGACCGGCAGATCGGCGGGTACAGCAAGGCCACGTGGGGCGTGCTCGTCGCGTACCAGGGCGAGGAAGTCGTCTTCCGCTACGAGGGCGGCGGCCAGCTCACCGTGAGCTTCAACGACCTGGGCCAGGCGGAGCTCACCGGCAACGGCGGCTTCTCACGCATCAGCCTGGGCGGGCTGATCCTTCCCGGAGAATAGCGTCACCAATGCTCGCGGACTTCACGGCAGAGACCTTCCAGCCCCACGTCGGCAAGACCTTCCGCGTGATCGTGGACGACCGGCAGTACATGCCCGCGGAGCTCCTTTCCGTCACGTTGTGGGGTGACGCCAGCGACGGCAAGCGCCACCCGTTCACCCTGCTCTTCCGCGCCGACCCGGGCCACTCCATCCCGCAGCGCATGTACGTCCTGGACACCGAGGGGATGGAGCCGTTCGAGCTTTTCCTGGTCCCCCTCAAGCCCGAGAGCGACGGCACGCGCTACGAGGCCGTCTTCGCCTGACCCAAAAGGGGTCTCACACAGAGACACAGAGGCACAGAGATGAAGTCGTCTCTGTGCCTCTGTGTCTCTGTGTGACCCCCCGCCGTTACAGCGCCGTGAAGTTGCCGCCGGAGTTGACCTTGGTGGTGTCCAGGTTGTGCTGGATGAACACCACGCGGCCGCCCGCCGCCGACACGTCCGCCTCGTACGTGAGCACGACCGCCGTGGGGTTGGTGCGGAGGAAGGAGATCAGCGTCACCAGCGGCGACGCGGTCACCACCACGTGCGGCGCGTCCACGCTGGTCTGGCGCAGGTCCGAGTAGAAGGAAGTGGCCGTGACGGCCTGCGCGTTGGTGATGGCGAGCGGGTTGGGTGTGTTGAGCACGCTGACGCCGTCCAGCACCACCCGCTGCCCGGCGCTCACCAGGATGCCGCGCGTGCATCCCTGCACCGTGGTAGCATCCACCGCCACCCCCTGCCCCGTGATGGTGATGGAGTTGCCGCACGAGATCACGCGGGCGCCCGCCAGCGAGTTGGACTTGCCCGCGATGCTGATCCCCGCCGCCAGGCAGCTCTCGACGCGGATGCCGTTCAGCGAGTTGGCCTCCCCCGTCACCGAGATGGCCGTGTTGGCGGCGCCCTGCACCGAGATCTCGCGGACCACGTTGCCGCTCCCCTGGAGCTGGAGCCCGGAGCCCACACCGCCGAGGAAGACGTCCTCCACCGACGAGTAGCCGCCCGTGAGCGTCATCCCCGTCCTCACGGCCTCCAGGCGCAAGTCGCGGAACGAGGTCGATCCACCCGCCAGGATGGCACGTGAGCCGACGACGGACTCGCCCGGCCCGCGGACCGAGAGCAGTTCCACCCCGGGGGTCTGTGGCCCGCCACTCCCCACGTTGAGCACCGTTCCGGCGTGGCTCGCCTGGATCATCGTCACCCCGGGGCCGCAGCCGGACAGGATGGCGGTCGCCACGTTGAGGGTGGCGCTCACCAGGAAGGTGCCGGGCCCCAGGCGCACCTGGCTGCCGCTCAGGAGCGCCGCCGCGATCGCCGCCGTGTCGTCGCCGCCGGAGGGGAGGAGCTGCACCTCCCCCGCGCGGGTGCCGAGCAGCTCGGGGAGCCCGCCGGCGGTGTCGCGGAAGTTGGCGCCCGGGCCGAGCACCAGCGTTTCCGCCTCGCGGATCCCCGTGGGGCCGCGGATGATGAAGTTGCGAAGAGGTGCCTTCATGATGTCCTGTCGGTAGACCGGGCCGCCGCGGCCCGCCGGAGTGGCGGGCCGCGGACGTGCATCCGTTGCATGTTCCGCTTCGGCAAAGCGGCTTACGACCCGACCTGCGTCGGCACGACGTCCACGAAGCCGTCGCGGATGCGGATGGTGGTGCCGTCGAAGCGCGTGAGCTGGAAGAACGCGTCGTCCTCGTTGAAGGTGATGGAAATCTCCTGCAGGAGCCCGATCGCCACCCGCTCGCCCAGCAGCAGCGACTGGGTGTAGTCGGTGCGCCAGTGCACGCCCGCCGCGTTGCGGAAGAGGGCGATGTTCCCCGCCAGCTTGTTGATCTCGCTCCCCACCGTCATGGCGCCCGCGTCGGGGCCCGTGTACGGCAGGAGGGTGAGGCCGTCCGCGCTGGGGATCACCGGGCTCTCGATCGACTTGCTCTCGTCGAAGAACGCCTTCAGGATCGTGGCGCACGCCGCGGACACGGTGGCGTGGCCGGCCCCGTACGCCGGGTGCGTGGGCGCGCCTTCCGGGAACGCCTGCGGCAGCAGGTAGCTGGGGAAGCGGTCCGTGGCCTGCCCGTAGTACGGCGACAGGCCGCCGGTCAGCAGCGAGTTCTTGATGCTGGGGTCGATGGGGTAGTCGCGGCGCCCCGTCAGCCAGTTGTCGATGCGCCCGCCGAACTCCTCGGGGCGCAGGCGGCGGTGCACTCCCCACTTCTGCCACCACACCGCCCGGAAGGCCAGGCCCGTCACCTCGGTGAGCACCTCGATGACGTGCGGGTCGCCGAAGGTGGCGAAGCCGCCCTCGGTGGGCGAGCTGGGGGCCGGCATCTCGTACGGGTTCCCCGCGTCCTTGGGGAACTCGCGGTCGCGCATGGGCACGGCGCCCGCGGCCGGCGTCTGCTGGTCGCCCATGGGCTCCGACAGGAGGATCCACGCCGCGTTGTACCACGGGTTGATCACCAGGTCGAAGTGCACGTAGTTGGCCCCGTCGCGCAGGTTGCGGATGAAGCGGCGGGCCGTGAAGTCGAACTTGTCGTTGCCGCGGAAGTCCTCGCCGTTCTGCGCGCGCAGCCACCAGGGGAAGTCGAACAGGTAGTCGGCCCCCAGCCCCGCCATGGGGAAGCCCTGCACCGTCTGCTGCCGCTGGTCGATCACCTGCGAGCCGTAGGCGATGTACCCGTCGCTGGCGTTGCGCCCCTGCCCCGGCGCCTTGCGGGGGTCGCTGTTCCCCTTCCACATGAACTGGCTGACGTACGGCCCCACCTGCTCGCCCGGGTAGATGCCGCGGAAGACGTTCTGCGCGGTCACGGGCAGCGTCCCGCCGAACTGCGGGAACTCGTTGTTGAGCGACTGGATGGCCGCCTGGATGATGGGATCGGTGCCGTAGTCACCGAAGTACACGTCGCGCGCCACGGCCATCCAGTACAGCTCGCCCTGCTCGTGCGCCTCCACCACGCTGTCGAAGCGCGGCGCGGGCGGCATGGTGTTCTCCTGCGCGTCGGGGCCCTCCAGGTCGAAGGCGAGCCCCGCCTGCGGGTTGGTCAGCTTCAGCCGCCGCGCGGCCGGGTCGATGGTGCCCAGCAGGATCTCGCGGAAGTCGGCCGGGTCGCGGCTCTGCAGCGCGCGCAGCAGCGAGCCGTACGACACCGGGTCGGGGTCGCCCACGTCGTCGTGGCGCAGGCCCTTGGAGTAGTTGCCGATGAACGGCCGGTCGCCCGTGATGACGTCCGTCTGGTTGTAGTTGATCTCGTCGCTGTTGTTGTCGTCCACCGGATGCGGACGCTCGGCCGCGATCTCCGCCGCCTGCTGCCGGATGCCGAGTGCGGCGAGCCGCCGCTCCTCTTCGCGCCTGGGTAGCTGTGCCATGTTTTCTCCCGCCGGGTAAAGGTCTCCGGGCACGGCGTCCGCCGCGGCCGGCACAAAAAAAGGCCCCGGCCCGGGCGCTGTGCCGGGCGGGGCCTCTTCAACTTTTCCTGACAACAATCTACACGATTGTATAGCGCAGTCAATCCTATTTACACATTCTTAACAATCAGGGGTCACACGGAGACACGGAGGCACAGAGGTCACTTCTTCTCTGTGCCTCTGTGTCTCTGTGTGACCCCTGTTGTCCTCAGCCTCGCGCCGGGCGCGACATCAGCAGGTACACGCCCTTGTCCTCCACCAGCCGGAACCCCAGCCGCTCGTACAGCCGCAGCGCCGGATTTGCTCGCTCCACGTGGATGCTCACCGGCTTCCCGGCGGCGTCCCCGCGCGCGAGCACGTCGCGTACGAGGCGCGCTCCCAGCCCCGCGCCGCGGTACTCGGGGAGCAGGGCGATGTCCACGATGCGGATTTCGTCCCGCCATTCGTCCACGTACAGCCGGCCAGCGGGCTTACCCGCCACCAGCACCACGTCGAAGCTGGCCCCGGTGTAGTGCTCCTGCCACCACGCGTGCTGCGCCTCGAACTGCTGGCGCAGGAACGCTTCCTTCTGTTCGTCCGTCCAGGGCACCGGCGCGAGCTCCTCCTGCCTCGTGCTGGCGTACACCCGGAACAGGAACGGGAGGTCGTCGCCGGTGATCGCGCGCAGCGACGGCGCGGAAATCGTGTCAAGCGTCATCTTGGGAAGGCAGATCGGGAATGGATAGCCACCGCGCATCCCTATGCGTTCGCACGGTGACGCAAGCGAGGCGGCCACATGGGCCGCCTCGCTCTTCATGCCGACGACTCGCTCACCCCCGGGGCGGGAAGATGCCCTGCAAGGCGATGTTGAAGTTCAGCGTCAGGTACGGCTGCATGTTGTTGTGCGGCAGGCTCCCCCCGGCCGGCGGCAGCGCCTGCGGCGCCATCGTCACCATGGCACCCGACGGCGCGTACAGGTTGTCGCCGGGAGATGTCGCGGGCAGCGTCCCGGTGGGGATCGTCTGGTCACCGGCCAGCGTCTGCGCGGACATACTGTGGGTATGGACGGGAATCTCCGAGATGAGCAGCGTGACGGACTCGGCGCCTCCGATCTCACCCAGGTCGCGCAGGCTCAGCCCCTGGCCCTGTCCCGGGTGCATAGCGGCGCTCCCCTGTAGATTAGGGAGCGCGAAGGTGCTCTTCCCGTCTCCACCGTAGACGGTGCCCAGGAGGGCGAACAGGGCGGTGTTCTGCGAGAGCGGCATGATCTGGCCGTTGCAGAAGGCCCACCCCTTGGGGGGGAAGTTGAAGGGAAAGATGCGGATCTCCGCAACGAATGGATCGGCCATGTGCGCGCTCCTCAGGTGGGGCTGGGGAAAATCCCGTGCAGGGAGATGATGTAGTTGATGCAGAGGAACGGCTGGGCGTTCTCGTGCGGCTGGCTTCCGCCCACAGGAGTCACCGCCCCGGCGTTCATCTGGGCGATCGGCGGGTCCGACGGACCATAGATGTCGGCCGACGTGGAGCGGGCCAGCACCAGGTCGCCTGGTGAGGTCTGCTGCGCGAAATCCGTGGAGCCCAGCATCGTGTGCGTGTGGACGGGGATCTGCTGCGTGGTGAGCGTCTCATGCTCGGTTCCCCCCATCTGCCCCAGCGCGTAGGTCACCCCGTCTGGGCCGCTGCCCATGTGGAGCGGGATGCGGCTCTGCAGGTTGGGCAGGTTGAAGGTCGACTCGCCATCACCGCCGTAGGTGGTGCCGATGAGCTGGAACAGCGTCTCGTTCTCGGCGATCGGGAGCTGCTGCCCGTCGCAGAACGCCCAGGTGTAAGGAGCGAAATTCCCGGCGAACATCCGGATCTCGCCCACGTATGGTTGTGCCATGGGTCAGGCTCCGTCAGTTCTGGGAGGGGAAGAGGCCCTGCAGCGCGATGCAGAAGTTGAGCACCAGGTAGGGCATCATGTTGTTGTGCGGCTGGCTTCCGCCCACGCTCGACACCGAGGCCGGATCGAACGGCGTGAGCGCCTGTGCCGCGCCGTACGAGTTGTTCAGCGCCTTCGCGAAGAAGTTTCCCGTCGGCGTCGTGGTCGTGCCGTTCCCGCTGGTCGCGTTCAGGAAGTGCAGGTGTTGCGGCATCTGCTGCAGGGTCACAGTGGCCGACGAGCTCCCGGCCTTCTCTCCGAGCGTGTGCCCGTCGCCGGTGTGGATGGGGACCTGTCCCCGCAGGTTGGGGAGGGCGAACGTGGTCTGTCCGTTCCCGCCGTAGGTCGTCCCGAGAAGGGCGAACAGGGCCTGGTTCTGGTTGATGGGCAGGAGCTGCCCATTACAGAAAGCCCAGCCTTTGGGGGGGAAATCGAACGAGAAGATCCTGATCTCACTCAGGAATGGTTCGGCCATCGGGTTCTTCTCCTGACACGGGGTATGGGACGGACCTGCGGGGGGACCAGCGTCCTGCGGGTACAGCCCGGCCCCGCCGCCCGCGGAGGGCGGCGGGGCCGTCCTACAGCCTGCTCAGGGAAGCAGGGTGGTGGCGGCGTCGCGGCAGGTGCCGGCGCCCACACCGTCGAAGGTGCCGCCGCTCGGGCTGGTGGAGGCGAGAACCTGTGTCGCGGGCGTCGCGCTGCTGTACGCCGGGTTGTACGTGTAGATGTGGTTCTGCGTGGTGGCGATGCTCTGCGCACCGGTCGGCATCCCCTCGATCTGGAAGCCAACCACCCCGGTGCCTGTGCCGGAGCTGGTGTTCTGCTTCCGCACCCGCAGGCCCAGCGCGCCGCCCGTGCCCAAACTCGAGTTGTTGGCGGCAGACCCGGCGAAGCCGATGTCCAGGCACACCAGGTTCTCCTCGTTCTGCGCCTGGATGTCGATCCCGTACGCGGGGTTGAGGGGAGCGCCGGCGGTGTTGCCGCGCAGGCTCAGGTGCAGGGTGCCGTAGTCTCCCGCTCCCGTTCCCGGGCTGGTGTCCAGGTCGCCGTAGCGCGAGAAGGCGCGGATGGGGTCGTAGCCGGTGCCGCTGATGTTGTTCCCCGACACCAGCGCGGTCATGTCGCTCTCCTCCTCCTGCGACAGCCGGATGCCAAAGCCGATCTGCGCCGCCGGGGGCGCCGGGTGTCGGATGGTGTTGTTGGTGATCCGCAGGTTGGCGGTTGCCTCCACACCCGTCACCACGTTGATCGCATTGCTGACCGTGTTCTCGATCAGGTTGTTGTGGACGGTCACGTTGGCGTTGGCCGTGTTGTTGACCGCCACCGTGACGCCCCCGGACCCGTTGCTCACCAGGAACGAGTTGTTCTGCGCCGTCAGGTTGAGCTGCGCCCCGCTGGTCCCCTCCACGATGGCGTCGATCCCATCGCGGTGGGTGCGGAGGAAGTCCACGTCGTCCACCAGGATGCGGGCGGTCGCTGACCCCTCGATCTCCATCTGGAACCCGTCCTCGCCGTTGCCGCTGAGCGGGTCGTTGTCCGAGATGATGCCGCGGAGCACCGTCATGTTGAGCGAGCCGGTGTTGTTGTACAGCCGGATCCCGCCCTCCTCCGTCTCGTCGATGGTCACGTCCTGCAGGAGCACGGTGCCGGCGAGGTTGGAGAAGAGCATCCCGAACTCGTCGTTGCCGTTGCCGGCGTTGAGCACCTGGCTGCTCTTGATCGTCAGTCCGGTCACGTTGTGGCCGCTGATCCCCTGCTGGCCGCTGCCGTTGAGCACCAGGCCCGTGAGCGTGACGCCGGTGGCGCTCACCATGTCCAGACTGGCGCTGCAGTCCGATGCGCTCTGAATGGTGCACGTCGCGCCGGCGGTGCTCGCCGCGTTGTTGACGTTCATGTAGCTGAGCGACGTGTTCTGCGTCGAATGAAGCCGGATGCCGTCACCCGACGTGTTCTGGATCGTCCCACCCGAACCCGCGGTCGTACCGGTACCCGTCACCGTCAGCCCGGCCGTGGTCCCGGTGTTGTTGAGCACGATGCCGTTGGCCGGGTCCGGGTCCCCGTTGCTGTTCCCGGCGGAGATCGCCTGGAAGGTGAGCCCGCTCGCGCCGATCGTGGTGTTCTGGAAGTTCAGCGCCGTCCCGCTGGTAGTCGAGGTGATGGTGTTCCCCGTACCACGCACGCTCACCGTGCCGCTACCGCTGTTGCTGGTGGCGTTGAAGCCGTTCCCGCTCGTGCTGGTGATCACCAGGCCGCCGTCCTTGAAGTCGACGGTGGTGTTCGAGTTGCCGGTCAGGCTCACGCCGTGCCCGGTGTTGGTGTTCAGCGTCCGCGTCTTGCCCGCGCCCTCGAACGTCACCGTGCCGCCCGTGTTGGCGTTCACCAGGATGCCGGCGTTGACGCCCGTCTTGGTGAACGAGCCGGAGTAGGTGAACGTGGGCGCGCTGTTCGCGATCTGCACCACGTTGCCGGACGGGTTGGTGATGCTCGTGTTCGCGCTGAAGGTGACCGTACCGCTCGACCCGCCGATGACGTCGATCCCGTTGTCGCCGCCGGAGAGCGTGGTGGTGCCGTTGAAGGCGACGGTGCCGTCCACGTTGGAGAGCTGGATGCCCGTGCTCAAAGTGCTCGTGCTCGTGCCCTGCAGCGTGCCGTTGGCGAAGGTGATCGTCCCCGAGGACTGGTCGCTGATGTCTACCAGGAGCCCGGTGCTCGTGCCGCTCTTAGTGAGATTGCCGTTGAAGGTAACCGCCGGCGTGCTGGAGGCCACGCGGAACGCCGCGCCCGACGGGTTGGTCACCCCCGTGCCGCTGGCGAAGGTGAAGGTGCCGCCCGACCCGCCGATGATGTCGATGCCCGCGTCGCCGCCGTTCAGCGTGGTGGTGCCGGCGAAGCTGTAGACGCCGTCCGCGTCGCTGAACTGCAGGCCGGTGCCCGTGGTGGCGTTCAGCGTGCCCGTGAAGGTGAGCGTCCCCGTGTGCGTGCCGCTCACGTCCAGCAGCGGCGCGGCGATGGCCTGCGTGATGTTGCCCGACGCGTCCAGCGTCAGCGGGCCGCCCACGATCTTGATGGCGCCGGCCGTGGAGCCGCTGAGCGCACCCGCGCCGAAGTCGATGTCGCCGGTGACGCCGCTCAGCAGCACGTTGTAGGTGCCGCCCGAGGAGGCCACGGAGGTGAAGGTGCCGGTGATGGCGCCCGTGGTGAGCGACAGCGCCTGGCCGCCCGCGTTGACGACCAGGTCCGGAGTGCCGGTGGAGAGCGTCAGCGTGCCGAAGCCGGTGCCGCCGATCGCCTCACCCGCCGTGGGGGCCAGCGTGAGCCCGCGCAGCATGTTGCCCGTGCCCAGGTTCACCCCGTCCGCGCCCGCGAGGGTGACCGCGGCGCCCGCCGCGTCCATGGCCGGGAGCGCGTCGCTACCCGTGGCCGGCGTGATCCCCGACAGCGCCTGGAGGGTGGCGGTGGCGTCCTGCCCGATCAGCTTCTGCCCGGCGAGCAGCGTGACCGGCCCGGCGTAGGAGGTGGTGCTCTGGTAGATGAAGACGGCCTCGTTGGCCGCCGGGTTGTTCCCGGTGCCGTTGTTCTCGGCCTGGAAGGCGGCCAGCGTGCTGTACGGGTTGGTGAGGCGGCCGCAGCCGTCGGCCCGGGTGGTGCAGGCGGCGCCGCCGTTGTTCACGAACCAGATCATCCCGCCCACCGGGAGCGCCACCTTCGCCGAGGCGCTGGCCGAGCCGCTCGTGATGGTGTACTCCAGGCTGTCCGTGCCCTCGAAGCCGGCCGGCGGGTTGTAGGTGAACTGCCCCATCCCCTCGCCCGTGGTGGTCATCACCACGTCGCCGCCCTGCTGCGTCTTCCCCGCCACCGCGTTCCAGCCGGCGAAGGTGATGGTGGTGTTGGCCGGGTTGAGCTGGTCGTTCGCCGTGACGCTGAACGCGGGCGACGTGCTGGCGGAGTTGATCCGCACGTTGCCGGTGGTGGTGGTGCCGAAGGCGTCGGCCACCGCCTGGATGTTTACCTCGAAGCTGAACGTGCGGTCGCCGGCCAGGTGGTTGGGCCCGTCGTTGGTGTCCGAGTCGCTCACCTGCGCTCCGATCACCTTGACCGTGCAGATGGTCCCCGCCGGCAGGTCCGCGTCCGGGTCCAGCGTGACGGTCGCCGTGCCCGAGCCGCTCACGGTGAAGGTCTTCGCCGTGCCGGTCGGGCACTCCAGCGTGAAGCTGGAGGTGGTGACGTCCACCGCCTCGCTGAAGGTGATCTCGATGTTGCTGGTGCCCGCCACCTGCTTCGCTTCGTCGGCCGGAACGGTGGAGACGACGGTCGGCGCCTTGTCCACCGTCACCGGGATGGAGCCCTTGCGCTGGGCCTTGACCTGCGAGGTGGCCGTGATGGTGGCCGTGCCCTGCGCCACGCCCGTGACCACGCCCGACGCGTCCACCGTGGCCACCGCGGTGTTGGAGCTGCTCCAGGTGACGGCCTCGTCCACCACCGCGAAGAGCGGGTTGCGCACGGTGGGCGTGAGCGCGGAGCTCGCCTCGGCCTCGCCCAGCACCAGCGACGCCGGCGCGACGGTGATCAGGCCGAACTCGTACTGCACCGGGGCCGACACCTGCACCGAGTAGGTGAAGGTCTTGGTGTTGGCGGAGTAGACGAACTTCCACCCCTTGGGCGCGGAGGTGGCGCCCGTCGCCAGCACTCCGTTGTACTGGTAGTACGGCTTGTTGGTCTTGGCGAACTCGCCCTCCGGCCCGGCGAAGTCGGCCGTGCCGTCGGTGCCTTCCAGGCGGATGGTGGCGCTGGCCAGCGTGCCGCTCTTCACCGAGGTCACGCGCGGGCCGTCGTGGAAGAAGACGCGCACGCCGCTGGCCGCCGCGGTGGTGCCGTCCACGGTGCCGATGGGCTGCCCGATGTTGTTGGTCACCGCCACGTTCATGCTGGTGGTGTCCTCGTCGGCCGCGTTGCCGCGCGAGCTCGCGGCGCCGGTGGTCACGTAGGCCACGTTCGGCTTGCCCAGCAGGTAGTCCGCCGAGGCGCCCATCTGCGGACGCGGCGTTTCGCAGCTGTGCGTGTTCGTCTCCACGTCCATGGTGCAGACGTGCAGCCCCAGCAGGTTGTCGTTCTTCTTCTGCTCCCCGCCGCCGCCGCCCCGGATGGGCTGGCCCACGCCGAAGCGGCTGACGTCGCGGCCCGCCGCGAATGCCTGGATCATGGCCGCGTCCACGCCCGTGATCCGCCCGTCGCCGTTGGCGTCGCCGTTGGGAAGCAGCACGATGCCCGGCGCGGCCGGACGGCCCGCCACGTGGTCGCGCACCGCCTGCGCGTCGGCCGCGGAAACGCGACCGTCCCCGTTCACGTCGCCACGGAGCGGGGCGGCCTGGGCCGCCTGCTGCGCGTGCGCCGAAACGGGGACGAGGGTGAGTAGGGCAAGGCCCAGGAGCCGGTGGAGCGCGAGGTTACGCATGTTTATACCAGGCAGGAACGGGGAAGCGATAGGAGGCGGGAGGAACGAAGGAGCGGCCCGGCCACCCCCGTGGGGGCGCCGGGCCGCGAGCCGTTCAGCGTGAGGTCACGCTCACCGCGGGGGCGCCGCCGTAGACCAGCGGGGTCAGGTCGGTGAAGTCTTCGGCCGCGGACACTTCCTCGAAGGAGACCGCGAAGCTCTTGCTGTCCACCGCGCCGCGCCGCGCGAAGCGGATGGACAGCAGCGGCACCTCGCCCACGCCTTCCACGGCGCTGGCCACGAAGCGCACCTTGCCGGCGACCTCGTCGTTGACCACGCCCTCGACGCCGGCCGGGAGCGACGACTGCTCCAGGGTGAGCACCGCCGGGTCGTAGCTCAGCTCCCCCTGGTAGCTCCCCAGCATCACGCCCGCCGGCTTGCGCAGCAGCGAAAGCTTCAGGTCGGCCGTGGAGGCCGCGCCGCTCACCACGATCTGGGGGTAGAGGCCGTCGGCGGCGCCGCGCGGGATGCCGGCGACGGAATCGCCCTTGTCGGTGCAGGCGCCGAGCGCAAGCACGGAAGCCGCCAGCAGCAGGCGGGCGGCGCGCAGGCGCGGAGTCTTGTGCCAGAAGGAAGTGATGGACATCGGGTACCCTGTGACTGGGGAGGCGAGGGTGGTCCCCCGCTACCGCGAGGGGTGGGAAAGCTGCGGGGCAGTGACCGCGGGCCCTGAGATGCTGCAACGATCCCGCGTGCCCCCGGACCCGGAAACAAACGGGTTCACCGGCGAGCATCGCGGCGGAAACAGGTTGCTCCGGCGGAACCGCGGTATGGATCGCGCGGCGCGCTCCGGGGCGTGTAGCTCGGGGGAATCCTGCGAATCGAATCGGATCGGGGACTGCTTTCGAGCGCAACAGCAAGCGCCCGGCGGACGTAGGAGCACTAGTGTAGTGCCCGCGAGCCATTCGCGCAACTGCTACGGCACGCTTTTCTGCAACACGAGAAGTAGCAGCAATTTCAAACCATCACGGCGGATGCAACGCAAGAAACGGCGTTTTCCGGTGTAGCCTTTCTCTCTGTGTCTCCGTGCCTCCGTGTGAGATTGCTGTTCCTCTTCGCGCTACGTGCCCCGAGCAATCCGCGCGAAAGTTGCCTCTGCGCGGCTTCGCCGGTCAGCGCACCCGGAACGGGATGGCCAGTTCCGTCCGCTCCCATGAGACCCGCATCACGCCGGCGGCTTCCCCGCCTGGCTCCAAGCGCACGGCGAGCTGCTCCACGGTGGCGGAGAGGGGGGAGGTAGATATGGGGATGCGCGCGAAATCCTGCGCCGCGTCGTAGTCGCGGCCGGAGCCGCCGGTGCGGCGGTTGAGGATCAGCGTCCAGCCCGCCGGGGTGGGGAGGGTGAAGAGGGAGTAGGCGCCCGGCGGCACGCGAACGCCGCCCATCTCCAGCTCGCGGTCCGTGCGCAGGTGGGTGGGGGTGTTGGCGCCCATCCGCCACACCTGGCCCCACGGCACCAGCACCCCGCCCACCGCCGTGCGCCCGCGCAGCGAGGGCCGGCCGTACGCCACCGACACCGTGGCCCCGCCCACGCGCAGCGTCACGGAGTCGCGCGGCGACAGGGTGCCGAGCCCCCGCCCGGCGCGGTCGCGCGCCGCGAACTCTGCGGCGCGCGCGGGCACGTCCACCGAGGCAACGCGCTCGCCCGTGGTCTTGGCGGTGCTGCGCGTGCCGTCCCAGCGCAGGATCCGGCCGCCGCGGTCCACCGTCGCGCGCATCTCGCCGTCGATGGAGCGAAGGACCACCGTGTCGCCCTGGCGCCGCACCTCCACCGCCACCACGGAGTCCTGGGCGATCGGGAAGAGGTAGAAGCGGGCCGTCCCTCCACGTCCCGTGAGGAGCGCGTGGCGGATCGCCTGCTCGCGCAAGGCGAGCGAGTGGCGAAGCTCCGGGAGCGCCGTGCCGGGTGTGGCGACGCGCGAGGTCTCGGTCCTTCCCGCGCGCTCCTCCACCTCCACGATGTTCCCGCCGCCCATCTCCTCGGTGATCGTGTACGGGGTGAGCGGCTGCGGCGTGCCGAGGGTCTGCAGCTCCACGCGCAGGCGGCGCACCGAGCCGTCGCGGTTGAGGTCCGCCTGGTAGCGGCGCGTGGCGGTGGCGTTGTCGCGCACCACCAGCTCGCCCTGCAGCCGGTCGCCGGTGCGCGTGTACCGCTCCACCGCGATCGTGTCCGGCCCGAAGCGCACCACGAACGCGCCGGACTCCGTCGCGGGGACGGGCACGGCGGGGGCGCACGCGGCGGCGAGGAGCAACCAAACAGCGGGGCTCACGCGGAGACACAGAGAGACGGAGGAGCGGTTCACGGGTTCTGCCGCAGCGCCCGGCCCACGCGCTCGCCGGCCCCGCGCAGCCGGTCCTCGTCGGCGATCAGGGCGAAGCGCACGTGTCCCTCGCCTTCCGCGCCGAAGCCCACGCCGGGGGAAACGACCACGCCCGCCTCGCGCAGCAGGAAGCGCGCGAACTCGATGGAGCCCATCTCCACGAACCGCTCCGGGATCCTGGCCCACACGAACATGGTGGCGAGGGGCGGCGGAACGGGCCAGCCGGAGCGGTTCAGCGCGCCCACCAGCGCTTCGGCGCGGCGGCGGTAGGTGTCGCGCACCTCGGTGACGCACTCCTGCTCCGCGCGCAGGGCGTGCGCGGCGGCGATCTGGATCGGCTGGAAGATGCCGTAGTCCAGGTAGCTCTTGATCTTGGTGAGCGCGCCCACCATCGCGGGGTTCCCCACGCAGAAGCCCACGCGCCACCCCGCCATCCCGTACGACTTGGACATCGAAAAGAACTCCACGCCGATCTCCTTGGCGCCGGGAACCTGCATCAGGCTCGGCGGCTCGTCGTCGGAGAAGGAGAAGTCCGCGTAGGCGAAGTCGTGGATCAGCAGGAGCTGCTCGCGCCGGCACACCTCCACCGCCCGCTCCATGAACCCCGGGTCCGCCGAGAGCGTGGTGGGGTTGTTGGGGAAGGAAAGGATGAGCGCCTTGGGGCGCGGCCAGGTGGAGGCGCAGGCCTGCTCCACCGCCTCCAGCAGCGCGTCGCCGTCCACCATCCCGCGCTCGCCCTCGGCCAGGGGGATGCCGTGCACGCGCCCGCCCGCGAAGACCACCGAGTAGCTGTGGATGGGGTACGCGGGCGACGGCACGATCACCGTGTCGCCCGAGTCCAGGATGGCGAGCATCAGGTGGGCGATCCCCTCCTTGGCGCCGATGGTGACCACCACCTCGCTCTCCGAATCGATCGCCACGCCATAGCGGCGGGCGTAGTGCTCGCTCATGGCGTCGCGCAGGCCGTAGATGCCGCGCGAGGCGCTGTAGCGGTGGTGCTTGTGATCCCCCGCGTGCGCCACCAGCTCGTCCACGATGTGCGAGGGCGTGCCGATGTCGGGGTTTCCCATCCCCAGGTCGATGATGTCTTCGCCGGCGGCGATGCGCACCATCTTCTCGGCGTTCACCTGCGCGAAGACGTACGCGGGCAGGCTGGCGAGCCGCGGGAAGTCCGCGCTGCTCTGGGGCGGCCAGGGTGTCTCTGTGCTCATGGCTCTCCTTGTATCACACAGAGACACAGAGGCACAGAGAACCGCTTTTCTCTGTGCCTCTGTGTCTCTGTGTGATGCCTTGTTACTTCGTGAACTCGGTTACGTCCCGGATCTCCACCGGCGCCACGTTGGCGGCGCGCAGCCCGGCCTCCACCTTGGAGCGGTCGCCCACCACCACGATCACCGCGTTCCCGGGGCGGACGTACTGGTTGGCCACGCGGCGCACGTCATCCACCGTCACGGCCATCACCCGCTGCACGTAGGTGCTCAGGAAATCGGGAGCGATCCCGTAGGTGACCAGGCCGGCGAGCTGCCCCGCCACCTGCGGGTTGGTCTCCACCGACTGCGGGAAACCCAGCGCCAGGTAGCGCTTGGCCTTGTCCAGCTCCTCGGCCGTCACCGGCTCCGTGCGGATGCGGCTCAGCTCGCGCATGAACTCCACCACCGAGCTGTCCGTCTTGGCCGTGACCACGCCCGCCTGCGCGGTGAAGGGGCCCGCGCTCTGGCGCATGGAGTAGCCGGAGCCCGCGCCGTACGACCAGCCGTGCACCTCGCGCAGGTTGGTGTTCAGCCGGCTGGTGAAGGCGCCGCCCAGGATGGTGTTGAGCACCTGGAGGGCGTAGTAGTCCGGCGAGCTGCGCGCCACGCCGGGGTGCCCGATGCGGATCTGCGACTGCGCGGCGCCCGGCTTGTCCACCAGGTACACCACAGAGCGGGCGATGCTGGGCGCCGTCAGCGCCGGCGTCGGCGCGGGCGCGGCGCCCGTCGCGCGCCAGCCGCCCAGCGCGCGCTGGACGACGGGGTGCAGCGCCGTGGGGTTCACGTCGCCCACCAGGACCAGGGTGGAGTTCTCCGGGCGGTAGCGCGCGGCGTGGAAGGCACGCACGCGGGCCTGGTCCAGCATGCGCGTGGCCTGGGTGGTGGCGAAGCGGCCGTAGGGGTGCTCCGCCCCGTACACCAGCGCGGGGAAGGCGTTGTTGGCGATGGCGCCCGGCTCGTCGCGGCTGCGCGCCAGCGCGGTCAGCCGCTCCTCGCGCAGGCGGGCGACCTCGCGCTCCGGGAAGTCGGGGCGCGCCACCACGTCCGCCATCAGCTGCAGCGCCTGCGCGAAGTTGCCGCTCAGGGAGTACAGGCCCACCTGCGTGGCGTCCCACCCCGACGTAGCCGTGAGGGAGGCGCCCAGCGTCTCCAGCGCGTCGGCGAGCTGCAGCGACGTGCGGCCGGCCGCGCCCTCGTCCAGCATGGAAGCCGTGAAGGAGGCCAGCCCGGGCACGTCGGCCGGGTCATCGGTGTTCCCCGCCCCGCGCACCACCAGCGTGGCCTGCACGGTGGGGACCTCGGTGCGCCGCACGTACATCACCGTGAGGCCGTTGGCCAGCTTCCTCACGGTGGGCGTGGGCGGCGCGACCGGCGCGGCCGGCCCGGGGCGCGGCGGCGTGGTGGGGAACGTGGTCTGCGCGGCGGCGGGGGCGGCGGCGAGCGCGCCCGCCAGTACAAAGGCTGCGGTCCGTCTCATCGCGCGTTCTCCTTGGCGGCGAGCTCCGTCTTCCCGGTGGGGACGAAGCTGATCACGACCCGGTTCTTCCCGGTGAGGTACTGGCGGACCACCCGCTGCACGTCGGCCGGGGTCACGGCGCGGTAGCGGGCCAGGTCGCGGCTCGCGTAGCCGGGGTCGTTGAAGTAGTACTGGTAGCTGTTGAGCTGCTCGGCCTTGCCGCCCACCGTCTCCAGCGACGACACGAAGCCGGTGACGATCTGGTTCACCACGCGCGTCACCTCGGCGGCGGCGGGCGGGGCGGCGGCCAGGCGGGCGATCTCCTCGTCCACGGCCATCTCCATCGAGTCGAGCTGCGTCCCCTGCTTGCCGCGCACGGTCACCGAGAAGTCGCCCGAGAGGAGGTCGGCCCCGTTGCCGGCGCTGGTGAGCGCCGCCACCTGCTGCTCGTACACCAGGCGCTTGTAGAGCCGGGCGTTCTTGCCGTCCGTCAGCAGCGACGCCGCCACGTCCAGCGCCGCCTCGTCCACGTGGCCGCGGGGCACGCCGCGCCAGAACATGGTGAGCTGCGGCAGCGTGACGCGGTCCTCGCGGGTGATGTAGCGCGTAGCCTGGATCTGCGGCACCGGGATGCGCGGGCGCTCCACGGCGGCGCCGCGGGCGATGCCGCCGAAGTAGCGCTCCACCACCGGCCGGATGCGCGCGGCGTTCACGTCGCCCACGATGGTGAGCGTGGCGTTGTTGGGCGCGTAGTAGGTGCGGAAGAACTGCGACACGTCTTCCACCGACGCCGAGTCCAGGTCCGCCATGGAGCCGATGGTGGTCCACGAGTACGGGTGCCCGGCCGGGTAGAGCGCCGCCGACGCCGTCTCCGCGAGGGCGCCGTACGGGGCGTTCTCGTAGCGCTCGCGGCGCTCGTTCTTCACCACTTCGCGCTGCCCGTTCAGCTTGGTGGCGTCGAACGCGTCCAGCAGCCCGCCCATGCGGTCCGCCTCCAGCCAGAGCGCCAGCTCCACGGCGTTGGAGGGGACGACTTCGTAGTAGTTGGTGCGGTCGCGGTTGGTGCTCCCGTTGTTCTGCCCGCCGGCCGCTTCCAGGAGGTTGTCGAAGTCACCCTCCTTGACGTTGCGGCTCCCCTCGAACATCACGTGCTCGAAGAGGTGGGCGAAGCCGGTGCGGCCGGCCTTCTCGTACCCCGACCCCACGTGGTACCACACGTTTACGGCGGCCACCGGGGTGGAGTGGTCTTCCGCCACGATCACCCGCAGCCCGTTGGGAAGCGTGAAGGTGGTGTGCGGAATGCTGACTTCCTGCGCCACGGCGGGGGCCGCGGCAAGGCTCAGCAGGAGCGCGAGGCGTTTCATCGAGCTGCCTTTCTGCTGGAGATCGTGGATGTGCGAAAGGGTTTGCGCGGCAGCACCAAGCATACGCCCGCGCCGCGCCGCACGCCAGTCGGTGCGTTGAAACCCGGGTCCGACCCGCGAGTTCCTAACCGAAGCCTCACAGGAGGTCGCGCTGGAGCCGGATTTGCGTGTGGAAACGGATGGAGGCCTTGCGCGAACGGTGGCGCAGGGTGATTAGTAAGAGAGTCCCGCACAATCACAGCCCTGGAGGATGGATGCCGTTCATCCCGCATGGCCGCGCGCTCGGCGCGCTGCCGCCAGACCAGATGGTGCTCTTCCTCCTGGCGCTCTGCGTCGTCGTGGCCGTCGGCTCGGTGCTGGCGCACGCACGCTGCCGCCGCCAGCAGCGCGAGTTCGAGCGGCACCTGCAGAGGGCGCTGCGGCGGGGGTAGAAGCGGGGCTCACACAGAGACACAGAGGCACAGAGATTGGTTTTTCTCTGTGCCTCTGTGTCTCTGTGTGAGTTTTTAGAGGTCGATCAGCGCGGCGCTGGTGCGCGTGGCGAGCGGTACGCCGGCGGCGTCGGCCAGGGTGATCAGCAGGCTGTAGGTGCCCGAGGGTAGATAGGATGTGGGGATCAGGAGGACCGGGTCCGCCGGCGCGGAGATGCGCGTGCGGCTCGCGTAGACGGCGGTGCCGGAGGGGTCGCGCACCGCCAGGGTGAGCTGGTAGGCGTCGGGCGCGCCGCGGACGCGGCAGCGAACGTGGACCAGCCGCGCGTCCGCATCCACCGTGGTCCCCGCCACTTCGACGGCGGCGGCGTCACCTGTCACGGCGGGCGTGCCTTCGCCGACGGCCTGGATGGCGGAGTCGATGTCGGCGTCCAGCTGCAGGGAGCCGCCCTGCATCACCAGTCCCCGCTCGCACAGCGACCGCGCGGAGAGCAGGTCCTGGCCCGCGATGAGCACGGCGCTCCCCGCGGCGCAGCGCCTCCGCAGCTCCCCGGCGGCCCACGTGCGGAACGGCGCGTCGCACACCGCCAGCCCCTCGTCCACCAGGTACAGCTCCGCGGGCGTCAGCAGCCCCGCGACCAGCCCCAGCCGCGTGCGCTGGCCGGTGGAAAGGTGGCGCACCGGCAGGTCCGCGCGCTCCGCCAGCCCGGCGATGCGGATCGCCTCCTCCACGTCCAGCGCATGCCCGGCGAGCACGGACGCGCCCCGCAGGTGCTCGCGCGGAGTCAGCGCGGCCGAGAAGGGGGACGTGAAGCCGATGATGGGCGAGCAGACGCCCCGGATCGCCACCCGGCCGCGGCTGGGGCGGTAGATGCCGGCCAAGAGGCGGAGCAGCGTCGTCTTCCCCGCCCCGTTGTGCCCTAGCAGCGCCACGCTCTCCCCCGGCCAGACGGCGAAGGACACGTCCCGCAGCTCGAACGCCGGCGCTCTCCTCCGCGCGGGCCAGGAGGCCCCGAGCCGCTTCCCCAGCGCCTCGGCGACGACGACCGGGGGCCCGCCGTGCGCCGGCATCAGAGCACGTCGCGTACGCGCTGGTCGGACCAGCGCGCGAGCGCGAAGCCGCCCGCCAGCGTCGCCAGCGCCACGGCGAACGCGGCCAGCAGCCCTGAGGCGGGCGCGGGCGCGGCTCCCAGCAGCGCCGCCCGGTAGCTCTCGATGGCCGCGGTGACGGGATTGGCGAGGTAGAGCGTCTGCCAGCGCGCGGGGACCACGGAAAGCGGGTAGACCACGGGGCTGGCGAAGAGGAGCACCGCCAGCAGCGGCGAGATCGCGCGCCCCACATCCGAGAAGAACGCCCCCGCCACCGCGAGCAGGAGCCCGGCTCCCAGCGCGACGATCGCGTGCAGGAGCAACGCGGTGCTCCCCCAGAGCAGCAGCGCCGCGGGCTCCATCGTCCCCGCGCCCAGCAGCAGCACCACCGCGGCCACGATGGGCGCGGAGAGCAGCGCGTCCCCGAACGCTCCCCCCACGGCGGCGGCGGCCACCACGTGCACGGGGAGAGGGAAGCTGTGCAAAAGGACCGTGCTCCGCCGCAGCGACCCGGCCGCCGCGGAAAGGGCGCGCGCGTAGACCCGCCACGCCACGATCCCGACGAGCGCGAAGGAAAGGTAGCCGGCCGGCGTGCCGCGCACCCGCAGCAGCACGCCGAAGAGCAGGGTGAACACGGCCGTCTGCAGGAACGGCAGGAGCAGCCCGCCGAACCTTCCCAGCAGCGATCCCCGCGAGCGGGCGCGGCGCTCCTGCCGCATCAGCTCGCGCACGATCTCCACCTGCCGCCGCGCTCCGTAGCGGCTCATGCCGAGCCCGGAGGTGCGGGGGCATCAGTCGCCGGGAGCCCGGCCCCGGGCGCCGCGGGCCGGGGCGCGGAGACGGTGGGCGCGGCGAGCCGAGGCGGTTTGCGCGGACCTCGCGTCATCGCGCGGCGGGCTCCAGGCAGCGCAGGAGCGCCTCGGGGTTGCGATACGTATCCATCCCCATCCGCAGGGAGAACGACGGGGCCGCCGCCGCCGCGCCCAGCAGCGCCAGCAGCCGCGAAGCGCCCGCGGCGCCCAGCAGCAGCCACGGCGCCGCGCGGATGAGGCGGCCCAGCGCGTCGGCGGGGCGCACGCGGGTGAGCTCCGTCGGCGACTGCGCCTCCACGCGGGGGAAGAGGAGGCCGGCGAGGGGCGCGCTGCGGTGCTCGCGCCCCGGCCAGTGCTCCCGCGGGTCCAGGGCCCGGCGCCACAGGCTGCGGCCCGCGGGGGGAGGCGCGTCCAGGTTGAAGCGGCGCGGCCATCCCTCCACGCCCACCGCGCCCGCCGCGTCGGAGAGGATCACCTGGTCGTCGGACAGGTAGCCCCAGCCGCCATCCACCAGCGTCACGCAGGTGGTGGACTTCCCCGAGTGCGAATCGCCCACCAGGAGCCAGGCGCCGCCCGGCCCCACCGCGGCGGCGGCGTGGAGCAGCGCGCGCCCCATCCCGTCCACCAGGAGCGCGGAGGCGATGGTGGCCTGGTCGTGAAGCTCCCTCTCGCTGGCGCCCGCGGCGTGCAGGCGGGCACGGCGGCGGCCGGGCTCCACCAGCCCCGTCAGCGTGCCGCCGTCCGCGTACATCTGCACCCCCCCGTCCGGCCGCAGCCAGCCGGCCGCGGTGCCGAAGCGGAAGGTCGGCTCCGCGTCGGGGCGCGCGCCGGCCGCCCCCTCGCGGAGCTCCAGGAGGGCCGCGCCGTCGTCCGCGCCGTCCGCGGGGAACGCGGAGAAGGGGAGCCACGTCTCGATCAGCGGCGCCAGCGCGGGCTCGGCGCGCAGCCGGAGCTCCCCGTGCGCGAGCAGGCTCCACGCGTTGCTCACGACAGGGGCTGCAGCGGCTGGTAATCGGGCTCCACGGCGTCCTCGCCCTCCGGGCACCACACCCAGGCGTGGGCCAGCACGGAGGCGGCGGGCCCGTCGCGCCGCACCCCGATGCGCAGGCGCGCGTCCACACCGTACCGCCGCAGCACCAGGATGCGCACGACACTGCGGAAGAGGCAGGTGTCCCGGTAGCCCGGGAGCCGGGCGAGCAGACGCAGCGCCCGCAGCCCCGCCCTCAGCGCGGGAGCGGGGTCGCCGCCGGGGCGGGCGCGCGCGGCCGGCGCGGAGAGGTGCCGCAGGCCGCGGCCGTGGAGCCAGAGCGGGGCCTGGAGCGCCGCCGCCACGCCGTGCAGGAGGCTGGGCAACTCGCTACCCGTTCTGGCCGGAGCGCACGATCAGCCCGCACCGCTCCAGGTCTCCCAGCAGCGCCTCCAGCGAGCGCCCGGCCTCCTCCGCGCCGACATCGTAGGTCGCGCACAGGTCCGCCACGATCTCCGCCGAGCTCTTTCCCGCGGCGAGGCCCTCCCACACGCGCGTGGCGGTGGAGTTCAGCCGAAAGTAGCTGCGGCGGCCCATGTGCAGCACCACCATCTCGTCGTCGAGCCGCGTGCAGAGGACCTCCCTGGAGAGGTCCGTCGTGGCTGGATCCATGTCGATTCTCACGGGGAAGGGCTCAAACCTTCTGTCACCCCGAGCGCTGGACAAGTGGCGGATCCTTCAGGATGACGCAAGGAGCGCCGTATGCGCAAAAATTCCTCCCCGGCGCGCCCGGGAGGAATTTTCGCGCGTTTACAATCGCCCGGAAAGCCTGTGCCGGAGGGCGATGCGCGGAGCTGGTGCGGGGCCGCGCCGCCCGGCGGGTCGGCGCGGATCTCCCGCCGGTCCTCAAACCCCGCAGGTCTCGGGGAAATCCGGATCGCACTCGATGGGACCCGTGCTGCCGTTCTGGAGCGTCAGGTCCGCGAGCGCGCCCAGCTCTTCCACCACGGGCGCGACCCACGGCGCCGGGGAACGCGAAGTCACATACGACATGGACTCGTTCATTATAGACTCGATTGGCGTCAGGGGGAGGTGCTTTCTCGTCGGAGAGCGTGCTGCGGGAGGAGAGGCTTACTGCGGACGCGTGCCCAGGAAGGGCGGAGGATTCGTCGGGAAGATACCGCGGACGAGCTTCACGAGCGAAGCCGGGGAGAAACCCCCCCGGCGTCCTGGTCCTGGACCAACGACAGCACGTTCAATCACCACGAAGCCGCGGCGATTCCTAGAAAGGTACAGGGTTCGAACAACCTGCGCAAGGATTCCGCTCGCGAGCAACCTTCTCGGAGCGAAGCCCCTAGCAGCCGCGGGCAGCCGGACGATCTGTCCGGATGCCACGCGTCTTCGCGCCCGGGCGGAACGCCGCGTCAGCGCCCGCCGCGCGGGAACCAGGAGACGCCGACGTTGAAGCGGCCGGTGTTGACTCCCACCCCATCTTCGTTGGTCACGGACTCTTCGCCGATCTTCAGCGTGTTGAACTCGCCCGTGGTGTAGCGGAAGTTCACGTCCAGGGCCAGCTTCGGGTTGAAGAAGTAGTTGAGGCCCACCGCACCGGTGACGCCGTTGCCGGCGAGCTCCACGTCGCCCACCTCCGTGTCGTCCTGCTGCGCCGAAAGGCCCGTGTAGGCGATCTCGAGGTACGGCACCAGAGCGCGAGCGGGGTTCGCGAACGAGAAGCGCGCGCCGAAATCGGCCTGGCCGAGCGCATAGTCGCCGTCGTCGGAGGACATGTTGGCGCCCCCCACGTTGAACACGAGGCCGAACTGCGGCGTGAAGTTGTAGCCCGCCGAGAGGCTGAGCCCGGAGCCCGACTCGCGCTCAACATCAAGGTCCTCGAGATCGTCGTCGGAGAGCTGGATCGAGGAACCGTTAAGGGCCGCCCCCAGGTGGAAGCCTCGCGTCGTGGAGCGCGTGGCGGCGTCCTGGGCGGACACCGTGGTGGCGGTGGCGAGCGCGAGGAGGGACGCCGCGAGGATGGGACGGACGGGCATGGAGCTCTCCAAAAGGGGTTCCGATGAGAAAAGGTACTGCCATCCCACACAGAGGCACAAAGACACGATTTCCTCCGTGTCTCTGTGCCTCTGTGTGAGGCCCGCCGTTGCGTTCCCACGAGTTGCCCCCGGAGGATTCGAACCTCCACTAACGGTTCCAAAGACCGCTGTGCTGCCATTACACCAGGGGGCATCCTGGCGCCAAAGTTAGGCGGTGTCCGGAGCCGGGTCAACCCGAGGCGCGGGGAGCGCGGCGAGGGTGCGGGCGACCCAGCACGCCATTCCCAGCGCCTCCACACGCTCGCGGGCGGCGTCGCGCGCGCCCTCGGAGGCGAACACGCCGAAGACGGAGCCGCCGCTCCCGGCCAGCAGCGCGACCTCGGCGCCGCCCGCGCGCATCGTGGCCAGGGCGTCGCGCAGCACCGGGATGCGCTCGGCCACCACCTCGCCGAAGTCGTTGCGGGCCAGGCGCGCGACCGCGCCCCACGAGGACAGCTCCGCCGCGTCGAAACCGAAGGCGCGCGGCGGGGGATTGGGACCGCGCCGCTTGGCGATGGCGGCGAACGCTTCCGGCGTGGGCATGGCGACGCCGGGGTGGGCCACCAGCACGGCGCGCTCCGGGAGGGGCGGCAGGGCGAGGAGGCGCTCTCCCCTTCCCCAGCCGAGCGCCAGGGGCGAGCCGCACAGGAAGAAGGGCACGTCGCTCCCCAGCTCCACCGCCATCTGCAGCAGCCCCGCCCGCCCGAACGGCTCGCCGTGCACCTGGTTGAGCGCGCGCAGGGTGGCCGCCGCGTCCGAGCTTCCGCCCCCCAGCCCGGCCGCCACGGGGACGCGCTTGACCAGGCGGATGTGCAGCGCCGGCTCCTGGCCCAGCTCGGCGTAGAATCGCCGCGCAGCGAGCACCGCCAGGTTGCGCTCGGGGGGGCCCGTCTCCGCCGCGCCCACCACCTCCAGCGCCAGGCCGGAGTCCGCGCGGCGCACCGTCACCTCGTCGCCCAGGGAGATGGCGCAGAAGAGCGACTCCAGCGAGTGGTAGCCGCTCTCCTCGCGCGCCAGGATGGCGAGGCGCAGGTTGACCTTGGCGGGCGCGTCCAGTACGACGGCCTCAGGCCCCCCCACCATGTTCCCGTCCCTGGCGTTCACGACGCGGGGCTGCCCAGCTCCAGCAGGCCGAACAGCTCGTCGACGGCGTCGCCCAGCGGCGTGCCCGCGGGGCCCGCCAGCGCCACGAGCCGCGCGCGCAGCTCCAGCGCCGCGCGCAGCGCCTCTTCGGGCGAGTACAGGAGGGACTCGACCGGCACCACGCCCGGCTCCTCGTCGGGCTCGGCCGGGGTGCCGCCGGGGAGGGCGGCGCGCAGGCTGCGCAGGGCGGCGCGCGCTTCCTCCACCGAGGTGGCGGCACGCAGCGCGGCCGACGCCGCGGGCGCCGCGCCCGCGATGGCGTTCATGGCGTAGGTCCCCGCCAGCTCGGCCACGCTGGACGCCAGCCCGGCGAGCTGCCGCGCCACCCGCCCAAAGCGGCGGCGCGCCTGCGGGGCCCCGGCGATCAGCGCCTCCGCCCGGTCCAGGAAGCCCGTCGCCTCGATGCGGAGGAACGCCTCCACCTCTTCACGGATCCCGCCCTCGCTGCTCCCCGCCGGCGCGCTGGGCGACGAGACGACGTGCGGGCCCGCGTCGCCGAAGAAGAGGCGGCTGATGGGGAGCACGCCGGCCTCGTCCTCCTCCCCCGCGTCCGCGTCGGCGCGGTCGCGCAGCTCGCGGAAGCGGTCCAGCTCCAGCAGCGTGTCCAGCGCGGCCCCGGCGCCCAGCAGGTCGGTGGCGGCGCGCAGCACGTCGCGGGCGGCGGTGAGCAGCTCCAGCGCCTCGCCCCCCAGCGGCGTGGTGCGGGAGAAGGCGTCCGCGGCGGTGTCTTCCAGCGCCTCCAGCACCTCCAGCAGGGGGGCGAGCGCGGTCATCCCGCTGACGCCGCGCACGGGGCGCATCCGCCGCAGCACGGCCCGCAGCGGCTCGCGCGACTGGGGGGCGGCCGCGAGCTCGTCCAGCGCGCGGTCCAGCTCGGACGCCACGCCGCCGATCTCGCGCTGCACGAAGGCCAGCATGTCGCCCGCGGGGGGCAAGCCGTCGTCCCCGCGGGCGCGGGTGCCGGCGCCCTCCC
>CADCTW010000171.1 GCA_902805735.1 uncultured Gemmatimonadota bacterium | reverse complement strand
GCGCGGCCTCCAGCTCCGGCCATGCCCCGCCGCGCGGCTCGCCGGGGAGGGGCGCGTGCCACAGGAGCGGATCGGTGGCGCGCGTGCCGGGCGCGGCGGCCACCAGGCCGCGGGGCCCCAGCGCTACCCCCACGCTCACGGCGCCCTCCGGTCCACCAGGAAGGTGGCGGTGCCGCCGCGCACCAGGAGCGCTTCGACCTCGCGGCGGATGCGGCCGCGGAGCGGCCAGCCAGTGCTGCGGATTTCCACTTCGTGCGTCGTGGTGGTGGTGCGGGCGGAGAGCCGGCCGTACTCCGCCTGGAACGCGTCGCGCGCCCCCGGCGAAAGCTGCGGCCCGATGTCGGCGATGGAGCCGAACGGGAGCCCGGCGCGCTGGCGCCGGAGTACGAGCGAGACGGCCTCGTTCCCCATCCCGGGAAGGGCGAGGAGGACGGGCGCGGGAGCGGTGCCCAGGTTCACGCGCCCCGTGCCCAGCACCGTGAGGTGCGGGCGCACCAGGGCGAAGACCTCGGGCGTCACGCCGCGCACGTGGCGCAGCTCGCCCACCGTCAGAAAGGGCCCGTTGCGCGGGAGCACGGCGGCGCCCTCGCGCAGGTACGCGGCGCGCTCGGCGCCGCGCCCGCGGTGAAGGTCGTCGGCGTCGCGCCAGTCCATGGCCGCCTGGGCGATGCGGTCCGCGTCGCCCGCGTCCACGCGGAGGGCCACCAGCAGGCGGCGCAGCTCGTCCTCGCCGCAGCGGTTGAGGTGCAGGGCACTCCCCGCGTCGCGCATGCGCACCGCGTAGGCCGCGCCGCCCATCACCTGCGAGTCGGGGAGCACGAACTCCAGCCGCACCCAGGGGTCCAGCACGGCGGCGGTGGACGTGCCGGCGCCCTCGCGCAGCCGCCGGTCCAGGAGCAGGCGGGCGTGGGCGACCCCGGCGTCGGCCGCCGCCAGCGCCCGCGCGGACTCGCGCACGTTGGCGCTGGTCTGGCGCCCGTCGCGGGCGCGCACGGCCAGCTCCATCCCCACCACCGAGAGCGCCACCAGCAGCCAGAGCGCCATCAGCAGCGCGAACCCCCGCTCGTCCTTCACCCGCCCCCCAGCGACACCAGCACGGGGACGCGGAGGAGGGGGGGCACCGAGTCGGCCGCCGGCGCCTCCACCCGCAGCTCCACGGCGCGGGGGAGGATGCTGGACGAGATCCAGCTGGCGAGCCACACCGGCTGCGCGGAAAGGGCGCTGAGATAGCGGGCGCGCAGCCCGGTGGCGGCCGGCACCAGCTCCAGGCGCTGCTCGGGCCCGGTGCCCCGCCACTCGGTGACCGCCGCCACCAGCCCGCGCTGGGGAGTGGCCGGGTCGCGGTCCACGTACAGCCGCACCTGCGCGAACCCCTGCACCGGCGCGGCCTCCGTGCGGGTGACGAAGGTCAGCTCGTCGTCGCCCCCCCCGGCGCGCACCCCGGAGATCCCGCGGAACTCAGGGCCCCCCTCGCCGGGCGAGAGCCGCGCGCCGGCGAGCCACTCCACCAGGCGGCGGCGCACCGCGGCCTCGTGCTCCACCCGGGCGGTGACCTGGGCGGCGCGCACCCGGTAGTCCGCCACCGAGCGCACCGCCGCGACCCCGGCGGCCAGCGCCATCCCCGCCACCGCCAGCCCCACCATCAGCTCCACCAGCGTCATCCCGGCGCGTCCCCGCACGTGCCCGCCCCGCCGCACCGGGCTACTCCCAGCTCACGACGTCCGCGGCGTCGCCTTCGCCCCCGGGGCGGCCGTCCTCTCCCAGGGAAAGGAGGTCGTAGCCGGAGGGGTCCACCTCGCCGGGGCTGCGGAAGACGTACGGGCGCTTCCACGGGTCCAGCGGCACCCGCTTCTTTAGATACGGCCCGTTCCACCCGGCCGCCGCGCCCCCCGCCGGGGCCGCGTTGAGCGCGTCCAGCCCCTCGGCCGCCGTGGGGTAGCGTCCCACGTCCAGACGAAATGCGTCCAGCGCGGCGCCGATCATCTCCACCTGCGAGCGGGCGGTGGAGCGCTTGGCCCCGCCCACGTGGCGGAACACGTTGGGCGCCACCAGCGTGGCCAGGATGGCGATCATCACCACCACCACCAGCACTTCGATGAGGGTGAAGCCTGCCGTGCGGGCGCGCCGCCCGCGGAGGTTGTGGATGTGCATGGACGTTCTGCGAGGATTTGGAGTACGACCGGCGCCCCGAGAGGAGCGCCGCGGCAGGAACTGCACGGGGGAGCCGGAGGTCGGTGCCGGCGGACAACGATAAACAAATTCGGCCCCTTGGTGAAGGGCCTGGGCGCGTAAGCTAACCGCGGGCTCACACAGAGACACAGAGCCACAGAGGCACAGACAAGGACTCCATTTCCGTGCCCCGTGCTTCTTGTGAGGCCGCGGCTCACACCCCTTCCGGGAAGGTGTAGAGGGTGCGCAGGCGAGCCTCGGCTTCGGCCGGGAGCGGGACCCTGGCCACTATGAGCCGCGCGAGCGACTCGTCCACCTCCCCCGCTACCTTTGCGGACTGGTCGCTCCGCATCCGCAGCAGCTCGGCGAGTGCCTGCTCGCGCACCGCCTCGTCCGCTCCCCCGGAGGCGAGGTGCTCCAGGCCGTGGGGCACGAACGAGCGCGGCATCTCAGGCGACGACACGCGCAGCCGGAGGAGCGCGCCGAGCGCGCGCGCGTCCGCGTACCGCTCGCCCAGCAACTCGGAAGCGGCGAAGCAGGCGCGCCATTCCCGCAGGTGCGGGTACGCGCGCTCGACGGCGGGGAGCAGACGGTCCTTCTGCGCATCGCCGAGTGCCGCCCACTCCTCGCTCATGGCAGCGC
The DNA here is from genome assembly GCA_902805735.1 of uncultured Gemmatimonadota bacterium. GTDB lineage: Bacteria > Gemmatimonadota > Gemmatimonadetes > Longimicrobiales > Longimicrobiaceae > Longimicrobium. Next base: position 11,306 of record CADCTW010000171.1, on the reverse strand, counting down.
CCTCCATGGCGCGGAGTTCCGCCGATTCCAGCCGCGCGAGGATCTCGTCGAAGAGGACGGGCGGGATCTCGCCGCGCAGGATCACGAGTGTGCCGAGGTCGAACGCCCACCCGCCCAGCCGCTCCGCGTCCCCCACCGCGACGGCTTCCCGAAGCCGGAGCACCAGGTCGTCTGGGTGGATGTCCATCCCCCCGCTCTCGTCACTGGACGCCATCGAAGCTCGCCGCGAGATCGCCCGGCACAAAGGCGCGCCATCGTTGCGCACGCTCCGCCTCATCAATGACTCCGCCAAGCAGCCGCGCGCGGACTTCCTCATCGGAGACGTCGCCCGCCGTGAGGTACGTGTTGGAGAACACCTCGATCTTTCCCCTGGCGCCGCCGAGCCGGCGCGCATCCTGGGCCGTCAGCTCGTACGAGGTGCACCCTCCCAGGTACCTCATCCGCACCTCCTGCCCTGCATTGTTGAGGAACGGCGGCGCGACGTAGCCGGCCGCTTCGCGTTCCGCCGCGCGGATCGCCTCGTCCGCCGTACGTGCGCGGAGAAGGACCAGACGCTCCTCCACCAGCGTGGGCACCCCCGCGCCGCTGTCCGTACGAAAGAGTGTCTTCACGCCAAACCAGCGCCACGAACCCATGCATCGCTCCACGAACCAAGCCACGAAGCACAGAGAAGGACTTCTCCTCTGTGCCTCTGTGTCTCTGTGTGAGCCCCGTTTTTCAGCCGCGGAGGCGGCAGGGCGGGTAGGATGCCTCCCCGAACCGCAGGCTCACCCGGCCCGCCGGCGAAAACGCCACCGACGCCGCGCCGTCGTCCCCGGCCGTGATCTCGTAGATCCGCAGCCGCTCCGCGTGCTCCAGCGACATCTCCAGGGCACCCACCCCGGAGAAGACGATGGAGCCCGACTCCAGCCCCGGGTACTCCGGGAGCCCGCGGAAGTTGGCGTACACGTCGTCCAGCCGTATCTCCAGCGACCCTTCGGACGGGCGCCACGCCACCCCGGCCACCTCCGCGTCGTGCAGCCCTCCCATGCGCTGCAGGTATCCGGCGAAATCGCTCACGGGATGCGCGCCCTCTATTCGCAAGGGTACGCCACGATCTCCACGGCGCCGCCGTAGCGGCCGAGGATCTCCAGCGAGCCCGCGTCGATCGGCACGGTGCACGTGGCGGTCTCAAAGAACACGCCCACGCTGAACGACCAGGTGACCTCCCCGCCGTACGGCGCGAGCGCGGTCAGGCGCTCCGGCGGGAAGCTTTCCGTGATGGAGCGGAGGTGCAGCGCCAGCCCCTCGCCAGGCGCGGCGCTGGAGGCGATCCGCAGGAGCGCGCCCGGCAACGGGCCGCGCACCGGGTGCGGATCTCCACGCTCGTGCGAGCCGGCGCCGCCCTCCACCGCCAGCACACGCCCCAGCTCGGCCAGCGTGACCGAGCCGCTCGCGATGTCGAGCGAGACCGAGTACTCGTGCGTGCGATCCGCGCTCACTGTTCAGCTTTCCTCGCGAAGAGGTCGCCGGGCACAAAGGCGCGCCATCGTTGCGCACGCTCCCCCTCGCCGATGACTCCGCCCAGCAGCCGCGCGCCGACTTCCTCATCGGAGACTTCCCGCGTCGTGAGGTACGTGTTCGAGAACACCTCGATCCTTCCCCTGGCGCCGCCGAGCCGGCGCGCATCCTCGTCCATCAGCTCGTACGAGGCGCACGCCCCCAGGTACCTCATCCTCACCTCCTGGCCAGCGCTGTTGAGGAATGGAGGTCCAACGTAAGCGGCCGCATCGCGTTCCGCTGCGCGGATCGCCTCGTCCGCCGTACGCGCGCGGAGAAGGACCAGACGCTCGTCCACCAGCGTTGGAGGTCGGCGCCGCCGTCCGTACGAAAGAGTGTCTCACGCCATACCAGCGCCACGGGGACATAGTCCATTCAAGAAGGACCAAGCAGCCGCCCTGATGCCGGATCGTTCTCCGGCGGTCATTCGTCCTCAAACCAGGGACTCCACAACACCGGCTTCGCACTGCACGCACACGCCGCCTGCGCCCAGGCGACCGCCCGATGCGCGAAGGCCCAGTCCGCGGTGAGGTCGAACCAGTCCTCGTCCAGCGAAAGCCGCATCAAGCCCCTCGCGAGCGCGTCATCCCAGATGGCTTCGTCCCACGGCAGCTCGCGCAGGAGCTCGGGAAAGTTCTCCAAGCCCTGCGCCCGGGCTGGGTAGAACCACATGGACAGCGGGTACAGCTCCAAGTGGCGCTCGGTGCCGATGCCCGCACCCAGCGCGGCCACGAGCGCGGCCAGCTCGCTTTTGGTATGGCACACCCGCGGCTCGGGCACCCGCCCGGCGTAGCTCCGCGGCGGACTTGCTCTGATGGTGAACCCGTCCGCCAGCGCGAACCCCCCGAAGTCCACGAGGAATGAGGAAGCGCTCGCGAGCAGGACGTTCGCCGCCCGCGCATGCGGACCCTTCGCCGCGGACGTGCCCTCCGCCCGCTGGATGGAGAGAGTGAAGGTAGGAAAGTCTTCCAGGTCCGGCTCGGCAGCCGGGCGCGGCCAGTTCACTGCCACTTTCAGCAACGGTGTATTCCCTCGCAGCGCGGAGATCGGTCGCGGCGGAGCCACGGCGGCCCCATGGTGCCGGCCGCCAGGGGCGGCCGGCACCATACATCTCAGATGCCTATCGGCATCAGGAGGATCATCGCCGCGATCATGAGGGCGGCACCCAGGCTGAACACCACCTCCGGCTCCGGCGCCGGAATGGGGGGAACGGTCGGCATCTCGGGCATTGAGTTCTTCCAGTCCGGCACCTGCGGCTCCGGCAATCCGCCCACCTGTCGGATCGCGTCCAGAGCCTCCTGCACTTCCGGGGCCGACATGTCGCATTTCTCCTGCTTCTGGTACCTGCGCAGCTGCCGCTCCAGCCGCCGGACCTGGTTGTCGATCTCCCCCCTGTGCTTCGCATCGCCGTTGCCCTGCGCAATGTGCTCCAGGTAGCGCCGGATGCGGCCGGTGATCTCGTCCGTAATGGCCTTAATCTGGTTGCGCACGACGTCGCAGGGGCACAGCCCGGTCGGGTCGTTCGAGTTGACCGGATCGTTCTGCACGAACTCGTAGAGGTTGGTAGTCCCGCCCCGGAAGCCGGCCGGGTCCTTCGCGGTCCAGCGCCCCGTTTCCGCGTCGTAGTCTCGGGCGCCGAAGCGGGTAAGCCGTGTCTCCGGGTCGTACAGTCCTCCGTGGTAGGCAAAGGGCTGGAACCCCGGGTTCGTGTCGACGGTCACGCGGCCGAAGGCGTCGTACTCGAGGCGCTGGGCGGCCACGCCGGTCTCCGCGTCCACCACCATTCGGACGCTGCCGCCGTGGTCGCGCACCAGGCGGAACGTCCTTCCTCCGCGCACCATGTACTCGGGGACGTGCGAGCCCTCCTGGTACACGAAGCGCGTCTGCACCTGCCCGGCGCTGTCCAGCTCCGCCACCACCTGCTGCGCGCCGGAGTACAGGAAGCCCTGCACGAAGCGGCCGTTGAGCTTCCGGCCGATCCGGCGGCCCACGGGGTCGGTCACGTACTCGACGACCTGCCCGTTCGCGCGCTTCACCGAGCGGAGCGCACCGCGGCCGTCGTACTGATACCAGGTGGTGTCCGCGCCCACCGCGCGGAACGCCAGCTCGCCGCGCCGGCCGTAGCCGTAGGTCGCGCCGCCGAACGAGACGAGGCGGTCCTGCGCGTCGTAGCTCCCCTCCACCACACCGTTGGGCGTGGTCACTCGGGTCCGGTTCCCGTTCTGGTCGTACTCGTACGCGGCCTGCGGAGCACCGTCGCGGCTCACAGTCTTGAGGCGTCCGGCCAGGTCGTACTCGTAGGTGTAAACCGCCGTCTGCCCGCCGGAGGTCTCGGTCACGGTCGTGATGCGCCCCAGCACGTCCCTGGTGTAGAGCCTTTCCATAAGCGAACCGCCCGCGGAGGAGTAGGCGTCGCCCGCGAGCTCGCCCAGGCTGGTGTACGTCTGCGCGCCGGCGACATTGCGGAGCGTGCTCGCCGTCGCGAGCCCGGTCTGCGGATCGCGGGTGAGGCTCAGCGCACCCACGCCGGTAAGCAGGCCGTCCCGGTCGTAACGCAGGGCCACGGAGTCGCCGTTCACCCGCTCCGCCACCACGCGGAAGTTCGCGTCGTAGCCGAACCTCACACTCCCCCGCACCGCGCCCGTCACGTCGATCCCACGCAGGAGCGAGCCGTCGTATTGGAAGGCCATCCCGCCCGTGGGACCGGTAATGGAAGCCATCTGCCCCGACACGCGGTCGTAGCCGTAGCTGATCGTCCCATCTCCCAGGTCCATCGTCCTGAGGCGGCCCGCGGAGTCGTAGCCGAGCGACATCCTGGTGCTGTCGGCGCGCACCACCTCCAGCAGCTGGTGGTCAGGGTCGTAGCGGTACTGCACCGACGCCCCACCGGCACCGGCCGGGGCATAGCTCCGCTGGCGGTCGGCCGCGTCCAGGGTGAACCGGTGCTCCGGGCGTCCGGGCGGGGTCACCGAGGTCATATTCCCGTTGGCGTCGTAGGTGAACCGGACCTCCCTCCCGTCGGGGAACACCTGCCTGGCGAGGCGCCCCGCGGCGTCGTAGCCATAGGTGGTGACACGGCCCGCCGGGTCCGTCGCGCTCGCCACCTGGTTCTGCGCGTCGTAGGTGTACCGCCAGACGCGGCTGCCCATGCTGACCTCGGCCAGCCGCCCCTGCTCGTCGTACTTCATCTCCTTCTGCTGCAGCGCCCCCCTCTGCACCCGCACCGGACGGCCCAGACTGTCCATCTGCGTGATGGTGGTACGCCCTTCGGGGGTGGTGCTGACGGATTGCCTCTGGGGGGCGGAATAGCTCTGGGTGTAGGTCTGGCCGTTGACGGTCCAGCGGTCCGTCTGGCTCACCAGGCTCAGCGGATCGCCCGCCACACCCAGCGTGGTGCTGCGCGCGGTGGTGACGCTCATCTGCAGCCCGCTGGGAAGTGTCATGCTGGTGAGCGTCCCCACGGGAGCCTGCATGCCGAACCGCGGGTCCGCACCCACCACGCTCCGCGTGACCGTCCCGTCCGGGCTCGTGGTGGTGGTGCTGCCGTCCGGGGCACGCACGCTGCGGGTCACCAGCCCGGCCGCGTCTGTGGTGGTGCGGAGTACGCCGCCCACGGCGGTGGCCTCCACCCTCTGAATCCGCGTCCGCCCCCCCGCCGTGGTGATCGACACCTGGTACCCGGCGGCGTCCTCGGAGCGCACGAGGGTCTTGGACCACCCCTCGGGCCCCGCGTCGCGCAGCAGCGCGCCCTGTTCATCGTAGTCGAACCGGTGAACGCCGCCGCGGGGATCGGTGAGGCGGGTGAGCAGCCCCCCGTTTCCGTAGCCGAGCTCGATCGTCGCGCCGTCCGGGCGGGTGATCCGGCTCAGGTAGCCGTCCGTGCCGGCGCCGAGCCCCGTGCGCTGCCCCGTAGGGGCCACCACCGCGAGGGGAGCCCCTTCGGCGCCGCGCTCGATACGGGTGGTGTTGCCCACGGCGTCGCGTACCGACACCAGCAGGCCCGCCGAGTCATAGCCGAAGGTGTAGAGCGTGGCGTTCGTGTGGGTGCTCAGCGTGCGGACATGCCGGCCCGCCGTGTCGAACACGTACACCTCCGAGCCGCCCTCTGCGGTGACCGCGTTCTCCGCGTCCGTGATCCCGGGGAAATCCGGGCCGATGCGGCGGATGCGGTTGTTGCCGAAATCGGCTACGTACATCATCCCGTCGCTGCCCAGGACGATTCCGCGCGGTCGGTTGAGCCTCGAGTCGGCGGCCGCTCCGCCTTCGGTGGAGTACCCGGCGGTGCCATTGCCGGCGATCGTCGTGATGACGCCGTCCGGCGCCACCCTGCGAATGCGGTTGTTGTTGCTGTCAGCGATGTAGAGCGTCCCGTCTGCGGCGATCTCCAGTCCTTGCGGACGGCTGAGCTGCGCCTGGCGCGCCTGTCCGCCATCGCCGGCGAAGCCCGCGGTACCCCTGCCGGCCACCGTGCTGATGAGGCCCGAGGGGGTGATGCGCCGGACCCGCTGGTTCCCCTGGTCGGACACGTACACGTTGCCGTCCAGCCCCAGCGCCAGCCCGTCTGGCTGGTTCAGCTGCGCGCGGGTGGCGGCCCCGCCGTCTCCCGAGAAGCCCGCCACCCCGGTTCCCGCCGCCGTGGTGATGGTGCCGTCCGGCATGATCCGGCGCAGCACGTGGCTGCTCTTCTCGGTAAAGTAGATACTGCCGTCCGGCGCCTCCAGCACGTAGCGGGGGGTGTTCACCTTCGCCAGCGTGGCGGGGCCCCCGTCGCCGGAATAGCCACCCACGCCCGTGCCCGCGAGCGTGCGGATGGTGCCGTCCGGCGCCACCCGGCGGATGCGCTGCCCGCCCTCTTCGGCGATCAGCAGCCCGCCGTCCTTCATGAAGCCGATGCCGTGCGGGTACGAGAGCCGCGCGCCCAGCGCGGGCCCGCCGTCGCTGCCCGTGCCGCCGCCCGCTACGGTGGTGATCACCCCGTTGCGCCCGATCCTGCGGATGCGGTGGTTGCCGTAGTCCGCCAGGTACACGTCGCCGTTCGGAGCGAGGCGCAGCTCTTCCGCGCCGAAGATGCGGGCCTGTGTGGCCGGCCCGCCGTCACCGGCGAAGCCGGTCAGCCCCACGCCGGCCATGGTGCGCAACGCTGTCTTCAGCCCTGGCGCCGCGCCCGCCACGGTGCCGTCGCCCCGGTAAAGGAGGCGGGAAACCGGATCGTACGTGTGGTGCACGTCCAGGGTCCATCCTCCCAGCCCCTGCGCACGGGCATCGATCCCGTCCAGCTCGGTGTTGTACTCGCCCCAGGTGACGCCCTCGCTGCGGGCGGCGGAGAAAATTCCGCGGACCTGCGAGAAGTCGGTGGGGATCTCGCAAACCTCCATTCCCGCGGAGCCGGGCTCGCAGGGGAGGCCGAAGCTCTTCGCCTCCTCCAGGGAGCGGCCGGAGGGGAAGGCGTAGCGCTGGCGGTACACGTACCCCCGCCGGATCCGCGCGCTCACCCGCCCCTGCACGGTACGCCCGAACGAGTCTTTGCCGTCCCAGCGGAAGGTGTGGGTCAGCCCCGCCACCGGCGCGAAGCTCTGCTGGATGGTGCGGCCGGCCACCTCCACCACCACCTGCACACGCGTCAGCCCCTCCGGAAGGGTGGGGCCCAGCAGGGGGATCTTGACGCTGCGGCCGCGCGCGTCGCCCGGGGTGCGTGCGCTCCGGTAGTTGAGCGTAAGACCGGTTCCGGGCACCTCCAGCCGCTCGCCCAGCACCTGCGACTCACACTCGATGATGGAACCGTAGGTGTCGCACGGGTCCTTGGGGCCCGCGTCGTTGGGGAACGGGGCGGGTGGCTGGAAGTTGAAGTAGCGATACGGCCAGTTCAGGTCCAGAGTGGTGAAGTGGTTCATCTGGGCGCGCCAGAGCGTCTGGCCCGGCGCGTAGATCCCGGCCAGGCGCCGCCGCTCCGCCGGGTCGATCCCCCACCGCGCGAGCTGGTCGTCCGAATCGCCAGCCCCATCGCCGTCGGTATCCAGCTCCGCCATTCCTGAAGCGGTAGCGAGCACCCGGATCACCCGCCCGTCGCGCTCCGGCACCCACATCCCGCGCTGGTGATCGTACCAGCCCACCGGCACGGGCGTCCCCACCGGGAATCCGAGGAAGTTCTCCACGTACACGGCTACCGGCTTGCTGAACCTCACATGCTCCGCCCCCGCCGCGATCGCCTCGTCCGCCGACAGCTCCACGGCGTACGTGTACGCGGATGCGGCCGGGAGCGTCGCCGGCATCGCCTTGGCTCCGTCGTCGCCCACCGTGTACTCGGTCGCGCGCACGGTAATGGCGCCGACCGGCTGCTGGCTCCCGTCCGGCAGCTCTAGCGAGGCCTCGGTCCCCGGATCGAAGATCACCGTCGCGGTGCGGGGCCCCTCACTCGCATGCACGGTCCCGCCGCGTGCCACCTGCGCCTCGGTGCCCGCCCCGAGCTCCACGCGGGTGGCGACCGGGTCCAGCCCGACCAGAATCACGTCTTCGATCGAGCGGTAATCCTGCCATGGCACCTCCGCCTGCCGTTGCGCCGGGAGGTGGCCCCTCTTCTCGTATACGAGGGTGAGCGTGGACCCGCCGTTGACCGCCAGGTCGAACACGCCGTCCGCCCGGCTCACGGTCTGCCCCAGCTCGGGGTGGCCGAGCACGGTGACGACGACGTTGGGGAGCGGCTCCCCCGCGCGGTCCAGCACCCGCCCGCGAATGGCGGCGGCGCGCACCGGCTGGATGGTGCCCGGCGCCACGCCCGTCTGCACGGCGTTGGGGCCGGTGTACAGGAAGGAGGTCGCCGCCTCCATCGTGGTCGCCACCGTGCGGTCCAGCGGCGGCGCCACCGGCTCCGGCACCGTGGGCTCCTTCGGCTTCTCCGCGCGCGTCAGGGAGAGCGTCAGCGACGCCTCGTGGCCGGCCGCGTCCGTGGCCTCGATGCGGATGGTGTTGGCGCCCGTGGAGAGCGGGACCTTGGTGCTGAAAGCGCCCTGCGCGTCGGTGGACACCGGCGCGCCGTTGACGCGCACCGTCACCGCGCCCGCGTCCCTGACGCTGCCGGAGACGGTGACCTCCTCGTCCGCCGTGGTGGAGCCGTCCTGCGGCGAGCCCACCGTGATGACCGGCGCCTCGCTGTCGCGTAGCACCGTGAGCGCGGCCACCGCGGAGTTGCCCGCCGCGTCCGTCACCTCGATCCCCAGCGTGTTGGCGCCCTCGGCCATCAGCGGCACCTGGGCGGTGAAGACGCCCTCGGCCACCGTGGCCGCCACCCCCGCCACGCGCACCTGCACGGCGGTGCGGTCGCTCACGGTGCCCGTCACGGTGACGCTGCCCCCCGCCGCCACGCTCCCCTCGGCCGGCGACGTCACGGCGAAGGCGGGCGCCTCCGAGTCCAGGACGACCGTCCGCGACGTCTCGGTGCGGTTCCCCGCCGCGTCGGTGGCCACCAGCGCCAGTGTGTTGTCGCCCTGCGCGGCCAGGGTGGCCGAAGCGGTCCACGACCCGTCGGCGGCCACGGGAACCGGGGCGCCGTTCAGGGTGAGCGTCACGGCGCCCGCGTCGCTCACGGTGCCGCTGAGGACCACCTGCGGCGCGCGGACGACGGACCCGTCGGTGGGCGCCGTCACCACCAGCACGGGGGCCGTGGCATCGCGCACGATCTCCACCCGCGCCTCGGCCCGGTTCCCCGGCGCGTCGGTGGCGACGGCGATCAGGGTAATGCGTCCCTCCGTCGCCAGCGGCACCTCGCCGCGGAAGACGCGGCCCTCCACCGTCATCGCCACGCCGTTCACCGTCACGGTCACGGGGCTGGCGTCGTCCACCGTCCCTGCCACGGCCAGGGTGGCGCCGCTCGTGGCCGCGTCCGCCGCCGGCGAGGTGAAGGCCACCACCGGCGGCTCGGTGTCGCGCACCACGGTGCGCACGGCGCTGCCCACGTTCCCCGCCGCGTCGGTGGCCGTCGCGGTGAGCGTGGTGCCGTCGGCCAGCGGGATCTCGCCTTCGAAGGCGCCGCCGGTGCCCACGGCCAGGGTGACACCGTTGATGGTGAGGGTCACCGCCGTGCGGTCCTCCACCGTGCCGCGCACGGCCACCCGATCGCCCGTCACCCGCGCGCCCTCAGCCGGGGCCGAGAAGGAGACGACGGGCGCCTCCGTGTCGCGCACCACCGTGACCTCGGCGGACCCGGCGTTCCCCGCCGCGTCGGTCGCCTCGGCGCCGATGGCGTTGCCGCCCTCGGCCGGGAGGGGCACGGTGGCCGCGAAGCTGCCGTCCGCCGCCACCGCCACCTCCGCCCCGCCGATGCGCAGCGTCACGGCCGAGGCATCGGCCACGCGCCCGCGCACCTCGATCTCGCCCTGCTTCGTTACCGCGCCCTCAGCGGGCGAATCCAGCGTGACCACCGGGGCCGCCGTGTCGCGCACCACGATCCGCGCCAGGGTGGCGGTGTTCCCCGCCGCGTCCGTCGCGGCGAAGGCCAGCGTGTTCTTCCCCTCCGCCAGCGGCGCATCCACCGTGAAGGAGCGGTCCGCCGCCAGGGCGACGGTCGCGCCGTTCAGGGTCAGCGTGACCGCCGTGGAGTCCGCCACCGTGCCGCGCACCTGGATGCTACGCTCGCGCGTGAGCTTCCCTTCCTCCGGCGTCTCCACCCGGATCTCCGGCGCCGTGGCGTCGCGCACCACCTGGCGCGCGGCCTGCGCCTCGTTCCCCGCCGCGTCTGTGGCGACGGCGGTCAGCGCGATCCGGCCCTCGCCGGAGAGCGGCACTTCGCCGCGGAAGGCGCCGTTCGCCACCGTCATCGCGACGCCGTTCACGGCCACCGTCACCGCGCTGGCGTCTTCCACGCTCCCCTCGACCGCGAGGCTGCCGGCGCGCGTGATGGCGCCCTCGGCCGGCGAGGCGATCGACACCACGGGCGCCTTCGTGTCGCGCACCACCTGGCGCACGGTGTTGGCGCTGTTCCCCGCCGCGTCCGTGGCGCTCACCGTGAGGAACACCGTCCCTTCCGCCGCCGGCACGCGGGCCTCGAACGCCCCGGAGGCGTCCAGCGCCAGCTCCACGCCGTTGACGTTCGCCTTCACCGCCGTGCGGTCGCGGATGGTGCCGCGCACCTGCACCAGCGAGTCGCGCGTCAGCCCGCCCTCCGCCGGGGCTGTCAAGGTGATGACCGGCGCCTCCGTGTCGCGGACCACCGTCCGCACCGAGTCCGTGCGCAGCCCCGCCGCGTCCACGGCGGTGAAGACCAGGCGGTTCTCGCCCTCCGTCGCCAGCGGCACCAGCGCGCTGAACGACTCGCCCGAGCGCGCCGCCTCCACGCCGCCCACCGTCACCCGCACCTCCGTCTCGTCCGCCACTCGGCCGGACGCCTCCACCTGCGTCTGCCGCGTCACCAGGTCGGCGGCCGGGGACAGGATCTGCAGTGCGGGGGGCGTGGTGTCCGTCGCCGTCACCCACACCGTCAGATGGCTGCCGGGCGCGCCGCGCACCTCCACGGCCACCTCGGCCGCGCGGCCCGCCGCCAGCGAGACCTCCTGCACCACCCCGCCCACGTTCTGCCCCAGCTCCGCGGCGCCGGCCACCTGGCCGCCGTTCAGCGCCACCTGCGCGCTCGTCACCCGCTGCGACCCGTCGGGCGCGCCGTTCAGCAGGTGCAGGCGGAAGGGCGTCCCGGCGCTCGCCGGCACGGTGAACCTCACCGTCTCCGCGGCGGGAGAGCCGGGGGCGCGGGTGAAGCGGCGCGGCTGCATCACGGGGTA
>CADCTW010000170.1 GCA_902805735.1 uncultured Gemmatimonadota bacterium | reverse complement strand
GCGGCGTGGTGGGCCGCGGCTGGGTGGTGCCCGGCGAGCTGGTGGGCGGCGGGGCGGGCGTGGGGGTGGGCGCCGGGCGCGGCGTCACCGGCTGCACGGGGCCCGCCGGGTTCAGGCTGGCCGTGTCCGTTCCCGCCGGCGGCAGCTCGGACTCGGTGGATTGCACCGGGGGCAGCCCTTCCGTATCGAGGAAGATGGAGAAGTCTTCGCGCGCGTTGCCGTCGCGGTCCACCACGATCACCCCCAGGCGCACCCGGCCGTCCCTCAGGAAGTCCACCCGCTGGAAGCCGCTGGCGCGCCGCGCGTAGCGGGTGCCGGTGATGGCGCGCACCGAGGTGGTGTGGCCGTACACCCCGGCCCCGCTCACCACCTGGTAGCGCGCGGGGGCGCGGCGGAACACCTGCAGGTTGTGCTCGTGCCCCGCGGCGTAGATCAGCGGCGGGTTGGCCTGGAAGGCGCCCGCCAGCCACACGCGCATGCGGGTGTACTCGCGCCCCGTCACGTCCTGCCGCGCGAAGATGCCGCCGTTGCGCACGTACGGGTGGATCTGCAGGTAGGTGGGCCAGTCGAAGTACCCGCCGTGCTCCCCGCCGCTCACCAGCGGGTGGTGCCCCACCACCACCGTGCGCCGCCCGCCCGCGGTGGCCAGCACGGTGCGGATGGAGTCCACCACCTGCTGCTCCGTCTTGGCGCCGCACTCGGAGCTGGGCCCCTCCGGCCGCGAGCCGCCGGGCTGCAGCCACCACTGGGTGTCCAGCACGATCAGGCGCAGCGTGGGGTTGAGGTCCAGCACCGCGGGGCCCGGGCACCCGTCGTTGGGGAGCATCGCCACGCGGCCCCGCCCCCGCCGGTCCACGTAGCGGTCTTCGCGGCGGATGAAGCGCCACCCATCGGAGCTCCCGGCGTCCCAGTCGTGGTTGCCCGGGACCAGGAGGCCCCGCCCCCCCGCGCTCAGCACGGCGTCGATCTGCCCGTCGAGGATCTGCTCGCCCAGCGCGCGCTCGGCCGTCTCGGTGGAGTCGGGGAGGCCGCGCGGGTACAGGTTGTCCCCCAGGTACACCACGAAGGTACGGTTGGGATCGTCCTTTTTGATGGCGTCGCGCAGCGCGTTGAGCACCGGCTCGCCCTGCGGCCCCGGCGCGGGGAGCCCCGCGTCGCCGATCAGGAGCAGGGTGTAGGCGACGGAGTCGCGCTGCACCAGGCCGATCACCTTCCCCACGTTGAAGGCGGACTTGTAGCACCCTGCCAGCAGCAGGGCGCAGGGCACGAGGACGGCAAGGGCCGCCCTCCAGCGTGCGTTGGCTTTCATCCGGATTCCCCTTACGACTGCTTGCGTTTCTTCTTGCGTGTACGGAATGGGACGTACTCGGCGGCCGACACCTGGGCCGACCACCGCTCGTCCAGCGCCCCCACCAGCTCGGCCGGCGTGATCTCGTCCTTGAGTCGCACGAGGTATTCCAGCACGGCGGGCCGGCCGTCCTCGCGCCGCACGTTCACCAGGCGCCAGTCGCGCGCGGTGTCGCCCAGCGCCTCCTGCACGGTGAGCCGCGCCAGGTCCGGCGCGGGCGAGTGCACCAGCAGGATGCCGTCGGTGCGCATGTCGCCGTCGTGCTCCAGCATGCGCCGCCTGATCTCGCGCTGCGCGGCGGGGTCTTCGGCCACCATCAGCTCCGGGTCGCCCACGGAAAGGATGCCGGTGCGCCCGTAGCTCCCGCTGTAGATGGAGCCGATGTTGTGCCGCCACACCAGCAGCACCACGAAGTTGAAGGCGAGCGACATGGCCAGCGCCACGTCCAGCGCCTGCACCCCGGCCGACAGCCCGATGCCGATCACCAGGAAGATGTAGACGGCGTCGCGCGGGTCTTTGAGCGTGTTGCGGAAGCGGACCGCCGCCACGATACCCGCCAGCGAGAAGGCGAGCGCCAGCGAGTTCTTGACCACCAGGGCGATCCCCGCCACCACGATGGGGAGGATGATGACGGACGAGACCAGCGCCGGGTCGTAGCGGAAGCGCTTGGTGAACATGTACACCCACGCCACCGGCACCACCAGCGACAGCGCCCCCGCGATCACCAGCAGCGTGGTGAGCGCGCGGTGAAGCGCCTCGCCCAGCGAGAGCCGCGCCCCGTAGTCGCCCATGGTGGGCGCGCGGGTGAGCAGCCCCGCGTCGCCCGCGCCCTTCCCCAGGTCCGGAAGCACGACGGGGGAGATGAACGCGTCGCGCACCATGGGCACCCAGAACACCAGGGCCCCCATGATGCCGATGAGCACCACGTAATATGCCACCAGCCGCAGGAACGGCGCGCGGCGCGACTCGCTCATCCGCTCCAGGAAGCTGCGCCGCCGCGGCGGCGCGGTGCGCTGCGGGGGTGGAACGGGAGACGGCTGGGGACGTGGCGGCGCCTCGGCCCGCGCTCCGCCGCCGGCGCGCGCGGGCTCGCCGCGCGCCAGGAGCGTTTCGGACTCTTTGCCGAGGATGGGGTCGTGGTGTTTGGCCATGTCGCCTGGTGGATGCGTCTTGCGTTCGTACCCGAACCCCGGGACCAAAGTGCCTAGTGCCCAGTGCCTAGTGCCTGGTGAACTGCGCGTGGTATTCGCGGAGGCTGGCCAGCAGGACCGGAGGTTCTGTTGCCGGGCACTCGGCGCTATCTCTTTTTCTCGTTGCACACCGCGCACCGTCAGCGCGGGCGGGAGGCGCGGATACGAGCAACAAGCTACGCGCGGGAGGGCCAAGCGCAAACAGCGGGGGCTCACGCAGAGACACAGAGACACAGCTGTGTCTCTGTGTGAGCCCCCGCTGTTTGCTTGCCAACGCACCCGCCTCTCCCTATCCTCTCGAGACCGGCCGCATCCCTCCCTGAACCACCTCCTCGCAATGCAAGAGCCCATCGCGCCCGATCCCGCAGCGCCCGTGGACCGCGTGGGGGCGGCGGTGGAGAGCTGGAAGCGGAAGCTGATCGACCTCACCAGAAGGAACCGGGCGCTCAACTTCCGCATGAACAAGGTGTCCACCGTGGCGGTGGTGGACGAGCACCCGGCGGAGGCGTTCCGGCAGCTCTACCTGCGCGAGGTGGCGCTGCGCTTCAAGGCCGCGCCGGAGCCGGCCGAGACGGCCGCGCCGAATCAGACCCCCGCGGCGGAGGAGGACGACGACCCCTCGCCGGGGCTGGACTTCGCGCCGTACGACGCGGCGAGCCTGGGGGAGCGGCACACGGACCAGTGGCTGCAGACGACGGCCGTGCCGGAAGCGCTGGACCGCTCGCTGCGCAGGCTGGAAGAGCAGGCGCGGCTTTCCATCGAGGAGCAGGGCGTCAACACGCTCTTCCTGGCGCTGGGGATGCTCCACTACACGGAGGCCGACACGTCCGAGCAGGGCTACAGGGCGCCGCTGGTGCTGCTTCCCGTGGAGCTTTCGCGCAAGACGGCGCGCGCCGGGTACGAGCTGCGCGCCACCGACGACGACCCCATCGTCAACCCCGCGCTGGCGGAGTACCTGCGCCCGCGCGGAATCGCCCTCCCCGAGCTCCCCGACTCGGCCAGCATCCCGGACGACTACGATCTGCAGAGCTTCTTGGCGGAGGTCGCGCAGAGGATCGCGGGGCAGAAGGGGTGGGCGGTGAAGACGGACATCTACCTGGGGCTCTTCTCCTTCCAGAAGTTCGTGATGTACAAGGACCTGGAAGCGAACGCCCCGGCCGTGGCCGCGCACCGCCTCGTCCAGCAGTTCGTCACCCGCTCCGGCGGCGAGACCATCGGGCTGCCGGCCGAGATCCGCGCCATGGAGCTGGACGCCGAGTATCCGCCCGAATCCACCTTCCAGGTGGTGGACGCGGACTCCAGCCAGCTCCGCGCCATCGCCGCCTGCGCGCGGGGGCACGACCTGGTGATCGAGGGCCCGCCGGGGACGGGGAAGTCGCAGACCATCACCAACCTGATCGCCGCCGCGCTGGCCGCGGACCGCTCGGTGCTCTTCGTGGCCGAGAAGATGGCCGCGCTGGAGGTGGTGTACGAGCGGCTGGTGCAGGCCGGCTTCGGCGAGTTCTGCCTGGAGCTGCACTCCACCAAGGCCAACAAGCGCGCGGTGATGAAGGAGCTCGCCGCCGCCCTGGACGCGTCGTTCCAGGGCGTGCCCGCGCCCCGCTCGTCCACCGAGCGGCTCCCGCTGGTGAGGAAGACGCTCACCGAGTACGCGCACGCGGTGCACACGCCCTTCGGCGCGCTGGGCGCGTCGCCGTACCGCGTGTACGGCGAGCTGGGTCGCGTGATCGCCGCGCCGCGCGTGAAGCTGGAGGGGCGCATCGACACCGTGTCGCGCGAGCAGCTGGAGCAGGCCGTGCGCGACCTGCACGACCTGGCCGCAACCGCGGGCGAGATCGGCGTCCCCGCGCGGCACCCGTGGCGCGACACCACGCGCACCTTCTACTCCCCCGACGACCTGGAGACCACCCGCGAGACCGCCGCGGAGGTCGCCGCCCGCGCCACGGAGCTGGCCCGGCGCGCGGCCGGCGTGGCCGAGGCCTTCGGTCTCCCCCCCGTCACCGGCCTGGCGGACGTGGAGACGGCGGCGGAGGTCGCGTCGGTGCTGGCGCGGTCGCCGGGGGCGCCGCTGGCGGTGCTGCAGAACGGCGCCTGGAACGCGCCCCCCGCCGAGGCCGTCGCGCTGGTGGAGCGCGGGCGCGAGGTCCAGCGCCTGCGCGAGCGGATCGAGGCGCGCTTCCGCCCCGAGGTGCTGGACCAGGAGCACGCGGAGGATGCCGCGTACGTGGAGCGCAAGGCGGAGGGGATCTTCAGCTTCCTGGCGTGGCTGGACGGCCGCTGGCGCGCCATCCGCACGCGCTGGCTCGGGTACCGCCTCCCCGCGTTCACCGGCTCGCTCGTGGAGCAGGCGGCCGAGATGAAGCAGGTGGACCGGCTTCGCGCCGAGCGCGCGGCCTTGAACGCGTCGGAAGCGCGGGGCCGCGAGCTGTTCGGCGAGCTGTGGCGCGGGGAGGGTTCGAGCTGGGACGCGCTGGACGGCTACATCCGCTGGGTGGTGGAGTTCCGCGGGGCGTGCGTGCGGCACGGGCTGGAGACGCGCGCGGCCGAGGTGGCGGCGCAGGCCGGGCCCGACGTGTCGCAGGTGGAGGCGCTGCGGACGTCGGCGGACGAGCTGCGCGAGCGGCTGGCGCGGCTGCGGCTGGGCGTGGGGTGGCCGGCGGACTACCTGGCCACGGCGCCGCTGGACGAGATCGCCGCGCGCGCCGAGGCGCTGGCGGCCCACGTGGCGCTGGCTCCGCGCTGGGGCGCGTTCGAGGCGGCGCGCCACACCGTCGCCAGCGGCATCGCGCACGAGCTGCTCCCCGCGGCCATGGGCGGCGAGATCCCGTTCACCGACCTTCCCGCCGCCTTCCAGCGCGCGTTCTACATGAAGTGGCTCTCGGCCGTGGTGCGGGAGCGCGAGCCGCTGGCCAGGTTCAACACGCTCACCCACGAGGAGCGCGTCGCCGAGTTCCGCCGGCTGGACGCGCTGGTGCTGCGCGAAAACCGGGCGGCGCTGGTGGGGCAGCTTCGCGGCCGCGTGCAGGGGCGGCTGCAGGAGCCGGAAACGCGCGACCAGCTCCCGTACCTGCGCGCGCAGATGGCGCGGCAGCGCTCGCTGGCGCCGCTGCGCCGCACCCTGGGGCAGGCGCAGGGGGCCATCCGCGCCATCAAGCCGTGCTTCATGATGAGCCCGCTCAGCGTGGCCCAGTTCCTGGACGGGGCGCAGCCGGGCTTCGACCTGGTGATCTTCGACGAGGCGTCGCAGCTCCCCTCCGAGGACGCGGTGGGCGCCATCGTGCGCGGCCGGCACCTGGTGGTGGTGGGCGATCCCAAGCAGCTTCCCCCCACCAACTTCTTCGCCGTCTCCACCGGCCAGACGGAGGCGCCGCTGGCGGAGGACGGCACGCCGGTGGTGGACGATTCGGAGAGCATCCTGGAGCAGTTCATGGGCGCGGGAATCCCCATGAGCCGCCTCAAGTGGCACTACCGCAGCGCGCACGAGTCGCTCATCAACTTCTCCAACGTTTCCTTCTACGACTCGGACCTCTACACCTTCCCCAGCGTGGACATCGGCGCGGCGGCGGGCGGGCTGCAGTTCGAGCACGTGCCGGACGGCGTGTACGAGGGGAAGGGGATGAACCCGCGCGAGGCGCAGCGGGTGGCGGACGCGGTGGTGAGCTTCGCGCGGGAGCAGCTCGCGCGGCGGGAGCGCGGCGAGCCCGTGGAGTCGCTGGGCGTGGGCACCTTCAACCTGCGCCAGCAGCTCGCCATCCAGGACGAGCTGGAGCGCCGCCGCCGCGAGGACCCTTCCATCGAGCCCTTCTTCGACCGGGCCGGCGCGGAGCCCTTTTTCGTCAAGAACCTGGAGAACATCCAGGGCGACGAGCGCGACGCCATCTTCATCAGCGTGACCTACGCCCGCGGCGCGGACGGCAAGCTGCGCCTCAACTTCGGCCCGCTGAACGGGCAGAACGGGTGGCGGCGCCTGAACGTGCTGGTCACCCGCGCCCGGCAGCGGATGCGCGTGTTCTCGTCCATGCGCGGCGACGAGATCCCCGCCGCAACCACGGGCTCCGACGGTCCGCGCCTGCTGCGCGAGTTCCTGCTCTACGCCGAGCGCGGACGCCTGGAGAGCGCCACCGCCAGCGCCGCCGCGGACACCGAGTCGCCCTTTGAGCGCGACGTGCTGCAGGAGCTGGCGAGCCGCGGCTTCGCGGTGGTGCCGCAGGTGGGCGTCGCCGGCTACCGCATCGACCTGGGGGTGATGGACGACGCGGCGCCGGGCCGCTTCCTGTGCGGCATCGAGTGCGACGGCGTCTCCTATCACTCCTCCGAGACGGCCCGCGACCGCGACCGCCTGCGGCAGCAGGTGCTGGAGGCGCGCGGGTGGCGCATCCACCGCATCTGGTCCACCGACTGGTTCAAGGACCGCGCGGGCCAGGTCGAGCGCCTGATGAAGCTGATCGAAGAGGATCGCGTGCGCGCCCGCGAGGAGGCGGACGCGGAGCGCTCGGCGCGCGAGGAAGCGGCGGCCCGGGCTGTCGTGGAGGAGGAACGACGGAAGGCGGAGGAAGCCGCCCTCCCCGCCGGCCCCGGCGCGCCCTACGTGCGCCCCGCCGCCGCGCCGTACACCGTCACCCCGGGCGAGGGGCGCTACGCGGGGAGCGACCTCGCCACCACCCCGCTCGGCCACCTGGCCGAAGCGGTGAAGGCGGTCGTCGCCACGGAGTCCCCCATCCACCGCGCGGACGTGGTGGCGCGGGTGCTGGGGATGTGGGGCACGCGCTCCGGCTCGCGCATCCAGGCCCTCCTCGCCGACGCCTGCGCCGCCGCCGAGCGCGCGGGGATGGTGGAGCGGCGCGGCGAGTTCTTTTGGGCCCCCGGCCAGGCCGCCGTCCCGATCCGCTCCCGCGCCGGCACGCGCATCCCCGGCGACCGCATCGCCCCGGAGGAGTACCGCGCCGCGATCCTGGCCGTGCTGGCCCAAGGCCACGCCTTCGGCCACGGCCAGCTCGTCAACGAGGTGCGCTCCGTCCTGGGCTTCAGCCGCACCGGCGCCGTGCTCGACGAGGCCATCTCGTCCGTGATCGCGGAGATGCTGAAGGCGGGCGAAGCTGGGGAGGCGAGCACGGGGATCCGGCTGCGTAACTGAATGGCTCACACAGAGGCACAGAGGCGCAGAGAAGAACTTCATCTCTGTGCCTCTGTGTGAGCCCCCCAGCAGTGCCGATGCGCATTCCCGCTCTTGTCGGAAACGGTTGTGTTTCCCGTTCTGACCGTCCTACTTTGCAGTAGACGATTTTCGTTCCGCCGCCCCGCATCGATCGACGAGCATGCACCGCACCGAACGGTTAATTGTTGACGACCTCCTGATGCGGAAGGTGGAGGAAGCCAGCTACCTTGTTGCCGAGAACGCGGCGCTGTACCGTCCGATCGTACGGTTCTTCCACCAGCGCTACGAATCGGGCGAGACGGGGTGGCTCTGGCCGGGCGAGGTAGCCGCTTTCATCCGCGCCAGCCACCCTCACCACACCGAGTACACGGACGAAGCCTGCGAGACGCACCTGCGCCAGCTCGAGAGCTGGCGCGTGCTCGTGTCCGAGCACGATGTGAACCAGGCCCGCACCATCGACGAGTTCGTCCGCGCGGCCCGCCGGTACCAGATCAGCGAGAGCGCGCGGTTGATCGAGGAGATGCTAATCCGCCTCTCGGGGCAGGAGGGGTCGCGCGGATCGCTGGATACCACCCGGCTCAACCGCCTGCGCGACGCCCTTTGGGAACTGGGCCGCCTCCTCTCCGTGGCCGGGTCCGCCGACACGGTGACGGCGGAGCTGCTCCGGTCGGTGGAAGGCGCGTGGAACGCGGCGGAGGACGCTCGCCGGGAGATCCGCGAGCAGGCCGGCCGCTACCTGCGCGAGCTGGACCACGACCGCATGCCCTCCGCGGCGGACCTGGTCGTCTTTCTCCAGTACAAGCGCATGCTCCGCGACTACCTGGACGAGTTTGCGCTGGGGCTCAAGGACTTCGTGGAGCGCACCCGCGACCTGTTCGAGGATTGGGCCGCGGCCGGCACCGACGCGCGCCTCGTGGCGCTCCTCACGCGCAACGAGCGCGAGCGGAAGGGCGACCTGCGCGCCGATGAGGAGCTACGGGCGGGCTTCGAAGGGCAGCTCCGCGCGCTCCGCGGCTTCTCCGCCCCCGGCGGTGACGCGGAGATCCTCCACGCCAAGACCACCGCGCGTGTGCGGGCGCTGGTGGAGCAGATCGAGCGGGTGGTGACGGAGCGGCGGAACGCACTGAACCGCGGGCGCGACCTGCGCCTGCTGGCGCAGGCATTCCAGCGCTGCGGCAACGACGAGGCGCACCGGCTGGCGTCGCGCGCCTTCGGGTGGGGGACGCCGCGGCACGTCCGCGACTACAGCTCCAGCGCCGCCCCCGAGCTGATGGAGGGCGCGTCCGTGTGGCACCAGCCGCCCTGGGACGTGGAGCTGCACCCGCGCGTCCGCGGCAATCCCAGCTTCCGCGCCGTCACCGCGCTGCGCGACGCGAGCCTGGAGCGCGCGGAGCTGCGCGCACGCATGGCCGAGGAGCGGCGCGAGGAGGCCCGGTTCTGGGACTCCTTGTTCGGCCCCGGCGAGCTGGCTCTGGACGGGCTGGTGGTGCGCTCCGCCGGCGACCGCTCGCGCGTGGTGCGGCTGGTGCGCGACTGCCTTCGCTCGCCCGACCGGCACGTGCGGCTGGCGGACGGCTCACGCGTGCAGATCCTCATGCCACACGATCCCTCGGCGGTGGCCGAGATCGCCGCGCCTGACGGCTACCTCTACCTCCGCGCCTTCCGCCTGCGCCGGACGGAGGTGGCGCGATGATCACATCGCACGCGCTGGAAGACGACGTCAAGACATGCGCGGAGGCGCTGATCGACCGACCCATCGTCACCGCCGCGCACGACCGGCCGCTGCTGGAGAAGATCCGCCGCAACGGACCCGCGCTCCAGAACGCCTTCTCGCGCTTCACCGGGTGGCGGCTGCAGACGCACGCGGAGTTCGCGCGGCTGGTGAAGACGCCGGCCCGCGCGGAGGCGTCGCACGGGCTGCCGTGGGCACGCGGGTGGCGGGACTACGCCCTGCTCGCCTGGGTGCTCTGGTACGGCGAGCACACGGGCGGCCGCAAGTTCACCGTCTCGCAGATCGCCGAAGAAATCCGGGTGCGCAGCGGCGAGGAGGGCGCGCGCGGGGTGGACTGGGGCGCCCGCGACCAGCGCCTGGCCGCCCGGCGCGTGTTCCACGGACTGGAGGAGATGGGCATCCTCCGCCTGCAGGACGGGAGCGTGGACGAGTGGGCCGAACGCAACGGCAAGCAGGACGCCCTGTACGCCTGGGGCGACGCGGGGTGGCGGCTCCACGTGGGCCTCCCAGCCGCGGAGCTGGAGGCGCTCGCCGCGGGGCGCGCCCCTGCGCCCGCACTATCGCCCGAGGGAACGGACGAAATCCGGCTCTACCGCACCCTGCTCCTCAATCCCGCCCTCTTCCGGCGCGACGACCCGGACGCGTTCCGCCTGCTGGACGTGCCCGAGCAGCGGGAGTTGGTGCGGCGGAACCTGAAGAAGCTCACCCACTGGGAGCTGGAGGTGACGCGGGAGTACGCCCGCGTGCTTCGCCCCGCCGGCTCCGCGGACGCGATCCAGACGCCCATTCCGCTCGCGGCGGGCATCGCGCACGTGGTGCTCTGCTTCTGCGGTCTACTGCGCACCCGTCACGCCGAGGGGCGGCTGGTAAACGCTGGCGGCGACGCGTTCCTGGTGGACGCGGGCCGCATCGAGCAGGAGGTGGCGGAGCTGCAGGAGCGCTTCGGAGGGAAGTGGGGGAAGACGCTGCGCGAGCAGCCCGTGCGCTCGCTGGCCGCGGAGCTGATCGCGGAGATGGAGATGTGGGGGATGCTGCGCGGGACGGGCGAGGCAGGGCAGTACTTCGTCCTCCCCACCGCCGGGCGGCTGTCCGCGCACTACGGCGGCGACACGGCAGCTGCCCACGAAAATGGGTGACGCTATGTGGCCGGTGTGTACGGAGTGGGTTTCAGGCCCAGCACCCCACTGAGCACGCAGCCTGATTGAGAGTCATTCTCCGGCGGCCTGTCTCCACCTGAAGTCGCACGAGTGATGGTGCCGCGCTATGTTGGCGCGGGGGACCGTGGAGCGCTGCTGCGGGCCGAGTCTCGCGGCGTGGAATTCCCGGAGCCAGTGCGGGTCGGATTCAGGTCGCGCCAACCCGAACGAATGCTGAATGACTTCGCCACCGCCTATACGCCACGAGCATGAAAGAACCCGATCTGATGCTGCACCGGCTGACGCTAAACGGCTTCAAGACAATCCGCAAGCTGGAGGAACTCGAATTAGGCCCAGTCAATGTGTTGATCGGGCCCAACGGTGCGGGGAAGTCCAATTTCGTCTCCTTCTTTCGCATGTTGAACCGTATGATGCTGCCCCCGGGCAATTTGCAGCTTTACGTTGGAAAGGCAGGCGGGGCAAGCACGTTGTTGCACAGCGGACCCGCTGTTTCCCCTCAGATAGAGGCAAGCCTGACTTTCAGAGCCATCAAGGGATCGAACGAGTATCACTTCCGGCTGTTCCACGCGGCGCAGGATACTTTGATCTTCGCCGAGGAGAAGCTGCGCTTCGCGCCGAATCGGCTGCGGCGTGATGCCGAAGCCACGTGGATCGATCTTGGAGCAGGTCAGCGCGAACCCAACCTAATCGACCGTGCGCAGGAAAAAAACGCTCGCAAGACCATGCGTACCCTTTGGGGATTCCTTTTGGATTGTGTGGTTCATCAGTTCCACAACACCTCCGAAACAGCTCGTATTCGGCAGCGCTGGAGCGTAAGCGACAACCAGTACCTGAAGGAGGACGGAGCCAACCTCGCCCCGTTCCTCCTGCGCATCCGGGAGCAGCATCCCGCACACTATGCGCGCATCACGACCACGCTGCGCCAGATCGCCCCATTTTTCGCTGATTTCGTCCTGGAGCCGGAGAACGATACCCTCTTGCTGCGCTGGCGGGAGTTCAACAACGACGTGATCTTCGGACCCCATCAGGCATCCGATGGGACGCTTCGGGCGATGGCGCTGGTGGCGTTGCTCCTCCAACCGACACCCGAGCTCCCATCCGTAATCATCCTCGATGAACCGGAACTGGGACTGCATCCGAGGGCGATCTCGATCCTCGCCGGGCTGCTGCTAGGTGTGTCGAGCCACAGCCAGGTGATTGTGGCAACACAGTCGCCAGTGCTACTGGACCACTTTGAGCCCGAGCAGGTGATCGTGGCCGAACGCGATGGCGCCGAGTCTGTCTTCCGGCGCCTTGACGCGGGCAAACTCGCGACCTGGCTGGAAGAGTACACGATGTCGGAGTTGTGGGACAAGAACGTGCTCGGAGGGAGGCCTCGCTGATGCACCGCCTCAACGTGCTCGCGGAAGGGCAGACGGAGGAGGCGTTCGTGAACGAGGTGCTGGCTCCCCACCTGGCGGACCACGCCGTTGTGGCGTGTGCGCGTTGCGTGACCACACGACGCGATCGCCGCCGTCCCGACCTCGTGCACCGCGGTGGACTGCCGGATTACGGGAAGGCTCGTCGTGACCTGCAGCGCTGGATGGCGGAAGATGGAAGCGCTGCGTTCACCACGATGTTCGATCTATATGCGCTGCCCAGCGACTTTCCGGGGTTCGCGGACGCCGGGCGGCTGGTGGACCCGTATGCCCGCGTACGCGCACTCGAATCCGCGATGGCTCTCGACATCGGGGATCGGCGGCTGATCCCATACATACAGCTTCACGAGTTCGAGGCGCTCCTTCTGGCCGACCCGGAGAAGCTGGATTGGGAGTATCTGGAGCATCCTCGCTCGATCGCACGGCTCGCCGCACTCGCGGAGGGTTACCAGACCCCGGAACTGATCAACGATGGACCCGATACCTCTCCCTCCAAACGCATCATCGCGGAAATCCCCGAGTACGCCTTCCAGAAGGCGAGCGTCGGACCGCAGATCGCACGACAGATCGGGATTGCGAAGATGCGGAATCGTTGTCCTCACTTCGCGCAATGGCTCGAACGTCTTGAGGTGCTTGGCGTGCGTGCCGGATAACCTTGTAGGTCATATCGAGGGGGCGATAATCACATGGCATGAGGAGCGAACCACGCTTCTCGCGGACCAACAATGACGCAATCCGACTTCTTCCGCCTGGGCGGCACCCCGGCGCGCATGCTGGACGTGCTGGCGGCCATGCACGCCGCCGACCCCGACCGGTGGGTCCCGCGACGGCTGGTCCTGCAGAACTACTGGCTGTTCGGGGAGCCCGAGGTGTTCCACTTCGCCCGGGGCAACCTGATGCTCACCGGGCAGAACGAGTCTGGGAAGTCCACGGTGCTCGTTACCGCCATCACACTGGTGCTGGACATGATGCTCACCCCCGACCGGGTGGACACCATGGGGAGCAACGATCGCTCCATCCGCTACTACCTGATCGGCAAAGACGACTCGACGCCCGAGGCGCCCACCTATCACCGCGAGCGCACGGCGTACATCGCGCTGGAGTTCGAGCGCGGGAGTTCCGGCACCTTCCAGACCATCGGGATCGGGCTCCGCTCCTCGCGCGACTGGACCAACCAGAAGGTGGAACGCTGGGGCTTTGTGATGGCGGGCCCGCGGCGCGTAGCGGTCGACTTCCACCTCCACGACGGCAAGCAGCCGCCGCGTCCGCTGCGCCCCGGCGAGCTGCGCGACCGGCTGGGGCACACGGGCCAGGTGTTCGCCGACCAGCAGGCGTACAAGGCGGCGGTCAACGAGGCGCTCTTCGGGTTCCGGGCGGTGAAGGAGTACGAGAACTTTCTGGAGATGCTGCACGTGGTGCGCACCCCCAAGCTGGGGGAGGGGCTCAACCCCCGTAAGGTGGAGGCCTATCTCAAGGAATCGCTGCCGCCCATCCAGAGCGCCGCCATCGAGGGGGCGTCGGAGGTGTTCTCGCGGCTGGACGCCATCGAGGCGGAACTCGACCACGTCCGCGCCCAGCTCGAAACCGTCCGCGCGCTCGAAGGGCCGCAGGACGCGGCCGTGCTCGCATCCGCGCGCCAGGCGGCGGTGGCGTACCAATCCTCCTCGGCGGAGCACGCCAGCCGCCGGAGAGCGCACTCGAAGCTCCTGGGGCAGCTCGAAACGGCCCGCGCGGAGATCGCGGCGCGCACGGCGGAGCGCGAGCGGCTGGCTGAGGACCGGGCCGAGACAGGGGGGCGCCTCCAGGTGCGGCGGGACCAGTACCGGGAGCACGGCGCGTTCGACCTGGAGGCGCGCCTGGCGGCCGTGCGGGGCGAGGAGAGCGAGGCCTCGGGCGCGTACGACGCCCTCCGCGACGACCGGCGCCGGGCGCAGGCGGCCGTGGTGCGCGAGGAGGAGCAGCGCGCGAATGACGCCGCAGCGTGGTCGCGCCAGCGGGGGCGGCTCGCGGAGCGGCTGGAGGAGCTGGCGGGCGCGGCGGATCGCGCGTTCTGGACGCCGCTGGCCGCGCGCGCGGGGCGGGCGCGTGACGCGCTGGAAGGAATGGCGGTGGAGGGGGGCGGCACGCCGGCCGCGGACCTCGCCCGCTCTTCCATCGAGGACGAGGCGGAGGGGCGCCGCCGAGTGCTCGCCGCCATCGTGGCCGCGCACGACGCGCTCTCGGCGGCGGGGGCGCGGCTGGAGCTTTCGCGCAGGGCCAGCGAGCTTGCGCGCCGCGAATACGGCGAGGCGGACGAGCGCTTCCGCGCCGCCGCCCGCGAGGCGGAGGCGGGGCGCGCCGGCGCG
>CADCTW010000169.1 GCA_902805735.1 uncultured Gemmatimonadota bacterium | reverse complement strand
CCCGCCGCTACCGCCCAGGACGCGGACGAGCTCCGCGCGCGCATCGCCGCCCAGGCCGACTCGGCGGACCGCGCGCTGCGCAAGCTGCGCGGCCTGTCCCGCGAGGACCGCTCCGCGCTGCGCAAGGACGTGAACGCCCGCCACCTCGCCGCGGCGCAGACGGCGGGGCCGCGCGCCTCCAGCGAGGCGGAGATCGCGCGGCTGCGGCGCTCGGGGCGCCTGGTGGAGCTGGAGGACACCACCAAGTACTGGGTGCTCCGCGACCTCACCTATTCGGTGCCCTTCGCCACCCCGGGCGCGCGCGGGATGCTGACCGAGGCCGCGCGCCGCTTCCAGGCGCGGATGGACTCGGTGGGGGCGCCGCACTTCCGCCTCACGGTGACCTCCGTGCTGCGGACCGACGAGTCGCAGGCCGACCTGCGCAAGCGCAACCCCAACGCGGCGCAGGGCGTGAGCGCGCACGAGTTCGGCACCACCATGGACATCTCGCACATCCGCTACGCCCCGCCCCCCTCGGAGCCCGGCCTGCCTCCCGAGCTGGCGCAGCTCCAGGACTCGCTGCTCGCGGACGTTGCCAAGAAGCACGCCGCGTCCCTGCAGGGCGAGCTGGGCCGCGTGCTCCGTGACATGCGCGGCGAGGGCAAGCTGCTGGTGATGATGGAGCGCCAGCAGCCCGTATATCACACGACGGCCAGGCGCTGAAACAACGGGGGGTCACACGGAGACACAGAGGCACAGAGATGAAGTCGTCTCTGTGCCTCTGTTTTGTCGCGGCCATCTACGGTATCTTGTAGATGTGAGATGATGTGCGTATGGGATACAAATACAAGGGCGTACGATGCCGCAGCAGAAACGGGATGCGTTTCGGGAGGGGATCGAGCACTCGCTCGAGGAGCGCGCGACGGCGATCTTCCGGGCTTCGCTGAGGCGGATGAGCGTGGAGCAGTTGCGGCGCGCGGTCGCGGCGCCGACGGCGGCGGGGACGGTGGTGGAGGTGCTGAACGCCGCGCCGGAGATCGGGCTGGAGAGGGAAACGGCGACGACGCGTGCGCTCGCGCGGGGCGCGGTCGCCAAGCAGGAGATGATCCAGGAGGCGGGTGGGTGCCTCTCATCGGGAGAGGTCGCGAAGCTGCTCGGCGTTACGGTCTCGGCCGTCAACCAGCGCCGCGCCCGCCGGCTGATACTGGCGGTTCCCCTTTCCGGGGGGGAGTGGGGCTTCCCCGCCCGCCAGTTCGAGGGCCGCGAGGTGCGCGCGGGCGTCGCCGAGGTCGTACGAGCCGCGGGCGAGATGAACCGCTGGGTGCTGCTCTCGCTCCTGCTGGACCCGGTCGGCGCATCGGAGGAAGCCGCTCTCGACGCGCTGGATCGGGAGGATGTGCGCGAGGAGGTGCTTGCGCGGATCGGTGCGGACGAGGAGGCGAAGGCGTCCTGATGGTGATCCTCCTCCCCGACCGGCCGCCCGTGTACACGGTGCCGGTCTCGCGCGTGCTGTGGCGCGTGCACCAGACGGCTCTGGGGCCGGTCTGGTTCGGCCGGGGCAGGAGGTTCCGGTTCGACGACCCGGAGCAGGTCTTCGGCGTGGCCTACTTCGGCGAGTCGCCCGCGGTGTCCGTCCTGGAGGTACTGGTCCGCGGGTCGGCCCGGTGCGCCGTAGACCAGGCGGAGTGGGAAGCCCGCTCCGTGTCGCGCGTCCACCTGGGCGAGAAGCTGCGGATGCTGCAGTTCGAGGGCGACAGGCTCCCGGTCTTTGGCGTAGGGGTGGAGCGGGCGAGTGCCGCCGGCTACGCGGAGTGCCAGCGGCTTTCCGCCGAGCTCCACCGGGAGCACCCGGACATCGACGGCATCCAGTACCGCTCCCGCTGGGACCCCACGAAGCTCTGCTGGGCCGTCTTCGACCGCGCCTCCCCCAAGATCGCCCGCACCGACGCCTCCGAGCCCCTCGCCGGCAGCGCCCTCGGCGACGAAGTGCTCGACGCCTATCCAATCCTCCTCGTCTGAAGATAGACAGCGGGGCTCACACAGAGACACGGAGGCACAGAGATGAAGTTCGTCTCTGTGCCTCTGTGTCTCTGTGTGAGACTATGATCGTGGCGGGGGATCAGCGGAGGACCGCGTTGCGGACGGCATCCACCACGGCGTGGGCGAGCGCGGGCACCGCCAGGTTGCCGCCGCGGCGCCACCCCCAGGCGAGCGGCACCCCGATCAGCGAGTGCACCACGACGAGGGGGATCAGCGTCGCCGCGGAGAAGCCGTGCGCCGAGATCGGGAGGTGCCACACGCCCCAGAGCGCCGAGCCCAGCAGCGCGGAGCCCAGCGCGCGCCCTTCGCCAGGCTCGTGGAGGTGCGCGTCGAGGGCGCCGCGGAAGGTGACCTCCTCCAGCACAAAGGTCACGGGGAAGTAGAGGACGAGCCAGGTGAGCGCGGTCCGCGCCGTGCCCGCCGACACGGCCGGCAGCCCGCCGCGAGCGCTCTGCGCCAGCACCATCAGCAGGATGCCGGTGCCGCCCGCCGTCGCCAGGCACACGAGCAGGGGCCGCACGGCGGAGCGGCGAAAGCTCCGCAGCGCGTACGCCGCGCCCACCGCGCCGCCGATGGCGCACAGGTACCACGCCGAGATGCTCCACGGCGCTCCGGCGCCGGCCGCGCGCACCCCCTTGTACAGCGGGAGCGCCGCCAGCGCCCCCGCGATCCCCATCGTCACCGCGTCGCGGGGGATCGGGGGCGCGGCGCGCACCCACAGCTCGCGCAGGGGACGCCGCCGCACCCACCGCTGGAACGCGGCCGTGAGCGGGACGCCCGCCACCAGGTACTCGTTGGCGTCCAGGCGCAGCGCATACCCCAGCCCCATCCAGGCGGCCACCAGCCCCGCGGACTCGGCGGCGCGGCGGGCGCGGCTGCGCGGAGGCGGCTCCACGCTACGCCCGCACGTAGACGGCCTCTACCGCGGGGCTCTCCTCGCCCTCCGGCGAGACGTTGGTCATCCCCATGCGCAGCGAGTCCGGGCCGGGGGTGAGGTCGATCCGCCATCCCCAGTCCGGCCCGGGGGGCGCGGCGTAGGCGCCGGTCAGGCGGAAGGTGCCGTCGGCGGGGGCCGGGCCGGTGCACGCCATCCCCTTCTTCCCCATGTGCCACGAGTCGATCCAGTGGCCGCTCGCGGCTCCGTCCAGGCCCACCAGGACGGACCCCTCCTGCGGCGTCCCCCCGTACGCCCACGTGTAGTCCACCCGCACGAAGGTGCCGCCGAGCACCGGCGTCACCTCCATGTCCGACCGCGATTCCTCCGCCACGCCCCTCATGGGGTCCTGCAGCGTGCTGGTGCCGCGCCAGCGTCCCGCGCACGCGGCGAGTGTCTCCAGGCCGTTCATCGGGGGTCTCCGGTGGAGGGTTGGGAAGCGCGCGGCGCGACGGTCATCATGGTGCCGAGCATGGTGGCGACGTGCACCTCGCGCCCGCCGTCGCGCATCAGCGCGTCGGCCGTGCACACGGTCACGGTGCGCCCGGCCCGCACCACGCGCGCGCGTACGACGAGGAGCTCGCCCCGGGCCGGCGCCAGCAGGTTGGTCTTGAACTCGATGCTGAGCACCCCCGCGTCCGCCGGCATCAGCGTGAGCGCCGCGCCCCCGCACGCGCTGTCCAGCACGGTGGTCACGATCCCCGCGTGCAGAAAGCCGTTCTGCTGCGTCAGCTCCTCGCGAAAGGGCAGCTCCATCTCCACCTCGCCCGGGGCCACGCGCGTGACCCGCGCGCCGATGGTCTGCATCACCCGCTGCTGCTGGAAAGCCGCCCGCGCGCGGGCCTCGAAGTCCGGATCCTGTGGTTTCATCCGTCCAGGATAAAGCGCCCGCCGCGCCGACGCCACATTGTACCTCACACAGAGACACAGAGGCACGGAGAAGGACTTCATCTCCGTGTCTGTGTCGTTGCTAGTGTACTGCCTCTGAATACCCGTGCATTTTGGCGTACTGAGTGTTAGATTGTTCAGCATGCCAATGCCAATTCGCACAGTCAAGTTGCGCGATGGAGACCGGGCTGA
>CADCTW010000168.1 GCA_902805735.1 uncultured Gemmatimonadota bacterium | reverse complement strand
GCGGCGCGGGGGCTGGTTCCGGCGGCGGTGGCGCGGGAGGCGTCCGGCGCGAGAGGCGGGCGTCGAGCTCCTGGGCGCAGCCGGGGCACTGGGGGGCCTCCAGCCAGCCGATCGCGGGACTGTGGGCGCGGCACCAGTTGCGCAGCGTGGTGCCGCACACCTCGCACTCCACGATGCGCGCGTCGTCGTGCTCCACGCCGCAGTTGGGGCAACGGGCGATGATGCGCTTCACGCTTCCCCCGCGGGCTCCGGGTACACCTCGCGGATCAGCTCCGCGGGGATGAAGAGGCGCCGCACCTCCGGCAGCTCGCCGCGCACCCAGCGCGCCACCACCGGCACTCGCTCGTACGGCCCGAACACCTCGCGCGGCAGCTTGTGCGAGAGGGTGTTGATGGTGAGCGCCGGGTGCGCCGCCCACGCGGGATAGACCGCGAAACGCTCCTCCACGTGGTCGTGCCCGCGGAGCATGCGGCTCACCGGCCGGCCCAGCCGCGTGGCCAGCTCGCAAAAGGCCGCGAAGTCCTCGCGCCCGAACTCGCTTCCGCGCGTGGTGCGGTTGGGGATGCGCTTGCGGGCGCGCGGATGGGCGCGCAGCCAAACGAAGTCGCGCAGCACGCGCGGGTCGTTCCAGTCCCGCGTCTCGGCCAGCGCGGCGTGCAGGTCCGTGTGCGGGATGCCCCCGTGCGCCACCAGCAGCCCGTCCGGAAAGAAGAGCGCCCGGGGAGTCCTGCGGAAGAAGCTCGCGATCAGCTTCCCCAGCCGCGCGGCCCACGGGTGCCCGGCCTCCGTCTGTTCGTTCAGCCAGTCCGTGAAGTCGGAGGGGAGCACGGTGGACTGGAAGCGTCCGTCTTCGAACGCCAGCGCCTCGTCGTGGTTCCCGGCGACGACGGTGACGCGCATCGGCCCGTCGAGGACCAGCTCGAAGATGCGCAGCACCACTTCGGCCGCGTGCACTCCGTCGTCGAACAGGTCGCCCAGGAAGACGATGCGGGCGTCCGCGCCGCCGCCGCTGCGGTCGATGTGCTGGAGCGCGGCCTCCAGCGCCAGCAGGTCCCCGTGCAGGTCCCCGACGAACCAGACTTCGCCCACCGGCCAATCCTCGCCGATCTGCACCGCCTGGTCCTCGGGGCCGGCGGCGTACTCCTCGAACGCCAGCCCGATGGGCCCTCCGCCCGCCAGCCGCTCTTCCAGCCGCGCGATGATGCGCTCCGCGTGCTCGCCGGCCGGCGGGTTCGCGACGGCGCTGCGGACCGCGTCCCAATCCAGCTCCCGCACCTCCAGCACGTTCAGCCCACTCGCGGGGGCGGCGGGCTGAGTGGACGCGTGGGTCGATGCAGCCGCGTCGCTGGATGCGGACGCATCGGCCGGCGGCGCGGGGGTGTCGGCACTCCCCTGCTCCGCGGCTTCCGGGGCCGGCGGTCCGGACTCGGGCTCGGTGGATGCGCGCTCGGCGGATGCGGCGTCCGCGCTCGACTGGGATTCGCCACGGGCGCCACCGTCTGGTCTGGACTGGCTGGGCGCGGACGTTTCCTCGGCCATGCCATCCGGCGGCGTGGGCGAGTCGGGGGATGGTGTCTCGTCCGCTTCCGGCGTCACGCCCGGACCTTGTTTCTGGCTTTCCGTCACGGTTCGCTCTCGACGCGCAGGCGCAGCCGGGTGGGGCCGATGGAGATCACGGCGCCCTCCGCCAGCGGTGCAGGCGCGCCGGCCAGCGCCGCGCCATTCAGAAAGGTGGGGTTCATGGCCCCCGGCGCGGGGGCGATGCTCCACCCGCCCGCCACCAGGTCGCGCGCCAGCAGGAACTGCGGCTCCGCGGCGTATACGTGGTCGCCCCCCGCGAAGGTCCGCAGGAGGTGCTTGCCGATGGCCGTGTCCACGCCCACGCTCAGCCGCCGCGAGGTTTCCTCGGCGACGAGCACCAGCTTGCCCGCGCGGGTGAAGCCGCACGCTTCGCAGCGGAGCGCGGCTTCGTCGTGCACGAAGCCGCACTGCGGGCACTTCCACGCCATCCCCTCAGCCCGCGCGCGCGGTGAGCGGGAGCTTCACGACCCCCTTCGCCGCCCGGCCCACCGCGATCACGTCGCCGTCGTGGAGCGGCTGCGCGGAGGTGATGGGCTCGCCGTTCAGCAGCGTCTCGTTGGTGGTGCCCGCCGCCGGCACGATCTGCCACGCGCCTTCCGGCCCGCGCTCGATCGTGCACTGCTCCGTGTCCCACGCGTTGGAGTCTTCGCCGAACTGGCGGACCATGTGCTTCCCCAGCGGGGTCCTGACGCCCACCGACATCGCCTGCCCCGACTCCGCCACCAGGTTGATGCGGTCCGACGTCAGTGCTCCGCCCGGCGGGTCCGCCGGCAGCGTCCGGGGCATGTGCCCGTGCCCCGGCCCGTCAATCGTGGGCGCCGCACCGGCCGCTGCCCCGGACGCGTCTGCGGGCGCCGTCCCGGTCGATAGCGCGGACGTGTCGCTGGCCGCATCCGCGGATGCCGCGGAGGCGTCCATCGCCCCTGCCGAACCCGTATCCATCGGCGCCGTGGACGCGTCGGACGGCGGTCCGCCCGTCACGGCGGCATCCACCGGCGCCGTGGACGCGCCCGTCGAGCCGGCGGACGCCGCGTCCGGTGCAGCGGCTGCGGATGTATCCGTGGCACCCGCCGCCGCCGCGCCGGGCAAAGGCACCGCGGGTCCATCGGCGGTACCCCAGGCCGCGGTGCCGGCCGGGGGCGCGCCCGGCGATTCCAGGGTCGCGTCCGGATCGACCGGCGGCAGGGCGCCGGTCGTGGGAGGGGCGTCGGTGCCGCCCGCCCCGCCGGCTCCACCAGACGTGCCGGACCCGGACACGGGGGCCGCCGCGGTGGGGTCCGCGCTGCCGGTGGCTCCTTCTTCGGTCGGCGTGGCGCCGCCCGATGCCGCGTCCGCGCTCGGCGGAACCGGGGTCGCGCCGGTGCTCGGGTCGGGTGCGGGGGTGTTATGGCTTTCCGTCACGGTCGGTCTCCACACGCGGTCACTGGGTCGGCTCGATGGAGATCATCGCGCCCTCCTTCATCGGCCGAACGCCCCGATCGGCGCCGCCGGTTTTGCCGTACATTCCCTTTTCGCACGCGGCGCGTGGCCCCGTGCAACCCGGTTTCACGCCGCGCGCGCCGTCAGCGGCAGCTTGGCGATGCCCTTGGCGGCGCGGCCCACGGCGATCACGTCGCCGTCGCGCAGCGGGCGCGGCGAGGTGAGGGCCTCGCCGTTCAGCAGCGTCTCGTTGGTGGTGCCCGCCACCGGGACGACCTGCCAGGTGCCGTCCGGGCCGCGCTCGATCGTGCATTGCTCCGTATCCCACACCACGAAGTCCTCGCCGAACTGGCGGACCATGTGCTTCCCCAGCGGGGTGCGCGTGGCCATCGTCATCGCCTGGCCGGACTCGCCGATCAGCTGGATGCGCTCCGAGCGCAGCGGCGCGCCGGCCCCGGCGGGCTGTGCATGTGTCGGCGGCGCGGCGGGAGCGGTCGGTGCCGGAGGCGGACTCGGCGGCGCGGCGGGCGAAGCCGGAGGTGCCGCGACGGGTGAAGGCGGAGGTGGAGCCGCAGCGGGCGGAGGCGGAGCCGGTGGCGCCGGAGCAGGCGCGGACGGCGCGGCGGCCGGGGCGGCGCGGCCGGTGAGCACGTCGCGCACTTCGGCCGCGGTGGGGCGGTCCTGGGGGCGCGGGG
Source organism: uncultured Gemmatimonadota bacterium (assembly GCA_902805735.1). Taxonomy (GTDB): domain Bacteria; phylum Gemmatimonadota; class Gemmatimonadetes; order Longimicrobiales; family Longimicrobiaceae; genus Longimicrobium. Next base: position 10,650 of record CADCTW010000168.1, on the reverse strand, counting down.
CCAGGCAGCGGTGGACGATGGCGGCGACGGCCTCGTTGCTGGCCGGGGCCGCAAAGGTGCCGCCCAGCACCGGGGGCTCGGCCGCGTGCGCCAGGGCCTTGCGGGCGTACTCGCCCTGGTCCTCGGACCAGTACGGATGGCGGCCGGCCAGGAGCTGGTAGAGGATCAGGCCGCAGGTGAACACGTCCGAAGCGGCGCCCGGCGTGGCCCCGGCGGTGAAGTGCTCGGGCGAGCGGTAGTTGTCCGTGCCCACGTAGCCCTGGTGCCCGTGCCAGGGCGCCTGCAGATCCGTGAGCACCGAAAAGTCCACGTCGATCAGCTTGAGCTGGTAGCCCGCCGCGATGGACGGGTCCTCGATCAGGAAAGCGTTGTCCGGCTTCAGGTCCGCGTGTGCCACGCCGGCCTTATGGAGCGCGTGGATGCCGGACATCAGCACCTTCGCCCAGATCACGTGCTGCTCCCACAGGCGCGGCGAGAAGGGGACGGCGGGGGCTCGCCCGCCGTTCTCGGCGGCCTCACGCTCGAAGATCCCGCCCAGGTCCGCGCCGTTCTCCACGAACTCGAAGACCTGGAAGTAGTTGCGCCCGCCCCATACGGCCTCGAACGCGTCGATGGCGCGCACGCAGTAGTTGCGCGCGGGGCTCTCCGCGATACGCTTGTTGAGCTCCCTCTGGTAGCGCACGTAGTCGCGGTACCACGAGACGGTGACGGCGGGCGACTTGTACTGCTTGAAGAACACGCGCTGCCCTGACCCGCTCTGGGCGCCGTACGAGATCGCCATGGCCCCCGGCCCGAACACCTCGGTAATGCGGTAGCCGTTGATCTCGTCGCCGGCCTTCAGCTTCTTCGCCATTTCAAACCCCTGGACTCACACGGAGGCACAGAGACACAGAGGAAAACGTCTCTCCGTGTCTCTGTGCCTCTGTGTGAGATCGCCGTTCATAGCGCGACCGTCTCGGCCGACTTCGAGACGCTGGCCGCGAGCTGGCGGAGCGTGTTCTTGAAGTTGGCCTGGTCGGTGGTGAACTTCACCAGCGCTTCCTGCGGGTTCATCCCCGGGTACGAGATGGCCTCCCACTCGGACTTGTCGATCTGGCTCAGCTCGTCGTAGCCGGGCATGTCGGGCGCGAACAGGCTCAGGATGATGCGGTTGTTGATGACGGCGTTGGTCACGTCCTGGATGCCGCCGCCCCGGGCCTCGGGGATGACCATCGCGGGTTTGAACGAGGCGTCGGTGAAGACCACCACCACCCGCGCCGCGTCGCTGCGGTAGCGCCACCTGGCGGCGTCCAGGCTCTGCGCCCCCTTCTCCGTCTGCCCCATGTTGGAGACCTTGAAGAGCGCGTCCAGCAGCGACTCGGGCTCGTCGTCGCCCCCCTCGGCCCTGAGGCCGGCGAGCTGCGCGCGGAGCGCCTCCACGTCGGTCACGAAGGGGTTGTCGATGAACGGCTGCGCGTCCGCTTCGAAGTCGCGGTAGCCCACCGCCTTGGCGCGCCAGTCGCGCACCGGCGAGATGTTGTTCCCCTCGCCCTTGCTCAGCGACTCCACGAAGGTGCCGATGTTGGCCTTGAGCGAGTCGATCGCCGGGGCCATGCTCCCGGAAACGTCGATCAGGAATACGATGTCGGCGACGCCGCGGGTCTTCGTCTGCTGCAGGTCCATTTCGCTTCTCCGTTGCGAGGTGCGAGCGGGCGCCGATGCAGTTTCTGGTCCGCTGAACGGGGGGCTCACACAGAGACACAGAGGCACAGAGAAGAACTTATTCTCTGTGCCTCTGTGTCTCTGTGTGAGCCCCGCCGTCAGGCGCGTTTCGCGGTACGCGGCAGGTGATCGATCAACCCCTCGATCGGCCGAAGGCGCCGCTGCTCCTGGAAGTAACGCACCGCCTGAGATAGATCGTGGTTCCACTCCGCCGCCATTTCCTCACGAATTCGCCGAACCTCCGCGACGATGGGATCGTCGTAGTCAGGGTCGTTCACGTCGAAGCTCTTCTCGTCAGGCATCTTCACCTCTTCAGCAGTTCTTCAGGAGTGCGGGGGGCTTGAGCCCGCGCGCGCGGCATATCCGCACGATCGTCGGGTACATCCGTGGATTCGCGATATGACGGCAGTTCCATGTCAGGAGGTAATCGATCCTCCCGGTGGCGGCCAGCGAAATGTGCAGCGCATCGGGTTCCGCTTTGGCGGACAAGGGCCCGCGGGTGACCAGGGAGTCGGCCAGAGCCGTCACGACGGGTCGCACAGCGAGCACCGGGATTCCCAGGAGCGCCGCAACCCTCTTCGCGGCCATCACCGCGTCGCCACGTCCCGCTTCCTGGATGACGATCTCCGATGTCACCAGCGTAAACCCGCGGCGCCGGTTTGCCCACCGTTCGCGCGTCTGGCGCTGGCGCTCGGCCATGAGCGCGTCGCGACTCGGGCGGGCGACGAGGTAGCTGATGATGCTGGTTTCGATGTAGACGGATGGCTGCATCCGCCAAGGCTATCCGCCTCCCGCGCCGGGCACAATTGGGCCCGCAAAGATCGATCCGCAGTTGGCGTAAACTGCAGCGGGGGCGCCCCTTTTGGACGCCCCCGCCTGCATTCCGCCAGCACGGAGAAGAAGTTCTTCTCTGTGCCTCTGTGTCTCTGTGTGAGACCAGCTGTTCCTTAGTACCGGTAGTGCTCCGGCTTGTACGGCCCGTCCAGCGGCACGCCGATGTAGGCGGCCTGGCTCTCGGAAAGGCGGGTCAGCTTCACGCCCAGCTTGTCCAGGTGCAGGCGCGCCACCTTCTCGTCCAGCACCTTGGGAAGCGTGTAGACCTTGCGCTCGTACTTGCCCGCGTTCTGGTGAAGCTCGATCTGCGCCATCACCTGGTTGGTGAAGGAGGCGCTCATCACGAAGCTGGGGTGGCCCGTGGCGCAGCCCAGGTTCAGCAGGCGGCCCTCGGCCAGCATCATCACGCTGTGCCCGTCGGGGAAGACGTACTCGTCGTACTGCGGCTTGATGTTGATCCGCTCGATCCCCTTCTTCTTCAGCCCGGCCATGTCGATCTCGTTGTCGAAGTGGCCGATGTTGCCGACGATGGCCTTGTCCTTCATGCGGGCCATGTCTTCCACGGTGATGATGTTCTTGTTGCCCGTGGCGGTGATGAAGATGTCAGCCGTCTCCACCACCTCTTCCAGCGTCGTCACCTGGTACCCTTCCATCGCGGCCTGCAGGGCGCAGATGGGGTCGATCTCGGTGATGATGACGCGGGCGCCCTGGCCGCGCAGCGCCTGCGCGCACCCCTTGCCCACGTCGCCGTAGCCGAACACCACCGCCACCTTGCCGGCCAGCATCACGTCCGACGCGCGCAGGATGCCGTCGGTGAGCGAGTGGCGGCAGCCGTACAGGTTGTCGAACTTGCTCTTGGTGACCGAGTCGTTGACGTTGATGGCCGGGAAGAGCAGCTCGCCCGCTTCCATCATCTGGTACAGGCGGTGCACGCCGGTCGTGGTCTCCTCGGAGACGCCGCGCAGGTCGGCGGCCACGCGCGTCCAGCGCTGCGGGTCCTTGACGATCTCCTGGCGCAGCAGCCCCAGGATCACGCCCCACTCCTCGGCCTCGTTCTCCTCGTCGAACTCCGGCACGATGCCGGTCTTCTCGTACTCCACGCCCTTGTGCACCAGGAGGGTGGCGTCGCCGCCGTCGTCCAGGATCAGGTTGGGGCCGGAGCCGTCGGGCCAATTCAGCGCCTGCTCAGTGCACCACCAGTACTCTTCCAGCGTCTCGCCCTTCCAGGCGAACACGGGAACGCCCTGCGGGTCCTCCACCGTGCCTTCCTTGCCCACGACGACGGCCGCGGCGGCGTGGTCCTGGGTCGAGAAGATGTTGCACGACACCCAGCGCACGTCGGCGCCCAGCTCCACCAGCGTCTCGATGAGCACGGCCGTCTGCACGGTCATGTGCAGCGAGCCCATGATCTTGGCGCCGGCCAGCGGGTTCTGCCCCGCGTACTCGCGGCGCAGCGCCATCAGGCCCGGCATCTCGAACTCGGCCAGGCGGATCTCCTTGCGGCCGAACTCGGCCTCGCCCAGGTCGCGGACCTTGAAGGGGGGGCGGCCGGCTTCCTGCGCGGCGCTGAATGCGTGGACCATCTCGGCGACTCCGCTCACGGTGCTTCTCCTGTTGGATGGTGCTTCATGGACTCCTCTGTGCCTCTGTGTGAGGCCCTTCTGTGTACCCTACCCCGGCTTCCGGGCGGAGGCGGCGAAGAGCGTGGGGCCCTTGGCCGCCGGGTCGGGCGGGAGCGGAACGTAGCGCGGCGGCGCGAAGCCGGCGGCGCACAGCCAGCGCTCCATCTGCTCGGGGCCGAAGCCCTGCCACACGTGGCCCATGGTGTGGCGGAACTCGTCGCGGTCGTGGGGCATCATGTCCACCACCACCAGCCGGCCGCCGGGGCGCAGCGCGCGAAAGGCTTCGGCCAGCGCCGCCGCGGGGTCGGCCAGGTAGTGCAGCACCAGCGACGCCACCGCCGCGTCCAGCTCGCCGTCCGCCAAGGGGAGCGCTTCCAGCTCGCCGGCGCGCACCTCCACGTTGTCCGCCGTGCCCAGGCGCGCGCGGGCGGCCTCCAGCATCGCGGCGGACGCATCCACCGCCACCACCCGCTCCACGAAGGGGGCGAGCGCCTCGGCCAGCCGCCCGGTGCCGCACCCCAGGTCGCCCACCGTCCACTCGTCGGCCACCAGGGCCAGGAGCCCCACCAGGTCCGTGCGCTCCCCGAAGAGATCGGCACGCAGGCGGTCCCACTGGCCGGCGGAGGACGAGAAGAAGGCCCGCGACTGCGTGGTGCGCTGCGCCAGCACGCTGCGCAGGCGCTGCGCGTCCTGGTCGGCGGCGGGAAGCGTGGCCACCTGCTCGCGCACGATCCGCCAGAGCCCGCGCGCGGAGGGGTCCAGCCGGTCCGCCTCCATCCGGTAGCGCCGGCTCGTCCCCTCGGGCCGCGACGACACCCACCCGTCGTCCGCCAGCAGCTTCAGGTGCCGGCTCACGGTGGACTGCGGAAGCTGGAGCACCGTGCACGCCTCCCCCACCGTCAGCTCGTGCCGCTCCAGCAGGAGCAGGATGCGGCTGCGCGTGGTGTCGGCCAGGGCCGACATGCGGTCGAAGATCGCGGGGGTGGCGTTGCTCATTTCATCCGTTCATCCGGCTGGAATGATATAAGATGATCGCCCCCCTGTCAACAGAAGAGGCGGAGGACGCGGATGCGCCGCTGGCACGCCACGCGCGCGCGTGGTAGATTGGGCGCGGAAACCGTCCACCCGAACCGTATCTGACCATGTTCGCAGTCCTCTGGCGCGCCGGGGTGTTCCTCGCACTCACGGGCGTGGTGTACCTCGTCTGCCTGCAGCTCATCAAGATGGAAGCGCGCCGCGAAGCCCGGAAGCGCACCCGCTAGAAAAAACGGCTCACGCAGAGACACGGAGGCACGGAGAGGAACTCTTCTCTGTGTCTCCGTGTCTCTGTGTGAGCTGCTTTTCACCTGAACGACGGATCACGATGCACCTGCTCAACAAGATCGCGCTCGCCTGCGCACTCGTGGCGAGCGCGCCCGCCGCGGCGCAGACGGCGCGCGACATCCACTCCTTCGCCCGCCCCGAAGAGGCGCGGGTGACCAACGTCGACCTGGACCTGCGCGCCGACTTCGTGGCCAAGCGCCTCTCCGGCACCGCGGCGCTGGACGTGCAGGCCGCCCCCGGCGCGGGGCGCATCGTCCTGGACACGCGCGACCTCACGGTGCAGGGGGTGACCGACGCCTCCGGGCGGCCGCTGCGGTTCACGCTGGGCGCCGCGGACAGCATCCTGGGGCGCCCGCTGGAAGTGCGCCTCCCGCGGGGGACCCGGCGCATCGTGGTGCGCTACCAGACCTCGCCCACCGCGGGCGCGCTGCAGTGGCTCACCCCCCAGCAGACGGCCGGCAAGCGCCACCCGTACCTGTTTTCGCAGGGGCAGGCCATCCTCACCCGCAGCTGGATCCCCACGCAGGACAGCCCGGGTATCCGCCAGACGTACTCCGCGCGCATCACCGTGCCGCGCGAGCTGCGCGCCGTGATGTCCGCCGAGATGCTGACGCCCCGGGGCCAGGTGGTGGCGGGGGGCCGCGCCTTCCGCTTCCGGCTGGACAAGCCGGTGGCGCCGTACCTGATCGCGCTGGCGGTGGGCGACCTCGCCTTCCGCCCGCTGGGCCCGCGCACCGGCGTGTACACGGAGCCGGCCATGCTGCAGCGCTCCGCCAACGAGCTGGCGGACGTGGAGAAGATGGTAGCGGCGGCCGAGGGGCTGTACGGGCCGTACCGCTGGGGGCGCTACGACATCCTGGTGCTCCCGCCCTCCTTTCCCTTCGGCGGGATGGAGAACCCGCGGCTGACCTTCGCCACGCCCACCATCCTGGCCGGCGACCGCTCGCTGGTGTCGCTGATCGCGCACGAGCTGGCGCACTCATGGTCCGGCAACCTGGTGACCAACGCCACCTGGGCGGACTTCTGGCTCAACGAGGGCTTCACCACCTACTTCGAAAACCGCATCATGGAGGCGATGTACGGCCGCGAGCGCGCGGCCATGCTCGCCAGCCTGGGATGGCGGGAGCTGCAGGACGAAGTGGTCGCCGTGGGCGGGCCGGGCTCGCCCGACACGCGCCTGCACATCGACCTCGCCGGGCGCGACCCGGACGCGGGGATGACCAACATCGCGTACGAAAAGGGCGCCGCCTTCCTGCGCACCCTGGAGAACGCGGTGGGGCGCGCGCGGTGGGACGCGTACCTGCGCTCCTACTTCGACCGCAACGCCTTCAAGCCCATGACCACCGCCGGCTTCCTGGCCGACCTGCGCGCCAACCTGATCCGCGGCGACGCGGAGTTGGAGCGCCGCGTGGGGATCGAGCAGTGGGCCTACCAGCCGGGTATCCCGGAGAGCGCGGTGGTGCCGCGGTCCGACGCGTTCCAGCGGGTGGCGGCGCAGGCGCAGGCCTTCGCGGGCGGCACGCCGGCCGCTTCGCTGCAGACCCGCGGGTGGACGACGCAGGAGTGGCAGCACTTCCTGGGCGCGCTCCCTAAGCAGCTCACCGCGGCGCAGCTCGCCGACCTGGACCGCGCCTTCGGCCTTTCGCGCCAGGGGAACAGCGAGATCCTCTTCGCCTGGCTGCAGACGGCGGTACGCAACCGCTACGAGCCCGCCGTCCCGGCGCTGGAGCACTTCCTCACCAGCCAGGGCCGCCGCAAGTTCGTGCGCCCGCTCTTCGCGGACCTGATGGCGCAGGGCGAGTGGGGCCAGGCGCTGGCGCGCCGCATCTACGCCCGCGCCCGCCCCGGCTACCACCCGGTGACCAGCGGCTCCGTGGACGCAATCGTCAAGTAGAAAGCGCCTCCGTCCCCGTGGCACCGGATGAGAACGCTTTTTCCGGTGACGCGCGGGAGGGGATGATCGTCCTCGCAAACAGGGGTGCGCGGCAACGTGCAGACGAGGAGGTCCAGGTGGCAGACGACACACGCGACGACCGGTGGCTCCGGGAGCGGATCTCGCAGATCCTGGAGCATGGCTGGAGCATGGAGGAGCTGGAGGAGATCGGGATCACCCGCTCCATCCTGACCCGCCTGGGTTTCCGCGACGACCACCCGCGGCTCTTCGAGGCACCGAAGCCGCGGCGAAGCAACGAGCCGCAAACCAGCAAAGAGGCCGCGTCCCGGGACGCGGCCTCTGCTTTTTAGAAACAAGGCTCACACAGAGACACAGAGGCACAGAGATTACTTCATCTCGCTGCTCAGCTTGCTCCGTACTTCTCGGCGACGGCGGCGGCGATGAGCGGCCCGTGCAGCTTGCCGTTCTCGATGAAGATCTTGTTGGCGTCGTGCCCGCTCACCACCACGCCGGCCACGAACACGCCGCGGACGTCCGTCTCCATGGTGGCGGGATCGTGCACGGGAACGCCGCTCTGCGGGTCGATGGTGACGCCCAGCATGCGCAGCATGCGCGGGTCGGGCTCGTACCCGGTCATGGCCAGCACCCAGTCGTTGGGCAGCGTCCGGCGCTCCCCCGTTTCCAGGTTCTCCACCACCACCTCGGCGGGGCGGATCTCCACGAGCCGGTGGCGCCACAGGGCCGGGATGGAGCCTTCCTCGATGCGGTTCACGATGTCCGGGCGCACCCACGGCTTCACGCCCTTGTCGATCGCGTCGAAGATGTGGACCAGTGTCACCCGCGCCCCTTCGCGCCAGCAGAGGAGCGCCGCGTCGGACGACGAGTTGCCGCCGCCCACCACCACCACCTCCTGGTTCCAGTACGGGTAGGGCTCGTCGAAGTAGTACTTCACCTTGGCGAGCTCCGCGCCGGGGATCTCCAGCCGGCGCGGGTTGTCGTAGTAGCCGGTGGCGACCACCACGTTGCGCGCGCGGTGCACCCGCTCCACCCCGCGCCCCACGGTGTGCAGCGCGAACCCGTCCGCCTCGCGCGCCACCTCCGCCACGTCCTCGTACTGGCGCACGTCGAGCGCGTAGAACTCCGCCACCTTGCGGTAGTAGCGGAGCGCCTCGCGCCGCGACGGCTTGTCCCCCGACGTGGTGAAGGGGAGCCCGCCGATCTCCAGCTTCTCCGGCCCGCTGAAATAGGTCACGTAGACGGGATGGTCGAGCATGGCCTGCGTGATGGCGCCCCGGTCGAAGAGCACGCAGCGGAGCCCCGCCTGCTGCGCCGCCACCCCCACCGCCAGCCCGCACGGCCCCGCCCCGATCACCGCGATGTCGATCACCTCGCCCCCCGCCGCTCTTCCCGTCACCTGGCCTCCCTCGCTGGTCCATGCGCCGCCGGGCGGCAAGCACGTAAAGTGCCGCCGCCCCGCATCCCCCGTACACGCTCCGTGCCGCCAAGCTCCCTATCCAACGGTTCCGCTGAGCACCGCCACCACGAAGCGAAGTTCTCCTCTGTGTCTCCGTGCCTCTGTGTGAGCCCCCAACTCAGTCCTCGCCCCCCACCCTCCCCCTCGCCGGCCACCGTGTTATCCGGTTAGCCGAGGATGAAGATATCCGACTGCAGCTTCGGATGGTGAGCCGGCTCGGCTGCTCCCGCGGTTCCAAACACGGAGACGATCCCATACATGCAGAAGGCAATGATACGTTCCGACATCCACGTCGAGCCCGGCCATGTGCAGTTCATCGAACCCGTTCGCCGCTGCGTCGCAAACCTCCTGCAAACGCACGAAGAATCCAACCGGCGGCACTTCGTCGCGCATCGTCAGAAATGCGTGAACGAGAAAGGCGAAAACAGGTTCGATCAGCCCGGTTTCCGTGGCTTCTTCCGGTGGGGCGGTGATCAAGCCGGTATAACCCCACCACACGTTCCCGGAACGGGACATTACGCGGCCGAACTCCGTCCCCGTGTGGCACGAGAACGCCAGAACCGCCTTTCGTGACAGGGCGCGGGCGTCGCGCACCGTGAGTACCGCCTCGGAATTCTGGGCCCGGTAGATGACGCATCGCGCCATGCCCGAAAGCGACGACGGGCGCGTCGGTCTCAGCCAGCAAGCGGTGGAGGTTGCTCCGGGTCGCGGCTTCACGTAGAAGCGCTTCCGTCGCGATCCCGAGAAACAGCCGCGCTACCCGAGAAGTGCAGCGAGTTGGCTCATCGTATTCCGGAGCGAACAGGATCATCTCCGAGCCTCTCGTTGAGCCTGGCGTGTCAGAAAGTCTCTGGAGACCCTCAGGAGATCCGACGCGTACTGCCGTCCGGTACTGGTGCCTTCCCGGATGTGGCGGATCATCTGCTCGGCCGTGAACGTTGTACCGTCTACGGTTCGGTAGATCACTGTCGTGGCGGGCGAGATCTCCGCTACAAGATTCGAGAACACGTCCCGTTCCATGCTCCTGGCGTGGACGTCGTCCAGGAGAGCCGGGTGCCTGCCGACGATCCTTCCCAATCCCTTGAGAAAGACGTGCAGCGACGGGGATCGTGCGGACGCTTTTGCCACGTCCATCCGGTCTACCACACCGAACGAAGCACGATCATCCTCAAACAATCTGCTCGCGACCTCCCTGGGGAATGGAATCTCTTCAGGGAGGGGAAGCCGATCGATCATATCCCGAGAGCCGCGAGCCCCGACGTAGGCCCGCAAAGCGTCGGCGTCCGCGAACAGCCAGGCTTCGATGGCCGGCACGGCGCAGAAGACTTCAGCGCGTGGATTGCCGAGCGCATGGCGCGCGTGCTCCCGCGCGTCAGGAACGTTGCGCTCGTCGGCATCCACCAGGGCGACACAAAGGGCCGCGTCCTCGGAGGCACGGGCATGCAATTCCCGGCGAATCGCTTCCTTTCCTCCGCTTGCACGTATCCGGAAGCGGGAGAGATCGAGCTCCGCGCGCGGGAGCAGGTGCGTAAGGAACTCGGCCTCGTACTCGCCTTCCACGAACAGCTCGACTAACGGCTGGCGCTGCGCACCCATGTTGGTCCGGCGTGTGAGTTCCACGAATGACGCTCGGGCGCATCGACCTGAGGTCAATAGGTTGTTCACCTAACCTCGACACCGCAAGGCGCCCGCACAACTCCGCCACCCGGCGCACAAAGGCCCAACGGGGATGTCCCCGCCGGGCCTTCTCCCCGTCTCCTCTGTATCTCCGTGTCTCTGTGTGAGCCCCCCCAATCAGTTCT
>CADCTW010000167.1 GCA_902805735.1 uncultured Gemmatimonadota bacterium | reverse complement strand
CCCCGCCATCCAGGCCCAGGGTTTCCGCACCCTCGCCGAGGGGCAGAAGGTCGAGTTCGACGTGGTCCAGGGCCAGAAGGGCCCCGCCGCCGAGAACGTGACGCCGGTCTGAGCTGAAAAGCGGTCTCACACAGAGGCACAGAGGCACAGAGAAGAACTTCTTCTCTGTGCCTCGGTCTTTACAGGGCGGGGCGGAACCGTTAGCATCTCCCCGCGTTACAACGTCCGGACACCGGTGAATCCGATGCAGAGCAAGAGCTTCGCAACCAGCATGTGCTGCAAGTGCATGTGTGCTCGCCCCCGAGGGCGGTCACGTTGCGGAGCCGTGCCCTGCGGATGAACGACTGACCGCGGCGGCGAACAGGCCCGCACCGGCCCGCCCTCTTCGGAGGGCGGGCCTTTTTGTTTTGCCCGAATGGGAGACTGAGCGTTGAGCGATTGGAAGAGCGATGCGCCGGACGACGTGGTCCGGCTGGAAGGGGTGCGGAAGGGATACCGCACCCGGGCGGGGTGGCTGGACGCCCTCCGCGGGGTGGAGCTGCGCGTGGCGCGCGGCACCATCCAGGGAGTGATCGGCTTCAGCGGGGCGGGGAAGAGCACGCTGGTGCGGTGCGTCGCCCGCCTGGAGCAGCCCGACTCCGGACGCGTGATCGTGGGCGGCGACGACCTGGCCGCGCTGCAGGGCGCCACCCTGCGCCGCGCGCGCCGCAAGATCGGGGTCGTGTTCCAGAGCTACAACCTGCTGCGCTCCGCCACCGTGGCGGAGAACGTGGCCCTCCCCCTGGTGCTGGCCGGCACGCCGCGCGGCGAGGCCCGCACGCGGGCGCTGGAGATCCTGGAGTGGGTGGGGATGGCCGACCGCGCTGACGGCTACCCCACCCAGCTCTCGGGCGGGCAGCGCCAGCGCGTGGCCATCGCGCGGGGGCTGGTGACGCAGCCGGAGCTGCTCCTGACCGACGAGCCCACCTCCGCGCTGGATCCGGAGACCACCACGACGGTGCTGGAGCTGCTCCGCCGCGTCCGCGACGAGCTGGGCGTGACCATCCTCCTGGTGACGCACGAGATGGCTTCCGTGCGCGCCCTCTGCGACCGCGTGGCCGTGCTGGATGCGGGGCAGGTGGTGGAGGAAGGGCCCGCGCGCGACGTCCTCCTGCGCCCGCGCAGCGTGGCGGCCCGGCGCCTCCTGGGCTCGGTGCCCGCCGCCGCGCCGTGGGACCCGCCCGCGGGGAGCGCCGCCGCCCGCCTCTCCCTCCAGTTCCTCGGCCCCGTGGCCGGCGAGCCGCTGCTGTGGGAGCTGGGGCGGCGCTTCGGCCTCACCGTCAACGTGCTGGCCGGGCAGATCGACCGCAGCACGGCCACGCCCTACGGCTCGTTCGTGGTGGACGTGTCGGGGACCGACGAAGCGCTCGCCGGCGCCGTGGGCCACCTGCGCGGCCGCGGGGTGGAAGTCGCCGAGCTGGAGGCCGCATGACGGGCGTCCTTTCCGGGGCCCTCCTGGCGATACTTGGGCGCGCGACGGGCGAGACGCTCGTGATGGTGGCCGTCTCCACCGCGCTCGCGGGGGCCGCCGGGCTCGCCCTCGGCACCCTGGTGGTGGCGACGGAGCGCGACGGCATCCTCCCCGCGCCGCGCCTCCACCGCCTGCTGGGCGCGGTGATCAACGTGGGGCGCAGCGTTCCATTCATCATCCTGATGGTGGCCATCATCCCCTTCACGCGCCTGGTGGCGGGGAGCTCCATCGGCACCCGCGCGGCCATCGTGCCGCTGGTGGTGGGCGCCATCCCGTACGTGGCGCGCCTGGCCGAGGCCGCGCTCCGCGAGGTGGACCGCGGCGTGATCGAGGCCGTGGTCACCATGGGCGCCAGCCCCTGGCAGGTGGTGAGGCGCACGTACCTCCCCGAAGCCGTCCCCGCCCTGGTGCGCGCGGTCACGCTCACGGCCATCACCCTGGTGGGCTACTCGGCCATGGCGGGCGCGGTGGGCGGCGGCGGGCTGGGCGACGTGGCGATCCGCTACGGCTACCAGCGCTTCCGGCCGGACGTGATGGTGCTCACCGTGGTGGTGCTGGTGGTGATGGTGCAGGCAATCCAGTGGGCCGGCGAGTCGCTCGCGCGGCGCCTGGACCGCCGGTAATCCCGACAACGTGAATCAGTGAGAACGAGGGTATAGAGAGATGATCCGATCGATGAAGGCCGTGCTGGGCCTGGCTGCGCTGCTTGCCGCGTGCGGCGGGGATGAGGGCGCGGCGTCGAAGACGCTGCGGGTGGGCGCCACGCCGGTGCCCCACGCGGAGATCCTGGAGCACGTGAAGCCCGCGCTGGCCCGCGAGGGGATCGAGCTGGAGGTGGTGACCTTCACCGACTACGTGCAGCCCAACCTGGCGCTGGCCGCCGGGGAGCTGGAGGCGAATTACTTCCAGACCATCCCGTACCTGGAAAGCTTCAACCGCGACCGCGGCGCCGCCCTGTCCCCCGTGGCCCGCGTCCACGTGGAGCCGATGGGCCTTTACTCAGGAAAGTTGAAGTCCCTCGCCGCGCTGCCGAACGGCGCCACCATCGCCCTGCCGAGCGACCCCACCAACACGGGCCGCGCCCTGCTCCTCCTGCAGTCCGCCGGCCTGCTAAAGCTGCGCCCGGACGCCGGCATCGACGCCTCCGTTCTGGACGTGGCTGAGAACCCGCGCGGGCTGCGCTTCACCGAGCTGGAAAGCGCGCAGCTCCCCCGCGCCCTCCCCGACGTGGCCGCGGCCGTCATCAACACCAACTTCGCGCTGGAAGCCGGCCTCAACCCCACGCGCGACGCTCTCGCCATCGAGGGCCCCAACTCCCCCTACGTCAACGTCCTGGCGGTGAACGGCAAGACCGACGACCCGCGCATCCAGGCCCTCACCCGCGCCCTCACCGGCCCCGAGGTACGCCGCTTCATCCAGGAGCGCTACAAGGGCGCCGTGCTTCCCGGCAAGTAAAAGGTCTCACACAGAGACACAGAGGCACAGAGATGAAGTTCATCTCTGTGCCTCTGTGTCAGCCCCGGCGCCTCAGTCGCACCACCCCCGCGGGTACGAAATCCCGCAGGTAGAGCGTGATCTGCTCGGCGGTCACCTGCGTGTCGCGCGCCGCCACGGGCGGACTCACGTCGATGTGGTAACTACCTTCGGGGAGCGAGTCCCCGAGGATCGCGTCGATCGGATAGCGGCTCGTGAACTGCGCCGTGGGCAGGGTGTCACCTGGCGCGAGCCGCCGCCCGATGGGCCCGATCATGGAGCACCCCGGCTCACGAGCGCGCCAGACAGCACGGCCAGAACGTTCGGCCGAGCCGAAGGCGCGGGCACCGGTCGCGCACCCCTCCAACAGGATCTCCACTGTGTCCGGACCGGGATTCCGGACGCTCGCGCCGAAGATGACGGACGTGGAATCGGGTGTCATGCCTACGTAGCCGCGGATCGCGAAGCCGCGCTCGGTCCGCACCCATCTACCCTCCACCAGCGGGTCGGCCGGACGGGGTTCGTCGGCTGGCTGGCACGCGGTCAGGGTAAGTGCCATCAGGAGCAACCGCAGGCCCCAGATGCTCGTCCTGCGTGCTGGCATAACGCCTCCCTGAGACACAGAGGCACAGAGAAGAACCAATCTCTGTGCCTCTGTGTCTCTGTGTGAGACTGCTTTCTAGGCCCGGACGAGCTTGCGGTACCGGATACGGTGCGGGACGTCCGCGTCGGCCCCGAGGCGGCGCTTCTTGTCCAGCTCGTACTCGCGGTAGTTGCCCTCGAACCACACCACGTTGCTCTCGCCCTCGAAGGCGAGGATGTGGGTGGCGATGCGGTCCAGGAACCAACGGTCGTGGGAGATCACGACGGCGCAGCCCGCGAAGTCCAGCAGGGCCTCTTCCAGGGCGCGCAGGGTGTCGACGTCCAGGTCGTTGGTGGGCTCGTCCAGGAGGATGAGGTTGCCGCCGGACTTGAGCACCTTGGCCAGGTGCACCCGGTTGCGCTCGCCGCCGGAAAGGGTGCCCACCTTCTTCTGCTGGTCCGCGCCCTTGAAGTTGAACCACGAGCAGTAGGCGCGCGCGTTCACCTTCAGCTTCCCAAGCTCCAGCGTCTCCTGGCCGCCGGAGATCTCGTCGTACACCGTCTTGTCGGCGTTCAGCGAGTCGCGGCTCTGGTCCACGTAGGCCAGCTGCACGGTGGAGCCCACCTTGAGCGCGCCCGCGTCCGGCTTCTCGCCGCCGGTGATCATGCGGAAGAGCGTCGTCTTGCCGGCGCCGTTGGGCCCGATCACGCCCACGATGCCGCCGCGCGGGAGGCGGAACTCCAGGTTGTCGATGAGCAGCTTGTCGCCGAACGCCTTCACCAGGTGGTCGGCCACGACCACTTCCTCGCCCAGGCGCGGCCCGGCGGGGATGATGATCTCGGCGGTGGAGGTGCGCTCCCTCTGGTCCGCGTTCAGCAGCTCCTCGTACGCGGTGATGCGGGCCTTGCTCTTGGCCTGCCGCGCGCGCGGCGCCATGCGCACCCACTCCAGCTCGTGCTGCAGGGTGCGCTGGCGGGCGGAGGCGTGCTTCTCCTCCTTGGCCAGGCGCTCCTGCTTCTGCTCCAGCCAGCTCGTGTAGTTCCCCTTCCAGGGAATCCCCTCGCCGCGGTCCAGCTCCAGGATCCACTCGGCCACGTTGTCCAGGAAGTAGCGGTCGTGGGTGATGGCCACGATCGTCCCCTTGAACTCGGCCAGGTGGTGCTCCAGCCACGCCACCGACTCGGCGTCCAGGTGGTTGGTGGGCTCGTCCAGCAGGAGCATGTCGGGCTCTTCCAGCAGCACCTTGCAGAGCGCCACGCGGCGCCGCTCGCCGCCGGAGAGGTTCTCCACCGACGCGTCGGGCGGCGGCAGGCGGAGGGCGTCCATGGCGATCTCGATCTTGCGGTCGAGCTCCCACAGGTTGCCGGCGTCGATCTGGTCCTGCAGCTTCGCCTGCTCCTCGATCAGCGCGTCCATGTCCGCGTTCTCGTCGCCGAACGAGTTGTTGACCTCCTCGTAGCGGCGCAGCACGTCGCGCTGCTGGCGTACGGCCGCTTCCACGTTGCCGCGCACGTCCAGCGTGGGGTCGAGCTGCGGCTCCTGCGCCAGGTAGCCGATGCGCGTGCCGCCCGCGGCCCACGCCTCACCCTGGAAGTCCTTGTCGACGCCGGCCATGATGCGCAGCAGCGTGCTCTTGCCGCTGCCGTTGGAGCCCACCACGCCGATCTTGGCGCCCGGGTAGAAGGAGAGCCAGATCCCCTTGAGGATCTCGCGGCTGGGCGGGACCACCTTGCGGAGGTCCTTCATGACGTAAATGAACTTGGAAGTATCGAGCGTGCTCATTCTTGCGCTGTGCCGGTGTGGGGAGCGGCGGGAGCCGGGAACGGGGACCAAGATAGCATTGTGCGGGGCTCGCCGGGAGGGAACGGCAACTGCCTGGGTCACACAGAGACACAGAGACACAGAGGAGGTTGTGGGGCGTGAGAACAGCGGTTAACTTGGCCGAGGTAGATAACACGGCCAAGATAATCTTGATGGCGCGCTGGGATCAAATGGAAGAAGAGACGAGCCCGTCCGGCGGGGAGGCGCGCTGGCGCTACGTAGAGGCTCTGCTGGAGAAGGTTTTCAGCGATGCCGGCTGGAACGTGCACAGGGAGGCGGGCTCGCGCGACGGCGGTGTGGACTTGATCGTCCGCAAGAAGGACATCTCTTATGTGATCCAGGCGAAAGTGGCCGCGGAGGGACGCAGCGACCGGCTGGTCCCGCTGTGGTCCCAGGCCTGTCTGCAGGCCATCAAGGCAGGGAGCAGTCACCATCCCCCCCTGGCGGTCGTTGCGGCGCCAAGAATTTCCGCCCGCGCGGCGGAGCAGGTGCTCGATTTCGCCGCGAGGTACGCTCCGGATGCGGCAGCCGGTGTGATCGATTTCGAGGGGCTGCGGCATTTCCGCGGACCCCACCTGGAAGATATCGACGCCGGCAACCACGAGCCGCAGCGGTCCGCGAGGGCGCTGCCGGCCGAGCCGGTGAACCTATTCTCCGACCTGAACCAGTGGCTGCTCAAGGTGCTGCTCGCGCCGGAACTGCCCGGGCCGCTGCTCACTTCGCCCCGGGGGCGCTATCGGAACGCGTCGCAGCTCGCGCGGGCGGCCGACGTGTCGGTGATGAGCGCCTTCCGGCTGGTCCAACAGCTCCAGCGAGACGGGTACCTGCACGAATCCGAGCCGTACCTGAGGCTGGTGCGCCGTGAAGAGCTATTCCGTAACTGGCAATCGGCCGCCGCGGTCCGGAGGAGAGAGGTGCCGATGCGTTTCCTGCTGGGCGGCGAGCCACATGCCGAACTGCGCCGCATGGCACGCAGCGGGCGCGCCTGTCTGGCCCTGTTCGCGGCGGCCGAGGCGCTGCAGCTGGGGTTCGTGCAGGGGGTGCCTCCGTACGTGTACGTGGAGCGCCTGGCACCGGCGAACGTCGCCTCGTGGAAGCGGCTCATCCCCGCGGAGCGGCACGAGGTGCCCGACCTCATTCTCCGCCAGGCACCTGCGCCAAGGTCAGTGTTTCGGGGGATGGTCACCAGGGACGAGATACCCGCCTGCGATGTCCTGCAAGTCTGGCTCGACGTTTCGGCGCACCCGTCGCGGGGGCAGGAACAGGCAGAGCTGATTCGCCGCCGTGTTCTCGACCCCATCATCAAGGGAGTCCATGCCGGTGGATGACCTGGCTTCCATGGGACGCCTGCTCGATGCGCTTCAGCCCTGGCTGGATCACCTCGTTGTCGTCGGGGGGTGGGCTCACCGGCTCCACCGGTTTCACCCGTGGGCAAGTCCGCCGGCCTACCTGCCGCTGCGCACGCGAGACGCCGACATCGCCTTCTCGAGCACGGCCCCGCTCGTCGGGGACATCGGGGAGGCGCTGAAGGCGTCCGGTTTCAAAGAGGAACTTTCGGGAGAGCACATCCCGCCCATCGCCCGATACGTGCTCGGGCGCGAGGACGAAGGCTTCTACGCGGAGTTCCTGGCGCCCCTCCGTGGCTCGGGAACCAGGCGGCATGGTGCCCCCGACGCTACGCTCAGCAAAGCGGGAGTGACTGCGCAGAGGCTGCGGCACCTGGATCTCCTTCTCGCCGGCCCATGGACTATCGGCCTTGATACCGCTCTTGGTTTGCCGCTCAGAGAGCGGGCGGAGGTGCGGCTGCCCAATCCGGTGAGCTTCATCGCCCAAAAACTTTTGATCCAGAGGTACAGGCCCGTCGGAAAGCAGGCGCAGGATACCCTCTACATCCATGATACTCTCGAGCTTTTCGCTCGCGAGATGGAAGCGCTGAGGGGGATCTGGCAGGATGAACTGTGCCCCGCTCTCCCGACCAGGACGGTCACCAGCATCGAGCGCCTGTCCAGGGAACGGTTCGGCGAAGTCACTGACGTGATCCGTATGGCCGCTCGGATTCCCGCGGACCGATCCATCGCGCCGGGGCGATTGCAGGCGGCATGCGCGCTCGGACTCGAAGAGATCTTTGGTGCGTGATGATGCCCTCCCGACGGCGCTCGCGGGCTGCACAACTGAGACGGACTTTCGGTCACACAGAGGCACGGAGGAGACGGATGAAACTAGCTACGGCGGGGCGGGTATGGTGATTGCGGCCGAGGGGAGGGTGCCGTGATCCGCTTATCACGCAGGGAGTTATGAGAAGCACGCTGTTTGGGTTGCTGCTGGCCGGGACGACACTCGCGGAGGCCGCCGACGTGGAGGCGCAGGGCCGGCGCGCGCCCGCCGGGGCCCGGCCGCGCGCGGAGGCGCCGGCGCCGCGTCCCGGCGTGCGGGTGCGCTCGGAGGCGGTGGCGCGGGGGCGGCACGTGGTGGTGATCGACCTGGACAGCAACCGCCTCCTGTTCACCAGGGGGCGGCGGGTGCTGTGGTCGGCGCCGGTGGGGACGGGCACGGGGCTGCGCATGGAGACGGACCGCGACGCGTGGAACTTCCACACGCCCAACGGCACCTTCCACGTCACCTACAAGGCCCGCGAGCCGGACTGGATCGCGCCGGACTGGTACTTCCTGGAGCACGACCTCCCCGTGCCGCCCGAGAACAGCTCGAAGCGGCGCTTCCCGCGGGGGCTGGGAGCGGCGGCGGTGTACCTGGGGCACGGGCTGGCCATCCACGGCACGGACAAGCCCGAGCTGCTGGGCCAGCGCGTCTCGCACGGGTGCATCCGCCTTTCGGACGCGGACGCGCTCCGCCTCTTCCACAACGTGCAGGTGGGGACCGAGGTGGTGGTGGTGGGCGGGACCGACGCGCCCGTGGCCGCGCCGCCGCGCACCCGCGCCTCCAGCCGCCCGGCCGGCACGCCGCCGCCGCGCGACCCGGTGGTGGTGGGGCTGGAGAGGGAGGAGACGGGGGTCCTGCTGGAGCGGCTGGACCGCGAGCTCTTCGCCACGGCTTTCGCGGACGCGGGGCCGGGGTGGCCGCGCGTGGCCAGCGTCCTCCTCTTCCGCGGCATCCGCGACGGCGACGACGAGGCGCTCGGCGGCCTCCTCGCGCGCATCGAGGAGATCGGCCCCGGCACGCTGCGCGACGAATACGCCACCTTCGTCTCCGACGCGTTCGCCCAGTCGCCGCTCCGCACCCTGGCCGTGCTGGGCCAGCTCGACCGCCCCCTGCGCGCCTCGGTCGCGACCGCCATCGTGGACGCCACCGTCGCGCTCTACCCGGGCGAAACGACCGACGCCCGCCTCCCCTGGCCCACCCGGCGTGCCCCGCGCACCGTCCTCGACACCCGCTCGCAGCGCGCCTGGGATGCGCTGCTGGGGGCCGAGCGGGCGTACCGCGAGGCGCGGGGGGTGGCGCTGCGGTAGCGGGAGAGAGGGCCCTCACCCCCCGCCCCCCTCCCCCAAACTGCTGGGGGAGGGGGGCGCATCTTCTGTGTCCGCGCGGCGTTCGGCGGCGGCGCGCCTGCCGTTCTCCAAATCGGCGGCCTCCGAGATCCGCGGGCGCGGCTGGATGGCTGGAGTGCGCCCCCCTCTCCCGTTATCGGGAGAGGGGGGTCGGGGGGGTGAGGGCCCTCTCAGCCCGCCGCCACTATCTCAGCAACGCACTCCACGCGCTTCCGTCACAGCCGCGGATGCCGCTCCTTGTCCAGCGTATCCGCGTCGCGGGCGCCGGGGCGCGCTTCCTCGCCCTGGGTGTGGCTGATGTCGTCCGGCTTGCCCTGGTGCTTCTGGTCCAGGCGCTTCTGGTGCGAGTCGTCCTTGTCGGCCTTCGCCTGCTGCTTGCTGGAGCCGGTGGTGGCTCCCACCTCGCTCGGGTTCTTGCCCTCCTGCTTGGCCTCGCGCGCGAGCTTCTGTTTCTGCTCCTCGCTCCCTTCCATGCTCTTGCCCATCGTCCCTCCTCCGTGCCGCGTGGTTTGAGTTCCGCGTTGGGGGGCGGAACCGGGGGCAAGCATCGTACCTCCTCCTCAGACTCCATCCACGGCAGTTCGCAACGGCACGGAGGCACCGGGCCGAACCATTCTCTGTGCCTCTGTGTCTCTGTGTGAGCCAATCTGTTCCTCCCCCGCCTTGACTTCGCGGCGGGGCGCATCAATTGTGACGCTGCATCCGCAAAACGGTAGGAACCCAGCGCCGCCCCACCGCGGCCAGAACGAGGAGCCCATGCCCTTCATCCACCGGACCGCGCGCTTCCTGGCCCTGGGCGCGGTACTGGCCGCGTCCGCCGCCCCGGCGCAGACGCGCGTCACCTCTCCCCGCGAACAGTTCGGACACGAGATCGGGGCGGACTACGTCCTTCCCAACTACCGGCAGCTGGTGGCGTACTGGCAGAAGCTGGACGCCCAGAGCGACCGCATGCGCCTGGTGGACATCGGGAAGACGGCCGAGGGGCGCACCGAGTACATGGCCATCGTCTCCTCGCCCGCCAACCTGCGCGCGCTGGAGCAGCACCGCTCCACCGTGCGGCGCCTGGCGCTGGCCCGCGGGGTGGATTCCACCGAGGCGCGCCGCCTGGCCCGCACGGGGAAGGCGGTGGTGTGGATCGACGGCGGCCTGCACGCCAACGAGGTGCTGGGGGCGCAGCAGCTCATGGAGACGCTCTACCAGCTCGTGTCGCGCAACGACGCGGAGACCACGCGCATCCTCAACGACGTCATCGTCCTGTTCGTGCACGCCAATCCGGACGGGATGGACCTGGTGAGCGACTGGTACATGCGCAATCCCAACCCGCGGCAGCGCTCCACCGCGAACATCCCGCGCCTGTACCAGAAGTACATCGGCCACGACAACAACCGGGACTTCTACGCCTCCACGCAGCCGGAGACGGAGAACATGAACCGGGTGCTGTACCACACCTGGTTCCCGCAGATCGTCTACAACCACCACCAGACGGGGCCCACGGGCACGGTGATGTTCGCACCCCCCTTCCGGGACCCGTTCAACTACGTGTTCGACCCGCTCCTGGTCACCGAGCTGGATCTGGTGGGCGCGGCGATGCACCAGCGCTTCGTGGCCGAGGAGAAGCCGGGCGTCACCATGCGCCGCGGCGCCAACTACAGCACCTGGTGGAACGGCGGGCTGCGCACCACCACGTACTTCCACAACATGATCGGGCTGCTGACGGAGACCATCGGCAACCCGACGCCCATGGACATCCCGTTCGTGGCCAACCGCCAGCTCCCCAGCACGGATCTGCCGTACCCCATCCAGCCGCAGCGCTGGCACTTCCGCAGCTCGGTGGACTACTCGGTCACCGCCAACTACGCGGTGCTGGACGTGGCCTCGCGCTACCGCGAGACCTTTCTGATGAACCAGTGGCGGATGGGGAAGAACTCCATCGAGCGCGGGAGCGAGGACAGCTGGACCACGTACCCGCGCCGCGTGGACGCCGTGCGCGACTCCATCCGCGCCGCCGGCCGCCGCGCCGACGCGGACGGGGTGATGAGCGGGGGCGGGATCATCGGCGACGCGCCCAACCCGGAGCAGTCGCGCCGCTTCCTGGCGATGCTGCGCCGCCCCGAGTGGCGCGACCCGCGAGGCTACGTGATCCCCGCCGACCAGCCGGACTTCGCCACCGCCACCAAGTTCGTGAACGCGCTGCTGGAGACGGGCGTGGAGGTGCACCGCGCCACGACGGGCTTCGCGGCGGGCGGCAAGCGGTACCCGGCCGGGTCGTACGTGGTGATGACGGCGCAGGCCTTCCGCCCACACGTGCTGGACATGTTCGAGCCGCAGGACCACCCCAACGACTTCCGCTACGAGGGCGGCCCGCCCATCCCCCCGTACGACGTGGCGGGCTGGACGCTGGCGTACCAGATGGGGATCCAGTTCGACCGGCACCTGGAGGGGTTCACGGGCCCGTTCCAGCGGGTGGAGGGCTTCAACACGCGCCCCGCCCCCGGCCGCGTGCGCGAGCCCCGCGGCAACCCCGCGGCGTACCTCATCTCTCCCGCGCAGAACGACGCCTTCACCATCGCCAACCGCCTGCTCGCGGCGGGGGTGGAGGTGCAGCGCCTGACGGGCGAGTGGCGCTCGGGCGGCGACACCTACCCGGCCGGCACCTGGGTGGTGCCCGCGCGCGAAGGCGTTTCGGCGCGCGTCACCGCGCTCGCCACGGAGCTGGGGGTGAACGTGGACGCGGCGATGCAGGGCCCGGGCGCCGGCGCCATGCGCGTGCGCCCGCTCCGCATCGGGCTTTGGGACCGCTTCGGCGGCTCCATGCCGTCGGGGTGGAACCGCTACCTGTTCGACCAGTGGGGCTTCAACTACCGCCAGGTGTTCGCGCCCGAGCTGGACGCGGGGAACCTGAACGCGAAGTACGACGTCCTCATCTTCCACGACGGCGCGATCCCCGAGGAGGACCGCCCCGCCCGCGGCGAGCCGGACCCCGCCACGATCCCGGCCGAGTTCCGCGGGCAGCTGGGAAGCCTGACGGTGGCGCGCACGGTGCCGCAGCTGCGCGCTTTCCTGGAGGGCGGTGGCCGGGTGGTGACCATCGGCTCGTCCACCGTGCTGGCCCGCCACCTGGGCCTCCCCGTGACCGACCACCTGGCGGAGCGCAGCTCCACCGGCGAGATGGTGCACCTGTCGCGCGAGAAGTTCTTCATCCCCGGCTCCGTGCTGCAGGTGCGCGTGGACCCGTCGCGCCCCGCCGCCTGGGGGATGGCCGACCGCGCGGACGTGATGTTCGACGACTCGCCCGTCTTCCGCCTGGGCAGCGACGCTGCCGCGCGCGGGGTGCGGCCCATCGCCTGGTACGAAGGAAAGACCCCGCTGCGCAGCGGCTGGGCCTGGGGCCAGGAGCGCCTGGACGGCGGCGTCGCCGCCGCGGAGGCCACCGTGGGCAAGGGGACGCTCTACATGTTCGGCCCCGAGATCACCTTCCGCGCGCAGCCGCACGGCACCTTCAAGCTGCTGTTCAACACGCTGTACGGGGGTGAGGGGACGGGGAACTGATTGGGCTCACACAGAGACACAGAGGCACAGAGGAAGAGAGAGGGCCCCGGCGCCGGGTTGGTGCCGGGGCCCTCCCGTGCCTCCGGAACATCGATAAGCAACGGTTATGTATGCAACTGTTTTTTTGTATTTTTCTTTTGTGGTTGCTTTGTATAGGGTTGAGGTGCCCAACCGGCGGTGACCCGCCGCGTTGTCCAACCCTGACGAGTGTGAGACCATGAACACGGACAACCAGACCGAAACCGGCGTATCGCGCCGGCGTGCCCTCGGCCTTCTTGCCCTTTCCGGCGCCGCGGTCGCCGTGGGCGCAGCCCCGGCCACGCTGCACGCCGCCGACGTCTTCGACCCCGCGAGCATCACCACGCCGGAGCAGGCGCTGGCCGAGCTGATGGCCGGGAACGCCCGCTTCGTCGCCGGCCGCACGGTGGGGCCCAACCGCAGCATGGCGCGGCTCAAGGAGGTGGTGCCCACGCAGAGGCCGTTCGCGGCCGTCCTTTCGTGCGCGGACTCGCGCGTGCCGCCCGAGATCCTGTTCGACCAGGGGTTCGGCGACGTGTTCGTGTGCCGCGCGGCCGGCAACATCGTGACCCCCGAGCTGATCGGGAGCCTGGAGTTCGGCACCCTGGTGCTGGGCAGCAAGGTGCTGATGGTGATGGGGCACACCGGGTGCGGCGCGGTGAAGGCCACCATCGCCGGCGACGCGGTGCCGGGGCAGATCAGCACGCTGTACCGTCACATCCAGCCGGCCGTGGACCGGGTGGCGAGCCGGGAGCTGGAAGCGGTGACCCGCGAGAACGTGCGCGTGCAGGCCCGCCTCCTGCGCACCTCGTCGCCGGTGGTCGCCCAGCTCGTGCGCGACAAGAAGCTGGTGGTGGCCGGAGGCGTGTACGACCTGGCCACCGGCCGCGTGACCGCCGTGGAGGTGTAGCGGGTGGCGGGAGTCGCGAATGCCCGGCGGTTCGCCGCCGGGCTGGGGCTGGTGCTGGCCGGGCTGGCTCCGCTCGCTTCCGCGTCGGCCCAGGGCACGGAGCGGAGGACGGCCGACCAGGCCCACGCGTGGCTCACGTACGCGGGGGAGCACCCGCTGCGCCGCGGGTCGCCCACCGCGCTCCACCTGGAGGCGCAGGTGCGGCGCGCGGAGCTGGGGATGGAGTGGCAGCAGCTCCTCCTGCGCGCCGGCGTGACGCGGGCGCTGGGCGCCGGGGTGCGGGCGGGCGCGGGGTACGGCCACATCACCACGCACAGCTACGGCGAGCTCCCCGCCGCGGCGGATTTCCCGGAGCACCGCGCCTGGCAGCAGCTCTCGCTGGCGCACGGCGTGGGGCGCGCGGCCATGGCGCACCGCTACCGGCTGGAGCAGCGCTGGGTGGGCGTCACCGGCACCGACGCCGCGGACCCGGAGCGCGTCACCGACTGGCGCTACAGCAACCGGGCCCGCTACCTGGCGCGCGGCACCCTCCCGTTGCGGCGCGAGGCGGCGGGCGCCCCTTACCTGTTCGCCGCCAACGAGGTTTTCGTGAGCTTCGGCGAGAACGTGCAGATGAACCGGCTGGACCAGAACCGCCTGATGCTGGGGGTGGGCCGGCCGCTTTCCCCGGTCGTCCGCGTGGAGCTGGGCTACCTCAACCAATTTCTCGTGAAGGCGAACGGCCGCGATTTCGAGCGGAACCACACGATACAGTTGACGGTGGCGTCGTCGGCGCCGCTCGGGTTGTGAGGTGAAGAGAACAGCGGGGTCACACAGAGACACAGAGGCACAGAGGAGAGCGTGAGGTAACCTCCGCCGCTCCGAATCGCACAACGGCAGAACCCCGCTACCGGCTTGGTGGCGGGGTTCTGTCGGTCTGTTGGCGGGCGGCGCTAGATTCGATATGCTGCTCGACTCCATCCACCGGAGTCGATGCGTGAAGCCAGTCGTCTGGGTCGGATCAAGCCGGAAGGATCTGAAGCGATTCCCCGGGGCCGTGCAGAGGGGACTCGGACGCGCCCTGCTTCATGTGCAGCTCGGGGGCGCACCACACAACTTAAAAAAGCTGCATGGGTTCAGTGGGGGCAGAGTGCTGGAGGTCGTGGAAGATCACGATGGCGACACCTATCGTGCGGTGTACACGGTGAAACTGGCGGGTGTGGTCTACGTCCTGCACACCTTCCAGAAGAAGAGCAGGAAGGGGAGTGAAACTCCGCACCACGACATCGAGCTGATCCGCCGCCGTCTGGCGGAGGCCGAGCGCATCCATCGACGCGGGTAGGATGATATGCGAACCCATAGAACGCCTGAGGGCATCGAGTACGAGGTGAGCTCCGGGAACGTGTTCGCGGACCTCGAGCTCCCGAACCCCGAAGAGCTGATGGCGAAGGCGCTCCTCTCCATTTCCATCGAGCGGGTGATGGGGGAGAAGGAGCTCAGCAGCGCCGCCGCCGCGGAGCTCATGCAGTGCACTGAATCGGACCTATCCCGCGTGATTCGCGGTGACTTGTCCGAATTCTCGATGGAGCAGTTGTTCCGTTTCCTCAACGCGCTGGGAATGGACGTGCACATCGCGGTGACCCCTAAGCCCGTGGAGCAGAGGGAAGCGCGCGTACTGGTGACCGCCGCCTGACTATAGGGCGTCGCCGCGCCCGGTTTGCGCAACGACCGAACCCCGCTACCTGTCCAGGGAGCGGGGTTCTTTCGTTGTCGCCTTGCTCAGCCTCGCCGCCGCGAAACCTCCAGAGTATCTCGGGCCGCGCTTTGTGCTCCACCCCCTCCCCCTGTTCTGTCTGCTCCTCGGCGGCAGGATCGTCCCGGAGCCGGGGGCGCTCGGCAATGCCTGGCGGGCTCTCGTACAGGTACTCGTCGCGGTTCGATGATCCGTCTGGGACACCGCACCGGACGGGTGCGCTCCCAAGCCCCCAGACGGGGTCCTCGTTCGCGCCGGTTGCGTTGTGGCGCATTTTGGTGGGACTTCCATCAGGGTGTGGTAAGCTGCGAGGTGCAGTGGGGGCAGCGGGTGGCGGTGAGGGGGATGGTGAGGCGGCAGAAGGGGCAGTCGCGGCCGGCGGGCTCGGCGGGGAGGGATTCGTTGCGCGTGCTGAGGCGGTTGTAGGCGCGGACGAGGAGGAAGACGGCGAAGGCGACGATGAGGAAGGCAATGACGTTGCTGAGGAAGCGGCCGTAGTTGATGGTGGCGGCGCCGGCTTCCTGCGCTTTCGCCAGGGACTCGTACTCGGCGCCGGAGAGGTTGATGTAGAGCGCGGAGAAGTCGGTGCCGCCGGAGAGGAAGCCGAGCGGGGGCATCAGGATGTCGTCCACGAACGACTTCACGACTGTCGCGAAGGCGCCGCCGATCACGAGGCCGACGGCCAGGTCGAAGACGTTGCCGCGTGCCACGAACTCCTTGAAGTCGTTCCACATGGCCCAGGCCTCCCGTTTTGGATGCGAGATGGTACCTGCAGAACCGCGCCGGATTGGGGTTCGCGGCAACGGCGGCTAGCCTTCGCGCTCCAGCTGGCGGACGAAGCGCTGGACGTCCCGGGCCTCGCGGTCGTCGTCGACGAGGCGCTCGTGCTCGAGCTCGAAGGCGGCGAGGGCGGCGGTGAGCGAGGTGCCGGGGTGCAGGTCGGCGCGGAGGCTCTCCAGGGGCTGGGGGGAGAGCGCGGCGGCCCGGTCGCCGGCGGGGTCGATGCGCCGGATGGACTGCAGGGCGTGGCTCACGACGATGGCCTCGCGGATCTCGTCGCAGCGGCCGAGGAGTGTGCGAAGCTGGGCGAGGCAGCGCTTGCCCTCCTCGCTCGCGGCGGTCTCGGCGTCGCGCTCCAGGTCGTGGAGGAGGCGGCGGCCCTCGCCCGCGGCCGCGGCCAGCCGCTCCAGGCGCCCCTCGGGGTCGCCCGGGCGGTCCAGGCCGGCGACGACCGGGGCCAGCCGGTGCTGCCAGCGGACGGCTTCGATGGCCCAGAGGTGGGCCGTGTGACGGGTGCGCTGCCGGCGGAGCACCTCGTCGGCGTGGCCCAGCTTCTCGCGGACCTCGGCGAGCGGGCGCGCGTCACGCTCGCGGGCGAGCAGGGCGCGCGACCGGCCGAGCTGCGCGCGGTGCTCCTCGATCTCGCGCAGCTTCGCGAAGGTGCGGTCTTCTTCGTCCTGCAACGACGGAGCGCGCCGGCGCCGGGGCGGCAGGGTGGGGAGGCGGCCGAGCCTATTCCCGAAGCGGCGCAGGACCACGTGGAAGGGAAGCGCCGCGAGCAGGAGCCAGTAGAACGCGTACCCCGCGGGATCGAAGCGCCCGTAGAACGCCGCGCTGGCGCCCCCGGCCGCGAAAGCGGCGCTCAGCACCCAGCTCCTGCGCCACCCGAAGACGAGCCCCGCCGCGGCGGTCGCGGCCAGCGCGCCCAGGAAGCCCAGCCGCAGACGGACCACCTCCGCGTTGAACAAGGCGTACAGGAACTGAGTCCCCACCACCATGGCGGCAAGGACCACCGGCCACAGTGCGCCCGCCGGTTTCGCTTCGTCGGGGGCGGGAAGGGGGGCGGTGCTGCGCGGAGGGCGCCCGCAGCTCCAGCACGCGTCGTCGTCCGGACGGCCGATCACGCCGCACCGCTCACACGCCTTCAGAGACATCGCGGAGAATCGAGGGGGAAAGGTTGGACGGGTCTCCCCAAAGTAACACCGGGATCGCGCAGAGACACAGAGGCAGGGCGGGGAGTACAGCGTCCGGCTGAGCTCTGTGTGGCGGGGGGCACGGCGCCTGCGGCGGGGCAGGACTCCCGCGCCCGCGCCGCGCGGCCTCCCCCGTCCACGCGAGCCGAATGAGCAGCGATGAGAACACGATGCGTCCCGGCCCTGCTGCTCGCCGCCGCCTGCTCGGGAGCGCCCATGCCGGCGCCGTCCGGTAGCTCCGCGGGCGAGTCGGTCGCGGTGGAGCGGGATTGCGCCATCCCCGCGCCACCCCCCGCCGCGAACGTCCAGGTGGCGCGCGACATCACCTACGCCGTGATGGGCGGGCAGCCGCAGCGGCTGGACGTGGCGTGGCCCCGGGGGGAGGGCCCCTTCCCGCTGGTGGTGCTGATCCACGGCGGCGGGTGGAGCGGCGGGGACAAGAGCGACTACCACTCCGCCATGCGCCTCCTGGCGGGGCAGGGGTACGCCGCCGCGTCGGTGAACTACCGGCTCGCGAGCGCGCCCCGCAACATCTTTCCCGCCGCGGTGGAGGACGTGCGCTGCGCCGTTCGCTGGCTGCGCCTCAACGCGGCGACGTACCGCATCGACCCGGCGCGCATCGCGGCGCTGGGGCACTCGGCGGGCGGGCACCTGTCCGCCATGCTCGGCACCGCCGCGGAGGTGGAGGGACTGGATGGGGCCTGCCCCGCGCGCGGCGTGTCGCCGGCGGTGAGCGCGGTGGTGTCGCTGGCCGGGCCGCAGGACATCCGCACGGCCGGCGCGCTGGACCCCAGCCAGCGCGGGATGGTGGAGAACTTCCTGGGCGGCCGCCCGGAGGAGCGCATGGAGCTCGCCCTCCTCGCTTCCCCCGCCGTGCACGCCGGCGCGCGCACCCCGCCCTTCCTC
Source organism: uncultured Gemmatimonadota bacterium (assembly GCA_902805735.1). Taxonomy (GTDB): domain Bacteria; phylum Gemmatimonadota; class Gemmatimonadetes; order Longimicrobiales; family Longimicrobiaceae; genus Longimicrobium. Next base: position 24,329 of record CADCTW010000167.1, on the reverse strand, counting down.
CTCGTCCACGGCACCGCGGACGAGGTGGTCCCGATCCGCCAGTCCCGCTCCATGCGCGACACACTCCGCGCCGCGGGGATCCCCGCGACCCTGGTCGAGCTCCCTGGCGTCGGCCACGGCATCGACGAGTTCGGCGGCTCCGGTCCCTTCCGCGTGTCCACCTGCACCACGCTCGCGTTTCTGCGGAAGTGGCTCAGGCCGGGATGAACAACGGGGTCACACAGAGACACAGAGGCACAGAGACGAAGCCCTTCTCTGTGCCTCCGTGTCTCCGGGTGATATAAGTACAGCGTGTGCGGCGGGCACCCGGAGCGAGAGGAAAGCCATGTGGGAGTCGCTGGGGCAGGACCTGCGGTTCGCGTTGCGGGCGTCGCTCAAGAGCCCGGGGTTCACGGGAGTGGCGGTGCTCACGCTGGCCCTGGGGATCGGGGCGAGCACGGCCATGTTCAGCGTGCTGAACGGGGTGCTGCTGCGCGATCTTCCCGTGCGGGCGCAGGACGAGCTGGCGGTGCTCTGGACGGAGGCGCCCTCGTCCGGCCACCTGCCGGTGACCTACCGGGAACTCGCGGCGTTCCGCGATGCCAGCCGCGCGTTCCAGGGGGTGGCGGGCGTGGCGTACCAGGGGGCACTGGAGCAGGTGGCGCTGGATGGCGGAACCGCCCTCACCCTCTCGGCCACCTGGGTGACCGGCAACTTCTTCCCCGTGCTGGGGGCCGCGCCCATTCATGGCCGCGCCCTGCTCCCGTCCGACGACGTGCCGGGGGCGGCCCCGGTAATGGTGATCAGCCACGGGCTGTGGCAGCGGCGCTTCGGCGGGAGCCCGGCGGCGGTGGGGCATACGTTCCAGCTGAACGGGAAGCGCTTCACGGTGGTGGGGGTGATGCCGCGCGGCTTCGAGTACCCACGGGGCGCGGAGGCGTGGGTGCCGGTGCTCCCCGACTTCCCGGCGACGCTGGAAGAGCGGGCGGGACCGTCGCAGGTGATCGTGCTTGACTTGGTGGGGCGCCTGCGGCCGGGTGCGTCCATGGCGGATGCGCGGGATGACTTCCAGGCGTTCCTGCGCGCGGGCGACGCGCGGCGGCCCCCGGCGTTCCGGGGGATGAAACCCGTGGTCACGCCGCTCCCCGAGCTGATCGCGGGGGATGCGCGGGCGACGCTGTGGGCCGCGGCGGCGGCGGTGGGGCTGCTCCTGCTGGTGGCGTGCGTCAACGTGGCCAACCTCCTCCTGATCCGCGGCTCGGCGCGGGCGCAGGAGCTCGCGATCCGCGCCGCGCTCGGGGCCCGACGGCGGCGGCTGGCGCGGCAGCTCCTGGCGGAGAGCGGGTTGCTGGCGCTGTTGGGCGGGGCGCTGGGGGTGCTCTTCGCCCTCGGCGCCGTGCGCGCGCTGGTCGCTCTCGCGCCGCCGGAGCTGCCGCGGCGCGAGATGATCGGGATCGACGCGTGGGTGCTCCTCTTCGCGCTGGCCGCCACGGGCGCGGCGGCGGTCCTCTCCGGCCTGCTCCCCGCATTGTTCCCCGCGACGGGGGAGCTGGCGAAGTGGCTGCGCGGGGGGCGGCGCACGGCCGGCGCGCATCCCGGCGCGCAGGCGCTGCGGCACGGGCTGGTGATCGGCCAGGTGGCGCTGGCCATGGTGGTGGTGACGGGCGCGGGGGTGCTGGTGCGCAGCCTGGTCGCGCTGCAGGGGGTGGAGATGGGATTCAACCGCGAGCGGCTCCTCGTCTTCCAGACGGCGTTCCCGCCGGAGCTGGTCCCGGAGCGGCCCCGGCTGGTCGCGCTGCAGGAGGAGATGCTGGCGCGCGTGGGCGCGATTCCCAGCGTGACCGGCGCGGCGGCGATGCCCCGCCCGCCCTTCTCCGGCGAGGCGGGGTGGAGCGCGCCGTACACGGGGGAGGGGCAGACCCCCGAGGCACAGGTGAACAACCCACTGGTGAACTTCGAGGTGGTGGGCCCCACCTACTTCCGCACGCTGGAGATCCCTTTGCGCCGCGGACGCGCGTTCGGGCCGGAGGACCGGGAGGGCGCGCCCCCCGTGGCCATCGTCAGCGAAGCCGTGGCGCGGAGCAGTTGGCCGGGGCAGGACCCCATCGGCAAACGCGTGAAGCTGGGCCCGTCCGACGCGCCGGACGAGTGGCACGTGGTGGTCGGCGTCGTGGGGGAAACGCGCTACCGCGAGCTGACGGAGCCGCGGCCCAGCCTGTACCTCCCCGCCCGCCAGTTCGCGGGGCCCGTGCCCATGAGCCTGGCCGTGCGCACCTCCGCCGACCCCGCCGCGGTGGTGCCGCGGATCCAGGATGCGCTGCGGCGGGCGCACCCGGAGCTGCGGCTGGCCGGGGGAGGGTCCATGCGGCAGCTCATAGCGGCGCCGCTGGCCCGTCCGCGATTCGGCACGACGCTGCTGGGCACCTTCGGCGCGATCACGCTTCTCCTGGCGGCGGTCGGCATCTACGGCGTGATGGCGGCGACGGTGCGCCAGCGCACGCACGAGATCGGCATCCGCCTGGCCCTGGGCGCCCGCGCGGAGCAGGTGCGGCGGCTGGTGCTCCGCCAGGGAATGCGGCTGGCGCTGTGGGGGTGCGCGCTGGGGCTGGCCGGCGCCTTCGCGGGCACCCGCGCCCTGCGCGGAATGCTGTTCGGTATCAGCCCGGCGGACCCGCTGACCTTTGTCGCCGTCTTCGGGCTCGTGCTGGGTGCCGTAGTGCTGGCCTGCTCCCTCCCGGCCCGGCGCGCCACGCGTGTGGACCCGGTGGATGCGCTACGCGGCGAATGATCCGTCCCCTAGACGCCGCCGACCCGCCCGTGATCGCCGCCACGTTCGCGATGATCGGCTGGTCGAAGCCGCGCGAGCAGTACGAGCGCTATCTCGCCGAGCAGGAGGCGGGGGAGCGGCAGGTGTGGGTGGCTTGGGTCGATAACGAGTTCGCCGGGTACGTCACGCTCAACCGGCGCCCGGCGTACCCCGTGTTCCGCGAGCACGGAATCCCGGAGATCCAGGATCTGAACGTGCTCCCCGCGTTCCGGCGGCGTGGCATCGGCTCGGCGCTGCTAGAGGGGGCGGAGCGCGCAGCCGGTGCGCGTGTGGGGATTGCGGTGGGGCTGGGTGCCGACTACGGATCCGCGCAGCGCCTGTACGTGCGGCGCGGGTACGTGCCGGATGGACGCGGCGTGGCCTACCGCGGGCGCACGGCGGGGTACGGGGAGCAGGTGGTGGTGGACGACGATCTCGTGCTGTGCTTCACCCGCGAAGGTGCCTGACACATAGACACGGAGGCACAGAGATGACGTCGTCTCTGTGCCTCCGTGCTTTGCCGGGCTGCTGTTGCGGCGACTGAAGTCGCGGCAAGGACTGCACGAAGCCCCCTGCGGGGATTGGTGTTTCAGGTTGAGCGGGGACCCCAGGTGTCCCATAGGAAGCCGCCCGGAAGAACAGATGCGGGGTGTACCGGATGCCGCGACGACGAGCGGCTAATTCAGCGAGTTGTGCTCAGGGCACGGGCAGGTCAGAAGGCGCCCATGATATGAACACCCACACGGCTTCACGACGTGTTCAGCCGTTTCGGGTGCCCAAGGTTTGATTGGTTCTCCCGAATCGTGCCCAGGACAGGCACATGTGAGGAGGTGTCCATGATACGAGCACCCGCATGGTTTCACAACGTGGTCGCCCATGCCTCCTTCTCTGTCGCCGGGGGATCTCCGCATCGCGTTCATGAGCCCGGATTTTAGGACCGCCATTGCCCTCGGTCCGAGTCTCTCCGTGCAGCGGATGGCCGCCACGGCACAAGTAAATGCGGAGTCCGCCTCCGTCAACCCGTATTCCTGCGCACGGATTGCACAACGGTTTTTCAACTCCGCCAAGGGCGCATCTTCATCCGCAGCGACATTGAGCATGGCGACGTAAGGGGGGATAGCGGCTTCGACCGTCGGCGAGATTGCGTCACTCATTTGCGTTTCCGTTACGTGATCGATCTTTGGGAGATCATGTCTCAAGTACACAGCCATTGGGTTGTCAGGCAGTGATGTGCAGCGCGTTCCCACTCTTCGTTGAACTCCTTCACTCCGGCACCACCGCCGTCGCCTCGATCTCCACCTGGGCGCCGGGCTCCAGGAGGGCGGAGACGACGACGACGGCCATGGCGGGGTAGTGGCGGCCGAAGACTTCGCGGTAGGCTTCGCCGAGGGCGGGGCCGGCGGTGAGGTAGGCGTCGCGGCGGGTGATGTACCAGGTGAGGCGGGTGACGTGCTCGGGGAGCGCGCCCGCTTCGGCGAGGACGGCGGCGACGTTGCGGAGCGTCTGGGCCACCTGCGCGGCGAAGGCGTCCGTCTCGAACTGGCAGGTGCGCGGGTTCCAGCCGATCTGGCCGGCGGTGAAGACCATGCGGCCGGTGGCGGCGGTGCCGTTGGAGTAGCCGCGCGGGCGGGCCCAACCGTCGGGCTGCAGGATGTCCATCAGGAGGGCCTCGTGGCGGAGATCTTCAGCTCGCGTTCCAGCATCCGGCGCAGCGTGGCCACGGGTTCCCGCAATCCTCGCATCGTTCCCAGGCGGTTCTCTCCCACCGTACGCTGCATGGTGAACGTGTTGAGGATCTCCGGGTCCCGCAGGAGTGCTTCCACGTCCGCCTCCCGCCGCCACCGCCTCCCGCCGGAGGGCTGCATCAGGTTCCGCCACCACGCCAGGTCCGCACGTTCGGAATTCCGCCACGTCTGCCCTTCCGTGTGCCGAAGCACGTCCTGCGAGGACGCCATCGTGGCCGCGAAGGCGATCACGTGGAAGCGAAGACTGTCGTTCCGCAGCAGCCGGAGACCGTCGTTCTGCATCAGGGCGGAGTAGGTGCCGGTAAGGGGGACAAAGGACGAGTACGCGGTCACCGCCCACGATCGCAGCGAATCCGCGGAGGGCGCGGGGCCCGCCGTGGCGTGGTACGTGTTGGCGGCATCCATGAAACGGGACACGTTGGCGAAGATGACGCTGTCCTCCGCGATCGACGTTTCCAGGCGGCGCTCCGTGGCCCGCACGTCGGAGAGAAGCTGCCGCAGGTACGCGCGCTCCCGGTTCCGGTCGTTCCGATCCCCCCGCCACGAGTCCACGGCCAGGGCGATGAGCACGCCCGCGATCACCAGGACGAGCTCCGCGACGGCGGACCGCCATTGGCGGGTCTTCACGAAGCGCCAGAGTCGCATGGAAGGCGAGGGGGCGGTTGGGTGGACGGACGGCGCACTCGCGTCGCGAGAACCGCCGCGACGGTGCACTAGCGGGCGCGCAGACGGAAGCGCTGCAGCTTGCCCGTGGCGGTGCGCGGCAGGCTGGTGACGAACTCCACGCGGCGCGGGTACTTGTAGGGCGCGATCTGCTTCTTCACGAACTCCTGCAGCTCCTTCACCGTCCCCTCGCCCGCCGCCCAGCCGTCGCGCAGGACGACGAAGGCCTTCACCACGTGGCCGCGCTCCTCGTCGGGGTCCGCCACGCAGGCGCATTCCAGGACGCCGGGGTGCTCCAGCAGCGCGTTCTCCACCTCCGGGCCGGCGATGTTGTAGCCCGCCGAGATGATCATGTCGTCGCTGCGCGCCTGGTACCAGAAGTAGCCGTCTTCATCCATCCGGTACGTGTCGCCGGTGATGTTCCAGCCGTTCTCCACGTACTTCCGCTGCCGCTCGGGATCGTCCAGGTAGCGGCACCCCGTGGGCCCGCGGATGGCGAGGCGGCCCAGCTCGCCCGGAGGCACGGGATCGCCGCGGGCGTCCAGCAGCGCGGCCGTATACCCCGGCACCGGACGCCCCGTGGAGCCGGGGCGGATGTCGTCGCCCGAGGCGCTGATGAAGATGTGCAGGATCTCGGTGGAGCCGATCCCGTCGATGATGCGCAGCCCCGTCGCCTCGCGCCACGCCTCGAAGGTCGCCAGCGGGAGCGTCTCGCCCGCCGAGACGCACTTGCGGAGCGACGACAGGTCGAAGTCCTTTGCCATCCCCGCCATGGCGCGGTAGGCGGTGGGGGCGGTGAAGACGATGGTCGCGCGGTGCTCCTGGATCCCCGCGAGGAGCTGCGGCGGCGTGGCGGTCTCCAGCAGCAGCGTGGCGGCGCCCACGCGCATGGGGAAGAGCAGGTAGCCGCCCAGCCCGTAGGTGAACGCCAGCGGCGGCGATCCGCAGAAGAGGTCGTCTGGCTGGGGACGAAGCACGTGCGCGGAAAAGGTGTCGGCGCAGGCCAGGAGGTCGCGATGGAAGTGCATCGCCCCCTTGGGCTGCCCCGTGGTGCCCGAGGTGAAGGCCAGGAGCGCGACGTCCTCCGCCGAGGTCTCCACGTTGGCGAAGGCGGCGGGCTGCCCCGCCATGCGCCGCTCCAGCTCGCCCTCGCCGCCAAACACCATCGTCCGCTCCACCGCGCGCGCCGGCATCTCCTCCATCAGCCGCGCGTCGCACAGGGCGAAGCGCACGCGGGCGCGGTCCGCCAGCGTCTGGATCTCGCGGGAGCGCAGCAGCGGCATCGTGGCGACCACGATCCCGCCCGCCTTGAGCACCGCGAACCACGCCGCCGCCATCATGGGCGAGTTGAAGCCCCGCAGCAGCACGCGGTTGCCGGGCACCAGCCCCAGCTCGCCGCGCAGCACCCCGGCGATGCGGTTCGCGCTGTCCAGCAGCTCCGTGTACGTCCACCGCCCGCCCGGGAAGACGAGCGCCGTGCGATCTCCGTCTCCCGCCGCCACGCGCGCGTCCAGCAGCTCCGCGGCGGCGTTGATCCTGGGGCGCGCGGCCAGATGGGGCACGCCGGAGAGGTCGAACTCCGGCCACAGCTGGCGCGGCGGGAGGTGGTCGCGCGCAAAGGTGTCGACGTGGGCCGTGGGGGCGGCTTGCATCTCTGTGTCTCCGTGTGAGACCGCGTTTTCAGCCCGCGAGGAGCTGCCCGGCGATGACGAGCTTCTGGATCTCGGAGGTCCCCTCGTAGATGCGCAGGGCGCGCACCTCGCGATAGAGCGACTCCACCGTGCTCCCCGCCACCACGCCGCGCGCGCCCAGGAGCTGCACGGCGCGGTCGATCACCTGCTGCGCGGATTCGGTGGCGTGCAGCTTGGCCATGGCCGCCTCGCGGGTGACGCGCGCGGCGCCGCCGTCGCGCGTCCAGGCGGCGCGGTAGACCAGGAGCGCGCTGGTGTCCACCGCGACGGCCATCTCGGCCAGCGAGGCGCGCGTGAGCTGGTGGTCGCTGAGCGCGCTGCCGAACGCGTGCCGCCGCGTGGTGAACGCCACGGCTTCATCCAGCGCCCGCCGCGCGAAGCCCAGCGCCGCCGCGCCCACGGTGGAGCGGAAGATGTCCAGCGTCCCCAGCGCCACCTTCATCCCGCCCCCCGCCTCCCCCAGCAGCGCGTCCGCGCCCACGCGGCACTCGTCCAGCTCCACCGTGCCCAGCGGGTGCGGCGCGGTGACGTCGATGCGCTCCGACACGCGCAGCCCCGGGTTGTCCGCATCCACCACGAACGCCGCGAAGCCGCGCTCGCCCGCCGCGGGGAAGCGCGCGAACACCGTGTAGCGGTCCGCGATCCCGGCATTGGAGATCCACGTTTTGCGCCCGTCGATCACGTACCCATCCCCATCCGCGCGCGCCGTCGTGCTCATCGCGGCGACATCCGACCCTGCGTCGGGCTCGGAGAGGGCGAAGGCCATCACCGCATCCCCCGCCGCCACGGCCGGAAGCCAGCGCGCCCGCTGCTCGTCGCTGCCGAACAGGGAGATGGGCCCCGCGCCCAGCCCCTGCATGGCGAACGCGAAGTCGGCCAGGCCGGAGGCGTGGGCCAGCAGCTCGCGGATCAGGCAGAGGGAGCGCACCTCCAGCCGCTCGTGCACGCCCCCCTGCGCGGCCGGGATGGCGTAGCGCAGCCACCCGCCCGCGGCCAGCCGCCGCACCAGCTCGCGGCACGCCGCGTCCACCTCCCCGTGCGAGCCCGCCAGCGGGGCGATCTCGCGCGGAATCCACGCGTCCAGCTCCGCGGCCAGGCGCCGGTGGCCCTCGTCGAAGAAGGGCCAGGTGAGGAAGGTGCGGTCAGGCAACGGCGGGCTCACACAGAGACACAGAGAAGAGACCAGGCCATCTCAGTTGCCCTGGAAGTGGGGGCGTTCCCTGGCGGCGAAGGCGTGGTAGGCGCGGGCGAAGTCCTCGGTCTGCATGCAGATGGCCTGCGCCTGGGCCTCGGCTTCGATGGCCTCGTCCACACCCATCGACCACTCCTGGTGGAGGCACTTCTTGGTCATGAAGTGGGCGAAGGTGGGGCCGGCGGCGAGGTCGGAGGCCAGCCTGCGCGCCTCGTCCAGCAGCGCCTCGGGCTCCACCAGGCGGTTGTAGAAGCCCCAGCGCTCGGCCTCCTCGCCCGCCATGGAGCGCCCGGTGAAGAGCAGCTCGGATGCGCGCCCCTGGCCGATGATGCGGGGGAGCATGGCGCAGGCGCCCATGTCGGCGCCGGAAAGGCCCACTCTGGTGAAGAGGAAGGCGACTTTGCTGCGGGCGGTGCCCAGGCGCAGGTCGCTGGCCATGGCCAGGATGGCGCCGGCGCCCACGCACGCGCCGTCGATGGCGGCGATCACGGGCTGCGGGCAGCCGCGGATGGCCTTCACCAGGTCGCCGGTCATGCGCGTGAAGGCGAGCAGCTCGTCCATCTCCCTGCGCTCGCGCATCCCCACCAGCGGGCCGATGATCTCGTGCACGTCGCCGCCCGAGCAGAAGTTGCCGCCCTCCCCCGTGAGCACCACGATCTTGACGTCGGTGGCGAACTGGAGCTGCCGGAAAGTGTCGCGCAGCTCCGCGTAGCTCTCGAAGGTGAGCGGGTTCTTCCGCTCCGGCCGCGAGAGCGTCACCGTGGCGACGGGCCCCTCCACCTCCCAGCGGAACGAGGTGGGGCGGAGGTCTGCTGCGCGGATCTTGGTGTTCATCACGTGGATTCCGGTTCGGAGAACGGCGGGCCTCACACAGAGACACAGAGGCACAGAGAAGAGGCTAGATCACGCCCACGTGCTTGTAGGGGCGCAGCGCGGGGGCCACCACGGCGGCGTCGTCCAGCCTGTGCGTGCGCACCAGGCCTCCGATGCGGTGCTCCGCACGGTCGAACACGGCCCAGCACAGGCTGCCGGTATCCCAACGCGAGCGGTACTGGATCCCGTCCACCTCGGCGAACTGCGCGTGGAGGCGGCGCGCCAGGTCCGGGCACTCGGCGTAGTCGGCGCCCATCACCTCGTGCGCGCTGATGCCAAAGCTGGGCAGCCCGGCGCCTTCCAGCTGGAGCATCCGGAGCGGCGCCGCCACTCCGAACGCCGATCCTCCCCGAACCTCCAGGGCCGCGCGCGAGATCAGCGGGTGCTTGCGGCCGCGTACCAGCGTCTCCAGCAACGCCACGCCGAGCGACTCGCCGAAGTAGCAGGTCCCGTACTCTCCCCCCGGCGCGTCGAAGCGTCCTTGGGGCGGCTCGCCCGCGGCGGGACCAAACCACACGGGCTCGTACCGCAGGGGGTGTACGCGCCAGAGCACCTGGCTCAGCGGCACCTCCATGATGGGCGGATCCTTGGGAAGCCGGAGCGGCATCAGGCGGCGGCGTGCTCTCCGTGAGTGGCGAGCCGCGACAGGACGTCCCGGAGCACCCCGCCGTCGTCCAGGCGCTCCAGGAGGATGCCACGCCCGTCCTCCGCGTCGTCCACCAGGATCGAGAGGAGCACCCATGGATCGAGCGCCGCGCCCGCCGCCGCGACCGCCGCCACTCCGGGGCGCACGCGCCCGTCCCGGTCGAACTGCCGGGCGGGGAAGCCCCACTGTCCGCCCGGCAGCGGCACCGCGAGCACGGCGCGGCGCCCCGCCCGCTGCTTCACACCAGGGATGCTGATGTGGAGGAGCGCCGCCGCCTCGGACGACGAGAGCAGGCCGCCGGCCGCCGCCACGATCTCGCGCTTCGCCGTGGCGCCGCGCAGCAGCAGGTCGCTCCAGTCGTGCTCGCGCGGCTCCGGCGCGGCCAGCACGATCTCGGCAAACGTCTCCGGCGGCGACTGCGCGGCCACGGCCTTGAGCAGGTCCTCATCGCTCATCCGCTCCAGCGCGCTCGTCACGTACCGCTCGATCCGCTTCCGCAGCGACGCGCGCACCCCTGCCGCCTCAGCCCCAGCCTCTTTCTCCCTGGTGCTCATCGCGTACCCGGGTTTCGCTTGTTGCGCATCGTTTGTTGATGCACAACTGCAAGAAAAGCACCATCTCGCGCAAGCGCACGGAGAACAGATCTACACCTCGCCGCCCGCTACGGCGAGGGCCTGGCCGGTGACGCCGGAGGCGGCGGGGGAGCAGAGCCAGGCCACGGCGGCGGCGACTTCGGCGGGGGCGATGAGGCGGCCCATGGGGTTGACGCGGGTGATCATCCGGCGGGCTTCCTCCTCCGTCTTGCCCAGCTCGCGCACGAGGTTGCCGACGGCGGCGGCGGCCATGTCCGTGTCCGTGTAGCCGGGGCAGACGGCGTTGGCGGTGATGCCCAGCTTGGCCGTCTCCAGGGCCAGGGCGCGGGTGAGGCCGACGACGCCGTGCTTGGCCGCCGTGTAGGCGGCGGTCCTGGGATACCCGCGCAGGCCGGCGGTGGACGCGACGTTCACCACGCGCCCCCAGCGCGCGGCGGTCATGGCCGGGAGCACCTCGCGCGTGCACAGAAAGGTGCCCGTGAGGTTCACGGCCAGCATGCGGTCCCACAGCTCGCGCGGGGTGTCCGCGAATCCGGTCGCGGCGGACTGGCCGGCGTTGTTCACCAGGATGCCGGGGTCGCCCAGCCCTTCGCGCGCGCGGGCAAAGGCCTCGCGCACCTTATCCTCGTCCGCCACGTCGCAGGGAAGCGCCCGCACGCGCACTCCGTGGCGCTCGCGCAGGACGTTCGCGTGCGCCTCCACGCGCGCGAGGTCGCGCCCCATCAGCGTCAGGTCCGCCCCCAGCCGCGCCAGCTCGTCCGCGATCGCCGCGCCGATGCCGCGCCCGCCGCCGGTGACAACGGCGTGGCGGCCGGACAGGTAGCGGGGCTCCACCGGCTCAGACATGCGAGGTGATCGGCCGAACTGCCCCCAGGAGCGAATAAATTCGCCGCTGGGACCACGCGAAGTCCCCTCCGGGGACTGTACGGCCCGCCGTCGGCGGAAGGAGCAGACCGCGACGGCGGTCTTCGCGCTGGTCCAGCGGCGAATTCATTCGCTCGCGGTGAGTGCCCATCAGATCCCCCCGCCGGCGATCTCGGCCCTGCGCTGCACCAGGCGCTCGAGCTGCTGGCGGCCGCTGCCGTACTGGACCGGCCAGGGCTGGTCCTGGTACCCCAGCTCGGCGGCGGCGTGGAGGGTCCAGTGGGGGTCGGCCAGGTGGGGGCGGGCGAGGGCGCACAGGTCCGCCCGGCCGGCGGCGATGATGCCGTTCACCTGGTCCGCCTCGGTGATGTTGCCCACGGCGATGGTGGGGACGCGCGCCTCGTTGCGGATGCGGTCGCTGAACGGCGTCTGGAACATGCGCCCGTACACCGGCTTCGCGCCCGCCGCCGTCTGCCCCGCCGAGACGTGGATCACGTCCGCGCCCGCCGCGTGGAAGGCGCGCGCCACCTCCACCGCATCGCCGCACCCCATCCCCTCCTCCACCCAGTCCGTGGCCGAGATGCGCACGGACATCGGGCGGTCCTCCGGCCACACGGCCCGCATGGCGCGGAACACCTCCAGCGGGTAGCGCAGGCGGTTTTCCAGCGAGCCGCCGTACTCGTCGTCGCGGCGGTTGCTGAGGGGGGTGATGAAGGAGGAGAGGAGGTAGCCGTGCGCGCAGTGCAGCTCCACCATGTCGAAGCCCGCGACGGCGGCCATCTCCGTGGCGCGCACGAACTCGCCGCGCACGCGGTCCATGTCCGCGCGGGCCATGGGGCGGGGGACGGGGTTGCCGGGGGCCCAGGGCTCGGGAGAGGGGCCCCACACCTCCCAGCCCCCCTCCTCCAGCGGCTGGTCCATCCCCTCCCACATCCGCCGCGTGGCGCCCTTGCGGCCGGAGTGGCCGAGCTGCATGCAGATCTTGGCCGGGGTGCGCTCGTGCACGAAGCGGACGATGCGCTTCCAGGCGGCCAGGTGCTCGTCCGCGTACATCCCCGTGCATCCCAGCGTGATGCGGCCCTCGGGCGACACGCAGGTCATCTCCGTGAACACCAGCCCCGCACCGCCCAGCGCCCGCGAACCCAGGTGCACCAGGTGGAAGTCGTCGGGCACCCCGTCGGCGGCCGAGTACATGTCCATGGGCGCCACCACCACGCGGTTGTGCAGCGTCATCCCCCGCAGGCGGAAGGGGGTGAACATGGGCGGCACGGGCGCCGGGCGCTCGCCCTCCTCGGCGCGCGAGGCGAACCAGCGCTCCACGCCCTCCAGGTACGCGCGGTCGCGCAGGCGCAGGCTTTCGTGGCCCACGCGCTGGCTGCGCGTGAGGAGCGAGTAGGCGAACTGCGGCGGGTCCAGGTGCACGTAGCGGCGCACGTTCTCGAACCACTCCATGGAGTTGCGCGCGGCGTTCTGCAGCCGCACCGCGTCCGTGCGCCGCTCCTCCTGGTAGCTCTCCAGCGCCCTGGCCAGGTCGGGCTCCGCGTCCAGGATGCGGGCCAGGGCGATGGCGTCCTCCATGGCCAGCTTGGTCCCGGAGCCGATGGAGAAGTGCGCCGTGTGCGCCGCGTCGCCGATCAGCGCCACGGGGGCCGCGGCGCCGTCCATGGTGAACCAGCGCTCGTTGCTCACCCGCGTGAACGAGATCCAGGGCGAGCGCAGGTGCGGCGCGTTGCTGCGCAGCGGGTGCCCGTCCAGCCAGGGCCCGAACATGGCTTCGCACGCCGCCACCGTCTCCGCCTCGCCCATCCCCTCGAAGCCCGCGCTGCGCCACGACCGCTCGTCGCATTCCACGATGAAGGCCGAGCTGAGCTCGTCGTAGCGGTACGCGTGCACCTGGAAGACGCCGTGCTCGTTCTCGAAGAAGATGAAGGTGAAGGCATCGAAGAGCCTGGACGTCCCCAGCCACACGAATTTCGCGGTCCGCACGTCCAGGTCCGGCCGGAAGTGCTCCGCGTACTTGGCCCGCAGCCGGCTGTTGACCCCGTCGGCGGCCACGACGAGATCGGCGCCGGCGAGCTCGGCGTCGTCGGCCAGCTCGTGGCGGAAGCGGAGGTCGGCGCCCAGGGCGGCGGCGCGCTCCCGCAGGATCTGGAGGAGCTTGACGCGGGCGATGCCGCTGAAGCCGTGCCCGCCCGAGGTGATGGTGGTGCCGCGGAAGTGGATGTCGATGTCGTCCCAGTGCGCGAAGTGGCTGGCGATCGCCCGGTACGACTCGGGGTCGGCCTCGCGCAGGTTGCCCAGCGTCTGGTCGGAGAAGACGACGCCCCAGCCAAAGGTGTCGTCCGGCCCGTTGCGCTCCAGCACGGTCACGCGGCGCGCCGGGTCCGCCTTGCGCAGCAGCAGCGCCAGGTACAGCCCCGCCGGCCCGCCGCCGGCGATCACCACGTTCAGGGGCTTGCGAGGGGCCACGCTCAGGTCTCCGCGGGGTTCCTGGAACGCTCGTTCGAAGGGTTAGTGTATCCGCCCGCGCGGCGCGGGGAAAGGTCTTGCGGGCAGAAGCAAAACGCGGGGCTCACACAGAGACACAGAGGCACAGAGACGACTTCATCTCTGTGCCTCTGTGCCTCTGTGTCTCTGTGTCTCTGTGTGAGCCCCGGTCAGTTCCGCGGGCTCTTCTGCTTGCGCAGCCTGGTCAGGGCCGGCGAACGCAGCGCGGCTTGCACGTTCGGGCGCATGGTCCCGGCGCGCTGGACTTTCGCCACCTCCCGCACGGCGGCGGCGGGGACGGGCTTGGTGCTTGGGCGCTCCTGGGCGCTGGCCGCGAACGGTGCACAGGCGAGAGCGAGTGCGATCGTGAGTGTGCGCATCTTCTGCTTCCTTTTCAGGGGCTGGTGACGGTGAGCGTGTACGTGCCGGCGCCCGAGGCGCTGAAGCTGTTCGCGATGATCAGGTAGACGCCCCCCGCCGGTGCCGTGTAGGTGATCAGCGAGTCGTCTCCCCCCGCCCCGTCGTCGTTGGACGCGACCAGCCTGCCATCGCTGGACAGGAGGAGCAGGTACGAGTCGAAGGCGGTGGACCGCATGGTGACGGTCAACCGCTGGCCGGCGCGGAGCACGACCGGGTAGAGGTCGTACCGGGAGCCGTCTCCGGCGGTGCAGTCGCCGGTGGCCAGGCTGCCCGTCAGGCTCACGCCCGGAACGATCCAGCCCTGGTCCACGCAGCCCGTCCGCGCGGTGATCGCGCGCGAGGAAAGCTGGTACGCGCCGGTGGCACCAGGGTTGGCCGAGCTCGCCACGACAAGGTAGTCCCCCGCGGGGGCGTAGACCCGGAGCGAGGCATTGGTCCCGCCGGGCATCCCGTTGTCGTCGGCCGCGAGCACCTGGTCGCCCGGGCCCACCAGGTAGAGGAAGGTGTCGAACGTGGTGCTGGTGAGGGTGATCTCCTCGGCCTGCTGGGTTGAGAACCTCGTCCGGTAGAAGTCGACGTACTCCCCGTCGGGGAGCCGGCAGTCCGCCGTCGAGAGCGCGCCGGACAGGGTGGTGCGCAGCGTGAACGTGGCGGCGGTGGTGCAGGGATCCGGCCCCGCCGCCGTGGCCGTCGCGGTGAAGGTGACGCTGCCTACGCCCTGTACCGTGGCCGTGAGGGTGTTCGTGCCCACCGCTCCCAGCACCCAGCTCCCCACCGCGGCGATGCCGCTGGTGCCCGTCGTGGCGGAGCCCGAGGTCACGGACCCGCCGCCGCTGGCGACGGCGAAGGTCACGGTCACATTGGGCACCGGGTTCCCGGATGCGTCGGCGACCCGGACGGACGGAGGCACCGCGACCGGCGAGCCGGAGGGGCCCTGCTGGTTGTCCCCCGCGACCTTGGTGATCGCCGCCGGCGACCCCGTCGCCATCGCGGTGAAGGTGACGCTGCCTACGCCCTGTACCGTGGCGGTGAGGGTGTTCGTGCCCAACGCTCCCAGCACCCAGCTCCCCACCGTGGCGATGCCGCTGGCGCTCGTGGTGGCGGTGGGCAGGGTCACGGACCCGCCGCCGCTGGCGACCTCAAAGGTCACGGTCGCGCCGGCCACGGCGTTCCCGAACGCGTCGGTGACGCTGACGGCAGGAGCCACCGCGACGGCCGAGCCGGCGCGGCCCTGCTGGCCGTCGCCGCCCGCTTTCCTGATCTGCGCCGCGGGGCCCGGCCGGGCGGTGGCCGTGAACGTTTGCGGCGGGAGAGCGCCCGCGGTGGCCGACACGGTGTTCACGCCGGGCGTGGGGCCCAGCGTGAGCGTCGTGCCGGCGCGACCGTCGGCATCGGTCGCCGCGCTCGCGGGCGACACCGTAGCGCCCTGGGTGGTGGCCGCGAACGAAACCGTCACGCCCGGCACGGGGTTGCCGTGCACGTCCACCACCCGGATCACGAACGGCTGCGGGAGCGCCGTGCCCACGGCCGCGCTCTGGGTCTCTCCGCTCACCTTCGCGATCGAGGCAGGCGCAGCGGCCGTACCCGTCGCGGTAAAGGTGACGGGTGCGATCCCCGCCACGGTCGCCGTCACGATGTTCGGCCCGGCCGTCGTCCCCAGCCTCCAGGGTCCCGCGAGCGCCGCGCCCTCCCTGTCCGTGGAGGCAGTGGTGCTGCCCAGAGTCCCGCCCCCGGCCGTGATGGCGAAGGTGACGGGAACGCCCGACATCCCGCGGCCCTTGCTGTCCACCACTCGCACCCCCGGGGCATGGCTCGCCAGGGTGCCTACGGTGGCCGTCATCGTCGTGGCTGTGGTCGCGGTGACCGACGCCGGGGTAGGCGGCGCACTCCCGCCGTCGCATGCCCCGGCGAAGCCCGCGAACAGGGCCAATGCCGTACCTCGCCGCGCTTTCGATCTCAGCCTCATGGATGCCTGAAGTATGAAGTGGTAAAAATTTGCGCGATACGCGCGGCGGAAGGGCCCAGCGGAGTGGGCGACGAGAAGTTCTGGAGCCGCTCGCCGCCACAAAGTGAACACTATGTGCACGCGATGCTGCACGCAAGGTTTATAAACAAGCGCTCCCATCCAGAGATTTTGCGCTGAGCGAGCGGGGGAACAACGGCTGTATCTCTGTGTCTCCGTGTCTCCGGGTGAGACAGGCGTCATGTTGCATAATCTTTGTCAAAACTTATTGCACGCGGTCTGCTTTTTGCCCCGGCCCGTCCTGGCGATTCGGTGGAAGCCGCACCGCGGGAACGACTTACGGAGAGGAGGCACCCGATGCAGCAGAGTGGAAGCGGGGGTTCCGGGAACCAGGGCAACATGCAGAAGATCGGCGAGGGCCTGGGCGGGCTCGTGGGCCAGGCCGCCGACAACGCCATGGGGATGTTCGGCGCCATGATGAACAACATGGGCGGCTGGTGGGCCCAGGCGGGGAACCCGCAGCCGGGGCAGCAGGGCGGCGGCTCCGTGCATGCCTCCTTCAACGGCGAGGCGGACAACCGCTGCCGCAGCCACTTCGAGGCCCACGGCCGCACGGCGGGGAGCACGCAGGGCAGCCTGCACGTGGACGCGCAGGGGAGCTCCTCGGGGCGCACCCGCAGCTACGAGGACACGCGCCCGCTCTACCAGTTCGGCCACATGGCGCGCCAGAACCCGGAGTACCACGGCCGCGCCTTCCGCGACGTGGAGCCGGACCTGCAGCGCCACTGGGGCAACGAGCAGTCCCAGCAGCACGGCTCCTGGCCTGACGTGCGCGGCTTCGTGGAATTCGGCTACGACCAGCAGAAGTAGGCTCACACAGAGACACAGAGGCACAGAGATGAAGTTCTTCTCTGTGCCTCTGTGTCTCTGTGTGAGCTTCATCTTTTGCGGACGTCGGTGAGGAGGATGGTGATGACCAGGAAGAGGCCGATGACGGCGGCGGCGAGGAAGAGGAGGATCGCCAGGCCGGGATAGCCCAGGATGCGGAACGAGGTCTCGATGCGCATCAGCATGGCGGCCCCGATGATCAGGGCGCTGAGCACCAGGCCTACGGTGATGCGGTTGGCGATCTTCTGGAGGCCCTCCATCATCCAGATCTCCTCGTTCACCCGGATCCCCAGCTCCATGCGGTTCTCCGTCAGCGCGTCCAGCAGCCCGTTCAGGCGGCCGGGAAGGCGCTGCACGAACTCGTTCATCTCCAGCAGCGTGGTGAACATGGCGGCGGGCGAGGCGGCCTTCATCATCCGCTGCTGCATGATGTCCGACGAGTGGCGGCGCACGGCGGCGTTGGGGTCGAACTCGGGGTCCAGCGTGCGGCCGGCCTGGTCCAGCGCCAGGAAGGCGCGGCCCAGCGTGCTGATCTGGCTGGGGAGGAGGACGCCCGAGGTGGCGGCGATCCTGGTCAACTCTATCACCACGCGCCCCAGCTCGATCTCCTGCGCGGTCGCGCCATAGAAGCGGCTCACCAGCTCCGTGACCTCGCGCATGAACTTCTCTTCCTCGAACAACCCCTCCAGCGGCGTCCCCATCACGATGGAGATGCGCGCCGCCTCCTCGCCGTTGCCGTCCGCCACCGCCAGCATCAGGCGCAGCAGGTGGTCCTGCAGCGAGGGCGGGACGCGGCCCACCATCCCCAGGTCCAGCAGCGCGATGCGGCCGTCCGCCGTCACGAAGACGTTGCCGGGGTGCGGGTCGGCGTGGAAGAAGCCGTCCACCAGGATCTGCTTGAGGTACGCCTGGAACAGCTCCTCCGCCAGCGCCACCCCGTCGATCTCCATGCGGCGCAGCGGGCCCAGCTCCGTGATCTTGCGCCCGCGCACGTACTCCATGGTGAGCACGCGCGTACGGGTGAGGTCGTCGATGGCCGCGGGGATGGCGATGCGCTCGAACTGCGCCAGGTTGCGCCCCAGCGTGGACAGGTTGGCGGCTTCGCGCTGATAGTTCAGCTCGTCCAGGATGTTGCGGCGGAACTCCTGGATCAGCCCCAGCACCCCGTAGCGCTGCCCCACCTCCGTGCGGCGCTCGGCCACCCCCGCGATCTCCTCCAGCGCGTCCAGGTCGTCGATGATGCGCTGCCTGACGCCGGGGCGCTGCACCTTGACCACCACGCGACGCCCGTCGTGGAGGGTGGCCGCGTGCACCTGCCCCAGCGACGCCGCCGCCATGGGCTTCTCGGTGAACGACGCGAACGCCTCGTGCACCCCCTTCCCCAGCTCCTCCGTCACGATCCGCTCCACCTCTTCGAACGGGAAGGGCTCCAGGCGATCCTGCAGGCGCGACAGGGCGTCGACGTAGGGCGCCGGCACCAGGTCCGGCCGGGTGGAAAGGAGCTGGCCCAGCTTGACGAAGGTGGGGCCCATCCGCTCCAGGTCCTCCGCGAGCGCCTCGGCTTTGGGGGTGGCTTCGGCGGTCTCGGCCTCGCCGGGCTCGGGGACCACTTCGTCCAGACCCGCCGTGTTCACGATGTCGCTGCGGCCGTACCGGAGGAAAAGCTTGGCCAGCTCCCCGTACAGCTTCAGGTGCCTGGGATTCAGCAAGTTGCCTCGATTGGGACGGATCTCGGTGCGCTGGTGCAAGTTGGAAGCGCAGAAACCATGCTCATTGCGCCGCCGGGCCAAAATTCGCCCAATATTCGCGCACCGGCATATGGAAGAGCGCGCGGCACGCTTCCGGCGTGCAGGCCCAGCACCCACTCCACCCGCACCCCGCTTACACCATGCTCCGGCGCATCGTCCTGGCGCTCACGCTGTACGCCTGCATCCCGGCCGCGGCGCGCGCGCAGGGCACGGAAGGCGATTTCGTGATGCGCGGCTTCCGCTTCACGGACGGCTCGGTGCTCCCCGAGCTGAGGATCCACTACACCACGCTGGGCCGCCCGCGGCGCGACGCGGCGGGGCGCACCACCAACGCCGTGCTCATCCTGCACGGCACCACGGGGAGCGGGCGCAACTTCCTGGGGCGCGGCTTCGCGGGGGAGCTGTTCGGGCCCGGCCAGCCGCTGGACACGGCGGCGCACTTCGTCATCCTCCCCGACGGGATCGGTACCGGGAAGTCGAGCAAGCCCAGCGACGGGCTGCGGGCGCGCTTCCCCCGCTACGGCTACGAGGACATGGTGACGGCCCAGCACCGGCTGGTTACGGAGGGGCTGGGCGTGAACCACCTCCTCCTGGTGATGGGCACCTCCATGGGCGGGATGCAGACGTGGATGTGGGGCGTGCGCTTCCCGGCTTTCATGGACGCGCTGATGCCGCTGGCCAGCGTCCCCACGCAGATCGCGGGGCGCAACCGGATGATGCGCAGGATGATCAGCGACGCCATCCGCACCGACCCGGAGTGGCGCGGCGGCGACTACACCGCGCCGCCCCGCGGGCTGTACGGGGCGCTGGAGATGCTCTTCATGATGACGAGCAGCCCCATCCAGCTCCAGCGCGCCGCGCCCACGCGCGACAGCGCCGACGCGTACATCACGCGCTGGATGCGGTCGCGCATGGCCGAGACGGACGCCAACGACTTCCTCTACCAGTTCGAGGCCTCGCGCGACTACGACCCGTCGCCGCAGCTGGAGCGCATCCGCGCGCCCCTCGTCGCCATCAACTCGGCGGACGACCTGGTGAACCCGCCGGAGCTGGGGCTGATGGAGCGGCTGATGCCGCGGGTGCGCGGTGGGCGCTACGTCCTGATCCCCACCAGCGAGCAGACGCGCGGGCACGGCACGCATTCGATGCCTGTGCTCTGGAAGCAGCACCTGGTCGATTTGCTTCGCCGCATCCGGAGAGATTAGTTCTCCGTGTCTCTGTGCCTCCGTGTGAGACTCCCACTCCGACCCCGCACAACACCATGCGCCTGATCGCTTTCGTCCTCCTCGCCCTCGCGCTTTCGTCGCCCGCGCGCGCCCAAAGAGCCCCGCTCGACTCCGCGCGCGTCAACGCGCTCAAGGACGAGATCGCGCGCGAGATCGACGGGATGCACACCTTCACGCAGCAGATGGTCGACCAGATCTTCTCGTACGGGGAGCTGGGCTTCCAGGAGAGCGAGAGCTCGCGCTACCTGGTCGGCATCCTGCGGCGCAACGGCTTCACCGTGCAGGAGGGGATCGCGGGGATACCCACCGCGTGGATGGCGACGTGGGGATCGGGAAAGCCCGTGATCGCGCTGGGGTCGGACCTGGACGGCATCCCGCAGTCGTCGCAGAAGCCGGGCGTGGCCTATCGCGATCCGCTGGTGGAGGGGGCGCCGGGGCACGGCGAGGGGCACAACTCCGGCCTCCCCGTGGTCATCACCGCCGCCATCGCCACGAAAAAGGTGATGCAGCGCGAGGGGATCGGGGGGACCATCCGCATCTGGCCCGGCGTGGCCGAGGAGCTGGTGGCGGCCAAGGCGTGGTTCGTCCGCGCCGGCTTCTTCCGCGACGTGGACGTCACCATCTTCACGCACGTGGGGAGCAACCTCAACGTGTCGTACGGCCCCGCGGACGGCACGGGGCTGGTGAGCGTGCTCTACCGCTTCCAGGGCGAGACGGCGCACTCCGCCGGGGCTCCGTGGCGCGGGCGCAGCGCGCTGGACGCGGTGGAGCTGATGAACGCCGGCTGGAACTACCGGCGCGAGCACCTGCGCCTCCCCCATCGCTCGCACTACGTGATCACCGAGGGCGGCGACCAGCCCAACGTGGTGCCGCGCACCGCGGCCGTGTGGTACTACTTCCGCGAGGTGGAGTACCCGCGCATCAAAGAGCTGTGGGAGATCGGCAACCAGATCGCCCGGGGCGCCACCCTGATGACCGGCACCACGCTGGACACCATGCAGGTGCTGGGGGCGGCCTGGCCGCGCCACTTCAACCGCCCCGTGGCACTGGCGATGTACGACAACATCCGCCGCGTGGGCCTGCCCCGGTGGGACGAGGCGGACCAGACGCTCGCCCGCGCCGTGCAGCGCGAGCTGGGGAACGAAAAGACGCCGGGGCTGGATACGG
The DNA here is from genome assembly GCA_902805735.1 of uncultured Gemmatimonadota bacterium. Classification (GTDB taxonomy): domain Bacteria; phylum Gemmatimonadota; class Gemmatimonadetes; order Longimicrobiales; family Longimicrobiaceae; genus Longimicrobium. The sequence continues at coordinate 3,378 of CADCTW010000167.1, read as the reverse complement.
CGCTGGCGAAGATCGACAGCGGCGTGCCCCCCGAGCAGAACCGCGGCGGCGGGTCGGACGACATCGGCGACATCTCGTGGGTGGTGCCCACGATCACGCTGCGCTACCCGTCCAACATCCCCAACCTGCCGGGGCACAACTGGTCCAGCGCCATCGCCATGGCCACGCCCATCGCGCACAAGGGCGCCACCGCCGGCGCCAAGGCCACCGCGCTCACCCTGCTCGACCTGTTCACCAGGCCCGCGCTGGTGGACAGCGCCTGGGCCTACTTCCGCGACGTGCAGACCAAGGACGTGAAGTACGAGCCGCTGATCCGCCCCGGCGACCAGCCGCCCGTGCACATGAACGCCGGGGTGATGCAGCGCTACCGCCCGGACATGCGGCGCTTCTACTACGACCCCACGCGCTACAAGACGTACCTGGAGCAGCTCGGCATCCGCTACCCCACGGTGCGCCCCGGGAACTGATTTGGCTCACACAGAGGCACAGAGACACAGAGAGATGCTTTCCTCTGTGTCTCTGTGCCTCTGTGTGAGCCCGCTTTTTCCCTTCGGCACAACATTTGTTGTCAGGATGGGCACTCATCCAGTGTCCATCTCTCAGCCGGAGGGCCTATGCCCCGTCCGTCGCACCTGCTGTTCGCGCTCATCGCGGTAAGCTTCCCCGCCGCCTGCGCCGATTCCGCGCGCACCCCCGTGGAATCCGGGCCCTCGTTCGCCATCGAGTCCACCGCCCCGGCGCTGGTGATCAACGAGGTGCTGGCGGACCCGAGCGCCGTGACCGACGACGTGGGCGAGTGGTTCGAGGTGCACAACCCCCGCTCCACCGCCATCGACCTGCAGGGGTGGAAGATCCAGTCCAACAACGAGGCCGCCCACACCATCGCCACCTCCGTGCCCGTCCCCGCGGGCGGGTACGCGGTCCTGGCGCGCAACGGCACGCGCAGCAAGAACGGCGACGTCGCGGTGGCGTACACGTACGGCACGGGGATCACCCTGGCCAACGCGTCGGACTGGATCGTAGTGCGCGACGGGGCGGGCGCCACGGTGGACTCCGTGGCGTGGGGCACCTCCATGCCCTCGGGCGCCACGCGCGGCGTGAGCGATCCCCTGGCCGTCAACACGGACGTGAAGGGGAGCAACTGGCACACGGCCACCTCCACCTTCGGCAAGGGCGACCGCGGCACGCCGGGCGCGCGCAACGACGGCTACGTGGCGCCGGTAGGCGCCATCACCACGGTGCGCGTGGCCCCCGCGACGGCATCCATCGCCGTCGGCGGGACCCAGGCGTTCTCGGCGTCGGCCACGGACGCGAACGGGGCCAGCGTCACCACCACGTACACCTGGACCACCTCCAATCCGGCGGTCGCGACGGTGGATGCGGCGGGGCTGGCGACGGGGATCGCCGCCGGCACAGCCCTGATCCGCGCGACGGCGCCCAACGGCGTCTTCGGCGAGGCTACCCTCACGGTGACCACGGGCGGATCGGGCGGCGAGCCGGGGACGGCTTCGGAGCTGATCGTGAAGGTGCTCGACATCGGGCAGGGCGACGCGACCTACATCGCCAACGGCACCTCGCGCGTCTTCATCGACGGCGGGCCGGACACCACCGCCTTCCGCCGGCACCTGGACGCGCTGGGGCTGCGCGGGGGCACGGTGGACGTGGTGATCATCTCCCACGCGCACTTCGACCACTACTCGGGGCTGCGCGAGCTGTTCAAGAGCAGCAACAACGTCAAGCTGCGCTACCTGTTCGAGAACCGTGACGCGGGCACCGCCGTCACGCTGGGCGAGCTGCGCGACTCCATCAACGCGCGCGTGGCGCGCGGCGAGCTGATCGTGCGCGACACCGACGATCCCTGCGCCGACGGGCGGTCCGTGTGCACCGTCACGCTGAACGGCGGGGCCAAGCTGCACGTGATGCGGCCCGACCCCGCGGCCACCGATGCCAACAACCGCTCCACCCCCGTGAAGCTGGTGGGCCCCGACTCGGCCTCGTTCTCCATGTGGTTCGCCGGCGACGCCGAGCACGAAGCGCAGGGCTGGTTCGACACGGGCGCGGACTACGACCGCTACCCGGGGATGAAGGTGGAGGTGCTCAAGGCCAACCACCACGGCTCGTGCAACGGCGTGTCGAGCCGCTTCCTGGAGCTGGTGAACCCCGCCTGGGTCACCTTCAGCGTCAGCGCCACCAACACCTACGGCCACGTGCACACGCAGACGCGCGATCTGTTCACGCGCTACGGCAAGCCCTGGTACCGCACGGACCAGAACGGCACCGTCACCTTCCGCTCGCCCGGCACCGCGGGCGGCGGCTACACCGTAGCCGTGGAGCGCGGCGGGGCCAGCGAGACCGGCGCGCCCGACCGTGCGTCGTCCCAGGAGGCGTGCCAGGCGCTCTGAGGAACAGCGGGGCTCACACAGAGACACAGAGGCACAGAGGCACAGAGATCACTTCATCTCTGTGCCTCTGTGCCTCTGTGTGATCCCAGTTGGCGGGGCGCACGCCGGCGTCACCTTTGACAAGCGCGGCTAAGTCTCCTGCACCATTCTGACCTCTTCCAAAATCCAGCGGGTGCCCCGGCGAGAAAAGCTGTAGACCACTCTTGTGAGCCCGACGCCTGTCGAGATTATCCGCTCGGGCTCCGGCCACATATAAGTAACAAGCGCCTCGGACCTTCCGTCGCCCATGCTCAGGCTATCTAGACGAATATAGACACCGTCGTCCAGGATTCGTCTCTCGTTGCGAGAGATGCGAATGGTCGCCTCACTCTCAGTGGCTTGGCGAAACCGCCTGGCGATGCTTCGGTCAACCGCGCCCCTCGGGATTTCCGAGCGGGTTAGCCGCTCTCCGGCTCTCTCGAAGCTCCCGATGTCGATCAGCAACGGGAAACCACGCTCCGCGTGAGGTACGCTCTCGATGATCGCGGGTACGAGCGCCAAGAATGCCGAGACGGTGCGATCTGATCGTTGTGGAGAGTGCACGCCTCCCTCCGGCAGGCGTGACCCAATCGCGCACGCCGCAGCCAAGAGGCACAGAAGCGCACTCGCCGCTCTAAAAGGCTTTTGGAAAAGGGAGCCAATGCGCCGGCGGCGAAGTAGACTGGAGTCGTTCCAAGGGTACTTCGCTCCCCTGGATCGGATTCGACATGCTCGGACGTAACGCATCGCAGCCGACGCTCTTCCAGATGGTGGACCTGCGTCTCCGGTTCCGCCGGACCACGGGCTGCGCAAGATCAATGCGCTACCGGACCTAGTGTACTGCCTCTGAATACCCGTGCATTTTGGCGTACTGAGTGTTAGATTGTTCAGCATGCCAATGCCAATTCGCACAGTCAAGTTGCGCGATGGAGACCGGGCTGAGTTGGAGCGCCTGGTC
>CADCTW010000166.1 GCA_902805735.1 uncultured Gemmatimonadota bacterium | reverse complement strand
GAGCTGGGTGGGATCCTCCTCGCTCGAGAACATCAGCGTGGGCTCGGAGGGCACGGCGCGCGTGGCCGGCGGCGGCGCGGCCGGCCGCGCGACGGTCTGCGGCACACCCAGCGCCTCGGCGAAGGCCGCCGCGTCGCGGAAGCGCTCGCGCGACGGGAGGGCCAGGGCGCGGACCAGGGCGCCGTACAGGTCGCCGGGGAGCTGCGGGGCGCGCTGGGGGAGGGCGCGCACGGCGGCCGTCACCTCCTGCCCGGCCCGCTCGGGGTCGGACGAGGTGAAGGGGCGCACGCCCGTGAACAGGTGGTAGCCCACGGCCGCCAGGCTGAACACGTCCGAGGCCGGCCCCACCTCGCCGTCGCCGCGCATCTGCTCGGGCGAGGCGTAGGCGGGGGAGAAGGGGGCGCGGCCGAACTCGGTGAGCGCGGTCAGCGAGCCGTCGTCCGCCTCCAGCTTGGCGATGCCGAAGTCCAGCACGCGCACGTGCGGCTCGTCCGGCTCGTCGCTCGATTCCAGGAAGAGGTTGCCGGGCTTGATGTCGCGGTGCACCAGCCCCGCGCGGTGCCCGGCGGCCACTCCCCGCGCCGCCTGGCGCAGGATGGCGACGGAGGTGCCCAGCGGGGGCGCCCCGCCGCGGGTGAGGCGCGCCGCCAGATCCTCGCCCCGCAGGCACTCCATCACCAGGAAATCCAGGTCCACCTCCGCGTCCGTGCCGAAGTCGTACACGGCCACCACGTTGGGGTGGCGCAGCGACGCCACCGCGCGCGCCTCGCGGTGGAAGCGCGCGCGCAGGCGGGCGTGCTCCGACGGGTCGCCCCCGCCCACGCCGATCACCTTCACGGCGACTTCGCGCCCCAGGCGCTCGTCCGTGGCGCGGTATACGGCGCCCATCCCGCCGCGCCCGATCACCGCGTCGATGCGGTAGCGGCCGGCCAGGGTGCGTCCGGTGAGCAGTCCGGCGATCCCGTACATCAGTCTCTTCGGCTTGCGGTGCGGGCGCGGGTGCGCGCGGCGCGCGTCCCGGGTGAGGAGAGTTGTACGCGCGTGTGGCCGCGCGAGTTTCCTACCGCCCCGCGGCGAGCGGGCGGCGCAGGTCGAACTCCACCCGGAAGCGCCGGTCGGTGCCCTCGCGCCGCAGCGCGTACCCGAACGTGCGGCCGGGCGCCGCGTCCATCGTCCACACGTTGCGTGCCGCGGCGGGGAGCATGCGGGCCGTGTGGGCGTCGGCGTAGAACTCCTGGCGCTCCGCCGTCCCCGGCCCGCGCGTGTCGCCGCCGTACCCGGTGGGCTGCCCCTCGGTGCCGTCCTCGTGCAGGTGGCGGTGCTTCAGCTGCAGCCCTTCCATGGTACGTCGGATGAACCAGGTGCGCGAGTGGTCCGCCCCTACGTGGAAGCGGATTCCGATCTCCTCGGGCCTGCAGTCGTCCACGCGCATCACCAGCCGCCCCCTCCGGAACGCCGTATCCGTCGCGTTCCCCTCCACCAGCCGCCCTTCGAACGCCTTCCCGCAGAGCGCGCGCATCCGCATCCACCATGCCTCCTGCTGCACGGCGAGCATCCCCTCGCGCGGCACCGGCGTGAACGAGACGCACGCGCCGAGCGCGAGGAACAGGGCAACGAAGAGACGTTTCATGAGAGTCTGCGGAAGGCGAAGACACAGAGGCACAGAGATGAACTGACTCTGTGCCTCTGTGTCTCTGTGTGAGCCCCGTGGTTAAGCGGTGCCGCGGGCCGGACGTCCCCGTCCCCCGCGATCATTGCGCGAACGGCCGCCCTCGGACGACGGACGGCGCGGGCCGGCGGCGGGCGCCTGGGCCTGCTGCGCCTTGCGCTCCGCCTTGGCCTTGGCGCGGGCGCGCTCCTCGGCCTTGCGCGCGCGGATCTCGGCGATGCGCTCGGCGAGCGGCACCTCGAAGCGCTCCGCGGGCTTGCGGGCGTAGTCGAAGCCGCTCACCGTCACGCGGGGGAGCTTCTTCCCCACGGCGCGCTCGATGGCGCGCAGGTCCGCCTCTTCCTCGGGCGAGACGAAGGTGTACGCGTCGCCCGTGGCCTCGGCGCGCGCGGTGCGGCCCACGCGGTGGATGTAATCCTCCGGCACGTGCGGAACGTCGAAGTTCACCACGTGCTCCAGGGCTTCCACGTCGATGCCGCGGGCCACGATGTCCGTGGCCACCAGCACCCGGAACTTCCCGCTCTTGAAGCCCGCCAGCGCCTCGGTGCGCTGCGGCTGGCTGCGGTTGCCGTGGATCTTGGCGTTGGGGATGCGGTGCTTCTCCAGGAAGTCGGCCAGCCGGTTGGCACGGTGCTTGGTGCGCGTGAAGACGATCACGTTGCCGATCTCGTCGCGCTTCAGCAGCTCCAGGAACAGCTCGGCCTTGAGCGCCTCCTGCACCGGGTAGATGGCCTGCGTGATCCCCACCGCGGGCGCCGACTTGCGCTCCTGGTTGATGAGCGCCGGCTGCTTCAGCATCTCGCCGGAAAGCTTGGCGATGGCGTCCGGCATGGTGGCGCTGAAGAACAGCGTCTGCCGCTGTGTGGGCAGGTGCTTCAGCACGCGGCGGATGTCGGGGAGGAAGCCCATGTCCAGCATGCGGTCCGCCTCGTCCAGCACCAGCACTTCCAGGCCGCTCAGCTTGGCGTACGGCTGCTTGAAGTGATCCAGCAGGCGGCCCGGCGTGGCGATGATGATGTCCACCCCGCTGCGGAACGCGTGCTCCTGCGGCCCCATCCCCACGCCGCCGAAGACGGCGGCGCCGGTGACGGGCGTGTGCACCGCCAGCTCCTCCAGCGCCTGGTGAATCTGCGCCGCCAGCTCGCGCGTAGGCGTCAGGATCAGGGCCCGCGTGGTGCCGCGGGGCTTGTCCATCAGCCGCTGGATGATGGGGAGGAGGAAGGCGGCGGTCTTGCCGCTCCCGGTCATGGCGCAGGCCAGCACGTCGCGCCCTTCCAGGCCGGGCGGGATGGCCTGTTCCTGGATGGGCGTGGGGCGCGTGTATCCCAGCTCCTTGATTCCCTTGATGAGCGTGGGATGGAGCTGCAGCTTGTTGAAAGGCATGAAACCGTCGGAACGAGAAGCGGAGCGGCGCAGTGGCGCCACTCCGCGCAAAGTCGCCCCCGCGGTGCGTTCCGCGTGCGGCGACGGCCGGCCCAGATCGGCCGGACCTCTTAAACTAACACCGTTGCCGTGTTTACGGCACCCTCGGGGGAATGATGCCGGTTCGGCAGGACTACCTGCTGCGGATGATCGAGCAGGCTTTCGAAGTGCTCCGCCGCATCCTCAAGCGCCGCCAATCCGGCGAGCCCGCGCAGGCCGTGCGCGAAGCCGACGGCGCGGTGGACGAGATCCTGGGCCCCGCCGCCGCCGTGGCCGTGCGGCTGGACTCCTTTACCGCCGCCCAGCTGATCCGCGAGCCGGAGCGGGTGGCGCTCTGGGCCCGCGTGGTGGCCGAGAAGGCGGAGGCGCTGCGCGAGCTGGGCGACGAGCCCGCCGCCCGCGCCGCCGGCCGCCGCGCCCTGGAGCTGGCCCTCGAGGCGTGGCTCCTGGAAGACGAGCAGCGCCGCCTCACCCCCGCCCTGCGCGCGGTGCTGGACGAGGCGCTGGCGATGGGCCGGGGCTGGGCCGCCCCGGATGAGCTCTCGGAGCGCCACCGGGCGGCGCTAGAGCGTGTGCGGTGAAAAGCGGTGTCACACAGAGGCACGGAGACACAGAGAGGAACATGAGATCGTTGACACGCTCCGCTCCGTTGCAGACTATGGGCGTGGGGGGCAGAGATCCGCCCGCAGCCACCCGCCTTTTCACCCACGCCTGACATGATCTTTGTCGAGAGGCAAACCGTCGCCCGTCCGCGTGCGCTCGATGTTCGGCATGTCTCGCGCGACATGGATATGGTGTCGAGGTTCTTCGAGGGACCCGATGCGGGGCATCCGCAGCGTGCACTTCGGTTCAACCAGGAGCGGTGGCGGAATGATTCCGTCCGGTTGGCGCTGGAGGAGCTGTTTCATGGAAAGTGCGCGTATTGTGAGACTGTTCTTGGGCCGTTCCCAGGGCGCGGCACCATCTGCCACCACCGCCCCAAGGTGCGCGCGATGGATCTGGATGGGAGCACTTCCGCCGACCATTACTGGTGGCTCGCCTACACATGGGAGAACATCTACCCCACCTGTCACGACTGCAACAAGCACAAGTCCACGCGCTTCCCCGTGCGCGGGCAGCGGGTGCGGCCCTGGACGCACGGAGCGGAACTGGCGGCCGAGCAGCCCCTCTTGCTGGATCCTTGCCACGACGACCCCGCCGAACACCTCGTCTTCATGGAGAACGGCGAGGTGATCAGCAACACGGAGCGGGGAGTCGTCACCATCAAGGTGCTGGGCCTCAACCGAACGTCGCTCGTGGAAAGCCGGCGCGCCGTCCTGAACCGGGTCGGCGCCCTGGCGCAAAGAGTCCACGCGCTCGCCCGCCATTCATCAACCGAGCACAAGCACCCGTACGCGGACGACACCCTCTCGATTCTGCGCGAGCTGATGCACCCGTCGGGGGAACACTCCGCGGCGGTGTCGCAGCTCATCCGCCGCTGGGCCGACGAGTGGGGGATAGAGGAAGTGCTTGGTTTGAGCACGGCGCCTACGATCAGCCGCAAGGAAGAGCTGGAGGCGTACGCGACGTTCACGGCGAGCCAGGCGCAGCTCGAAAGCTACTCGGTGGAATCCGAGCACCAGCAGCCCATCGCCGGCTACTACATGGGCGCTCAGAGGATCGAGCGCATCGAGCTGCGCGACTTCAAGGCGATCCAGGAGATGGACCTGTCCTTCCCCAACTCGCGGCCGGACGAGGAGTCGTGGCTGATGCTGCTGGGGGAGAACGGGACGGGGAAGAGCAGCATCCTCAAAGCCGTGGCCCTGGCGCTGATGGGTGAGGCCCACGCGAACGGCCTGGGGCTGGACGCGGCGAGCTTTGTACGCCGCGGTGCCAGGGAGGGCGCCGTTCGCGTGCACCTGACGGGGCTGTCGCGCCCCGTGGAGCTCCGTTTCGACACGGCCTCCCCGCGCTTCACCGTGGACCCGCCGGACCCCAAGGTGCTGCTGCTGGGCTACGGCTCCACGCGCATCCTGCAGCGCACGCCCGGCGACGACCTGGGCGAGCGCTACATCCGCGTCAAGAACCTGTTCGCCCCCACCGCCGCGCTCAACGACGCCGAGGCGTGGCTCGTGGACCGGAGCCGGGTGGACGACGAGCGCTTCCGCGAGGTCGCGCTGGCCCTCAAGGACCTGCTGATGCTGGACGAGGACGACCAGTTCGAGCGCGACGCGGGGCGCGTCTACGTGCGCGTCTACGACACGCGCGTCACGCTGGAGGAGCTGAGCGACGGCTTCCAGTCCGTGGTCGCGCTGGCGGTGGACATCATGATCGCCCTGTTCGAGCGCTGGCCGAGCATGAAGGTGGCCGAGGGGATCGTGCTGCTGGACGAGATCGAGGTGCACCTGCACCCCACGTGGAAGATCGAGATCGTGGACCGGCTGCGCCGCTGCTTTCCCATGGTCGCCTTCCTGGTCACCACGCACGACCCGCTCTGCCTCAAGGGATTGGAAGATGGGGAAATCGCCGTGCTGCGGCGCGACGCCGAGCGCCGGGTCGATCTCACGCAGGGCCTCGCCTCCGTGGACTACATGCGCGCGGACCAGATCCTCACCAGCCCCATGTTCGGCCTGGCGACCACGCGCGGCGCCAGCACGGTGAGCAAGGCGGGGCGCTACGCCGCGCTCTACCGCCTCCCGGCGCGCACCCACGACGAAGAGGCGGAGTTCCGCCGCCTGGAGGCAGAGATGGAGGAAGCGTCCCGGGCGGGCGAGACGCCGGTGCAGCGGCAGGCGGAGGAGCTGCTGCGCCACACCTTCGTGGCGGAAGCGGCGGTGCCGGGCCGGGCGCTGGACGAGCTGCCGGACGAGCTTCGCAGAGAGCTCAAGGTGCAACTCCAGGCACTCCTCAGCGTGTGAGGGGCAGATGATCAAGGTGGAAGTGCCGTCGCCGGACTCGGCCGCGTGGAAGGCCTGGCGCGCCAAAGCCGCCAGCGCCGCGCAGAAGCTGATCGACGACGGTCCCCCGTACGAAGTGGATGACGATCTCTACAAGGAGATGAAGGAGCTTCTCCTGGAGTGCTTCCACGGGAAGTGCGCGTACTGCGAGTGCGACATCCGCCACAGCCAGCCCGGCGACGTGGAACACTTCCGGCCCAAGAAGGGTGTGCGGGACGAGGAGGACCGCCCGGTGTTCATCGAGCGGGGCGGCGCGCGGGAGAAGCACCCCGGGTACTTCTGGCTGGCGTACGAATGGAGCAACCTCCTGCCGTCATGCGCGGGATGCAACCGCCTGGCGCGCGTTCCGGGTCGCGGTACCATCGGCAAGGGCGAGCGTTTCCCCGTGCTGGCGGAGGACGGGCAACCCCCTTTCTACGCCCCCGGGCCGGGGCAGGAGGTGGACGAGGTGCCGGTCTTCATCCACCCTGCGCGGGAGGACCCGGCGGACCACCTGGAGTTTGATCCCAAGACGGCGCTCCTGATCGGGCGGACGGCGCGCGGCCAGCTCTGCATCGACCTGTTGGGGCTCAATCGCGACGCGCTGGTGCAGCTCCGCGCGCAGCAGTACAGCGCGGCCATGGCCAAGGCGCAGATGGTGATCAACGCCGCCACGCTCGGCGACGTGGGAATGGCGAGCGCCTTCGCGGCCGAGATCAAGAACGTCAAAGACGGAAAGGCCCCCTTCTCGCTGGCCGGCCGCAAGGGACTCCAGGATTCCCGGGAGCGGCTGCGTTCCGCTATGGATCAACTGTAAGCGGGCCTCACGGCACCCGGTGGACGGCACGGGGCGTGCGATAGCCCGCCGCCCCGCCGCCTTTGCACGGTGCGAAGGGACGGAAGCTTACGATCAAGGAGAGACGGCCATGGCGCTCAACACGCTGCGGGACCTGTACGTGGAACAGCTTCGCGACCTCTACAGCGCGGAAAACCAGATCCTCAAGTCGCTCCCCAAGATGGCGGAGGCGGCCAAGCACCCCGAGCTGCGCCAGGCCTTCGAATCGCACGTCACCCAGACGGAGGAGCAGGTGCGCCGCCTGGACCAGATCTTCACGGACCTGGACGTGAAGCCGTCGGGGCACCACTGCAAGGGGATGGAGGGCCTCCTCAAGGAAGCCAACGACACCGTGAAGGAGAAGGGCGACTCGGACGTGCTGGACGCCGCGATGATCGCCAACGCGCAGCGCGTGGAGCACTACGAGATCGCCGGCTACGGCTGCGTGCGCACCTACGCCCGCCTCCTGGGCCGCGAGCAGGACGCCACCCTGATCCAGCAGACGCTGGACGAGGAAGGCGCCACGGATGACAAGCTCACGCAGCTCGCCGAGCGCGTCATCAACATCGACGCCCTGCGCGACGTGTAAAACTGCTGGGCTCACACAGAGACACAGAGGCACAGAGATAAGTTCATCTCTGTGCCTCTGTGTCTCTGTGTGAGTTATGAGACCAGAGCGCGCGCTCCAGCAGGGCCGGGGTCCACTCGGGGCCCAGGTCGCGGGCGGCGGAGCGGAGGGCGTCGGCGTAGCGGGCGTAGTAGCCCAGGGTCCAGGCGACGGGGCCCAGGACGGGGAGCTGGGCGGCGACGAGCTCGTCGAAGAAAGGGTAGATCTCGGGGGCGACGGCGGACGCGGCGGCGGATGCGGTGGCGGGGCCGACGCCCCTGAGCTTCGCCAGCTCGGAGATGGGGGCGGTGGGGTGGGGGATCTTCGACAGGGCGCGGGTGCTGGTCTCCTCCACCTCGGCCGGGTCGTTGCCGCGCACCAGCACCAGGTTGGGCGCGCGCCAGACGCCGCGGGCCATCTTCCACTCGGTGAGCCGTACCAGCTCCGAATGCGTCAGGTGTGCAGGATGGCGGGCGGCGATCAGGCCGGGGAGCTCGTCGCGGTACCAGCGGTCCAGCTCGGGGAGCCGGGCGACGCCCTGGCGCTCGACCACGGCGGGGTACTCGCCGAGGGTGCGGCGCAACGTGGCAGCATCGGGGAAAGGCACGGCTCAGGCCTGCGTCAGCTCCGCCGGGCGCGGCGCGGCGGGGAGGGCGCCGGGGTGCAGGTGCTCCACCTGCGAGCGCGTTTCCACGAAGCGGCGGGCCTGCTGCGCCAGGCCGCGCTGCTCCAGGAAAGCGCCCAGGTGGCGAAGGACGGAGTGCGCGGAGTCGGCCTGCTCCTCCACGGTGCGCAGGCGGCGCACTTCGGCCAGCAGGCGCAGCGTGGCGTCCGGGTGCAGCGCGGCGATGTAGCGCTGGTTGGCGGCGGAAAGGTCCGACTCGCGCTCCACCACGAACACGGGCTCCTCCGAGCCGTGCGGCTGGTGCGTGACGGCGCGGCTGGCGTCGCCGGTCTGGAAGTCGAGCACGGTCTGCGCCTCCCAGGGGCCGGGGGTGGCCTGGCAGGCGAGCGCTTCGAGCGCGGCGAGCTCGTGGTCGGAGAGGGGCGAGTCGTTGGGCATGGGCGGGCGCGGACGGGGGTGCGGGAGGCAGCTAAGAATCTCCGGCGCGGGTGCCACGCGCAAGCTTTCGGCGCGGCTTCGGCGCGCGGTGGTACGGTGGATGCTGAACCGGCGGGCGACCGCAGTGCACCGAACCCGATTCGCAGAGGCTACATGCCCCGCACCCGTACCCTGGCCGCGCTCCCGCTGGCGGCCTTGCTCGCCCTCGCCGCCTGCGACAACGCCGGCGAGCACAACGATCCCGACAGCAACGCGGCCTCCGAGGGCGCCAACCCCGTGAGCCGCCAGGACTCGGCCACCGTGGGCCAGCAGGTGCCCAACGCCTACCCCCCCGTCGGCTCCACCTCCACCACACCGCCGGACAGCAACCCGTCGCCCACCACCCCGGGGGGAGTGCCGCCCGCGGGCCGGGACACGGGGCGCGCGACCACGGCGCACTGAACGGCAGTGCCTAGTGCCTAGTGCCTAGTGCCCAGAAACGCAGTTACTTGGCACTAGGCACTAGGCACTGGGCACTTTCAAAGTCTCGCCGTGCCGCATCACCTTCAGGTCCCCCGGCGGCAGGCCCGCGGCGGACCACGCGGCGCGGGTGCGGAGGGGAGGCTCCAGCGGGTCTTCGTCGGTGAGGCGAAAGGTGCCCCAGTGCATGGCGACGAAGGCGCCGCGCCCGCCGAGGTCCTGGTAGGCGCGCACCGCCTCTTCCGGGTTCATGTGGGCGGGCTTCATGAACCAGCGCGGGTCGTAGGCGCCCACCGGCATCAGCACCACGTCGAAGGGACCCGTGCGGCGCGCGATCTCGCCGTAGCCGCCGAAGTAGCCGCTGTCGCCCGCGAAGTAGATCCCGCGGCCGCCGGGGAGGCGCACGGCGAAAGAGGCCCAGAGGCGGTCGTTGTACTCGCGAAGGGTGCGGCGCGTCCAGTGCTGGGCGGGGGCGCAGGTCACGCGCACCCCGCCCGCCAGCTCCGCCTCATCCCACCAGTCCAGCTCCGTGATCCCGCGGATGCCCAGCCGCGCGAACCAGTCCGCGTACTTCAGCGGCGTCACCCAGCGCAGCGAAGCGCCGAAGCGCTCGTGCAGCCGCCTCACCGTGTCCTCGTCCAGGTGGTCGTAGTGGTCGTGAGAGAGGAGAACGGCGTCGATCGGCGGGAGGGCCTCCCACGCCACCGCCGCCGGTACGAAGCGCGCCGGCCCGAAGCGCTGCGACGGCGACGCGCGCAGGCTCCAGTGCGGATCGGTCAGCAGGTTCACGCCGCCCGCCTGGATCAGAAAGGTGGAGTGCCCCACCCAGGTCACGCGAATCTCGCCTTCCGCCCCGCGCGGCGTCGCGATCTCCGACCGCACCATCGGCAGGTCGCCCGCCCTGGGGTTGGCCGCGCGCCCGCGCAGGAACCGCTCCCCCATCCACTGCAGCAGCTGCAGCTGCGTCCGCTTCTCGCCCCCCTCCACCACCCAGGGAATCCGGAACTTGCCGTCACCGGTGTGGTGCGACGGGGGAAGGGGTGGGCTCAAAGGAACGCTCCAGAAAATGTGTGTATCGGAACCGCCACGCGGCACCAGGATTTGCTTGTGGGCAGCACAGCTCGCCTCTACATTTTCTGTGCTACACGACTCTACCCGGACCAGGTGGATTGATGAACATTCTGGACGTTCAGCAGGCGCAGCTCGAATACCTCGCCGTGCTCGATCGGCCCGCCTTTCCCCTGTGGGCCAACGTTCCGGGAATGATGGGTGGGCTGTACCAGGCATTCGAGGGGCTTCATTCCGGGCTTGCCGACCTCACCTTGGAGGGCGATGGGCGCGACCCGCTCGGCCGCACGATAGTCGTATCGCTCGGGGAGCAGGGCTTCTTCCGCGTCGGGTACGAACGCGTGGAGGCTGAGCTGCCCGACTATACCGAGGATGAGCTTGCTGCGTTTCCTGCAACTCTTGCACGTGGCGATAGGTGGCTGCGAACCCACTGGTCCGCGGCCGTGGTTCAGGCCCACTATCTGACCTTGAGCATCCACGGCACCCTGAGCGAGGGGTCCTCGGCCGACTACCTTCGCAGCCTGTCCGCGATTGAGCTCGGGATTGGGAAGAGTTTGGGTACGGGATTGATTTTCCACGCCTCCCTTCCGACAACGGGCTGGGACGTGCACCTGACGTTGGATCACTCCACCGTAATCGAAGGCGGATTGTTCGTGCAGTATGTAGTGACCATCGGGGATGACAGAATCGATCACGCGAGGACTCTCGATGCCTCGTTCAGCTTTCTGAACCAGGGTGCGGAGAGCCTCGGTCTGGAAATCGGCATTGGAGCTGTAGGATGACGAGCGCGGGGAGCGAGCGGCGGGCGGCGTTTCGCGCGTCCGGGGCGCAGAAATGGGCGGTGCATCCCGCACGTGCTTGGCCGCGGGGTGGGAAGCGACCCGCTGTGCCCCGTGGGGCGGCGAAGCGAGGCGATCGTAGGGTCCCCACTCTGGAGGCGCTTCGCCAGCGTGAAAACCCCGCCGTTCCAGTTCTCGACGATACACGAGCCCGGCGCCTCATCGATCTCGCTGTAACACCGGTCACGCCCTGGGTGGAGCCGGCTCTGGAGGATGAATTTTACAAGCTTGCCGCGATGTGGCGCAGTGAGACGGAGCACCTTTCTTCCGCGGATGTCTTTACGCATCCGGATTACCAGCGGATCATCGGGTTGGGACGCCCGGTGCTTCCCCTTCTCCTGCGAGACCTCGCGGCCACCGGTGCCCACTGGTTCTGGGCCCTTCGCGCGATTGCCGGGGAAAATCCCGTGCGCGCTGAGGATGCGGGGAACGTGCGGCGGATGACGGAAGCGTGGCTGGCCTGGGGGGCAGAGCGAGGGCTGGCATGAGCGAGGACCTGCTCCGCAGCAAATTCCCCTCGCTCCGCACTTCACATTTCCGAATGACCAGCCCGGCAACGGGAGACTACACCTGCATCGGGTATGCGGCGGGCGATGTCGATCGGGTCTGGCTCCCCGATCCGTGGCCGGATGGGGTGTTCTACTGGCCCGAAGGAGTGCCGCGGGAGCACACGATCGCCACGTGGACCCGTGTGTTCGAGTCGATCGGCTACCGCCCGTGGGAGAACGCGGCAGCGGAACCCGGCATCGAGAAGGTCGCGCTCTACGCGGATGCGAAGGGGCCTCAGCACGTCGCGCGGCAGCTTCCGAACGGCCGCTGGACGAGCAAGCTCGGGAAGCTGGAAGACATCGAGCACGAGCTGCATGGCCTTGAGGGAGCATCCTACGGCGAGGTCGTGCTCGTACTCGGCCGGGAAGTAGCGGACGAATAAAGGACCGGCTCACACAGAGGCACAGAGACACAGAGAGAATCGTTCCTCTCTGTGTCTCTGTGCCTCTGTGTGAGCCCCTATCTTTTACTTTTCGGCCTCGAGCCCCGCCTCCAGCGCCTTGTCGATGCGGGCGCGCGCCTCGGTGAGGTGCGCCACCGTGTACGCGTCCGTGCCCCCCGCGGCCAGCGAGCGGGAGATGCGGCCGCGCAGCTCCATCAGCCGCACCCGCGCCACAGCCCGCGCATCCGCCGGCATCCGCGCCGGCGGAGTCACCAGGATGGTGGTCATGCGGTCCACGTAGGCGCGCTGCAGGTCGCGGCGCATCGACGACACGCTGCGGCCCGGCGTGTACGCCTCCGCCCACACGGCCCGCGTGAGCTCGTCCATCAGCTCCGGGATCGGCAGGGCGGACGCGCTGCCGAACTTGCGCTCCGCGTCGCGGATGCGGGCGAAGGTCATCGGCGAGGTGATGGCGTTGAGCAGCGCCGTCTGCATCCCCAGCACCTGCTCGTGGAAGGGGAAGTCGATGCGGCCGTTGACGGTGGTCTGCTCGCCCCAGTGGCTCCAGCGGTTGGCGCCCAGCTTGGCGAGCACGTCCTGCGGCACCGCGAAGGCGCCGGGGCCGAAGCCGTACTCGGTGATGAAGTTGAGCGCTTCACGCTGGCGCGCCCGCGGCACCGCCACGAAGGGCGCGCGCCCCTGCGGGTCCGCCATGTGGTCGCGGTAGGCGTACTGCCCGCCGATGTACTTGACGCCGGTGGTGAGCGCGCGGCCGTACTGCCCCAGCAGCGAGCCGAAGGCGTCCGTCAGCTCCGCGTAGCGCCCGTTGTCCGTCACCACGTGCTGCGGGATGCGCGTCCACATGTCCGCGATGAGCCGCGCGCGGCCGCGTCCCCACACCAGCGGGTCCTGCCCCAGGTCGAAGACGTTCACCGTGGGGTCCAGCGCGCCGGGGCCGCCGGCGTCCTCGTCGGTGCCGTAGGCGTGGCCGGGGAGCGCCGCGTCGCGCGCCACCCGCGCGGCGCGGCCCGCGTCCGCCGTGTAGCCGTAGGTGATCGCCCAGCGGTCGTACGAGCCCACGGTGGGGTTGTACACGTAGCCGCGCGGCTGGCCGCGGGGGGTCAGGTTGAGCGCCGGGTACTCCATCACCGAGCTGAAGATGCCGTTGCTCTCGGCCCAGCCGCGGTCGTGCAGCTTCTCCAGCGGCGTGTCCGTGGACGAGCGGAAGTTGTGGCGCAGCCCCAGGGTGTGCCCCACCTCGTGCATGGTCACCCACTTCAGCGCCTGCGCCACGTACTCCGCCGGCACCGCCTCGTTGGGCCCGATCTCGCCCGACGCGGCGAGCATGGCGCGAAGGAGCGAGCCCTGCGCGCCCAGCTCGCCGGCCAGCGCCGCGTGCTCGCCGAGCGCCGCGGCGCCCCGCTCCGAGAACATCTCCTCCATCGCTGCGCTGGGCGACACGGTGGTGCGCCAGTCGCGCTTGAAGCCGCGCACCATGTTGGCCTCGAAGAGGATGTCCGCGTCCAGGATCTCACCCGTGCGCGGGTCCACGATGGAGGGCCCGATGGCGCCGTAGCCGGGCTGGTCGGAGGTGCTCCAGCGCAGCGTGGGGTAGCGGATGTCCTCCGGGTCGGCCCCGGCGGGGAGCATCTCGGCGCGGATGGCGTCCTGCCAGCCGGCGGCCTCGAAGGCCGTGTTCCACGCCTCCACGCCGGCCTTGAGGGCGGGGCGGTACTCCTCCGGGATGTTGGGATCCAGGTAGTACACGATGGGCTTCACCGGGCGCACCCGGTCGCCCACGCGCTCGCCCGGCTCCAGCCGCCAGCGGTTGACGTTGCGCACGAAGAAGTTGTCGTCCTCGCGCGAGAAGTCGCGGCGCACCGTCATGAAGTACCCCACGCGGTCGTCCGCACGGCGCGGCTGCATGGGCTGCGCGGGGAGCGACGCAAAGGTGTACGCCACCGACACGGGCACGTAGCGCCCGTCCGGCACCGAGGGAAGGTCCGCGGGGCTGTTGGGGCGGAAGGTGAGCTTCGCGCGGATGTTGACGTTCTCCGGGAAGGCCTTCACCGACTCCAGGAAGCTGCGCGCCTTGTCCACCGCGATGGCGGGCGGGGTGCCCTGTGCGGTGGGGCTGGCGAGGCCGTAGCGCACCCGCTCGCCCACGCCGGAAAGGTCGCTCACCATCCAGTCGTACACGTTCACCAGCACGGTGCCGTCGTCGCGCACCGATTCCACCTTGGCCGACTCCAGCACCGACGAGCCGAACGCCGTTCCCACCGCGGCCAGGGCGGGCGAGCCGTCGGGCGCCGTGAAGCGCACGGGGCGGCGCACCAGGAACACCCGGTCGCCGCGCCGCTCCAGCGACACCACCGCGCCCTCGAAGATCCCCAGCATGGTGCCGCCGATCAGCCCCGCGGCGCCGATGCCCTGCGAGATCTGCATCCCCATCAGGAAGTCCTTCCCCAGCCTGTCTTTGGGGATGGCCAGCAGGAGCTGGTCGCCCTTCTCGTAGGTGTCGAAGAAGCCCGCGCGGTGGTTGGCGTCGCGGGTGGCTTCCGCCCATGCCTTGAAGGGGCTTGCCGCCCGGCGCGCGGTGTCCGCCGTGGTGGCCGGGCGGGCGGCGGCCGTGGTGGCGGCG
>CADCTW010000165.1 GCA_902805735.1 uncultured Gemmatimonadota bacterium | reverse complement strand
GGGGCTGATTGCGTCGCAGGCGGTGATGTCGCTGCAGACGATCCGCTCGCGCAACCTGTCGCCCTTCGAGCCCAGCGTGGTGACGGTGGGGGTGATCCGCGGCGGCGAGCGCTTCAACATCATCCCGGACACGGTTACCCTGATGGGCACCGTGCGCACCTTCGACCCGCGCGTGCAGGACGAGGTGGAGCGGCGGATGCGCGAGATCCTGGACGGCGTGACCAGGGCCGGCGGCGGCTCGTACACGCTGGACTACCAGCGCACCACCCCGGTGACGGTCAACAACGCCGACCTTTCCCGCCGCCTGCGCCCCACCATGGAGCGCCTGATGGGCGCGCAGAACGTGGTCGACGTCCCGCCCACCACCGGCGCGGAAGACTTCGCCTTCTTCGCCAACACCGTCCCGGGCTTCTTCTACCGCCTGGGCACCGTGGCGCCCGGCACCCGCTCCGGCGACCACCACACCCCCACCTTCATGGCCGACGACGCCTCCGTCCCCATCGGCATGCGCGTCATGAGCTCGCTGGTGCTGGACTACCTGGGCAGCCGCTGAACCCGCCTCTGTGCCTCTGTGTCTCTGTGTGAGCCCGCTGTTTGGGCCGCAAAGGCGCGAGCCAGACCCCGAATAGGGGGTCGAGGCCAGATTTTCCTTGCGTTCGGCTCCTGATTTGCATTGTGTACGGGCGCACCCGGCGCTCCGCCCGTGTGCGGGCCGGGCCGGAAGGCTCTACGTAGCCCCAGAGAAGCACCCAGGTACCAGACACCGGAGGATCCGCGATGGCTGAGAAGAGTGCAGGGCAGCGGCAGGGTGGAGGCCGGCAGGGCGGCTCCAGCAACGGCGGCGGGAAGCAGAACGGGGGCTCTTCGCGCAACGAGCAGGAAGGCGGAATGGCGGAGATGGTGAAGGCGCACCCCATCGCCACCGCCGCGGGCGCCGCGCTCGCCGGTGCGGCCGCCATCGCCGGGCTGGTGAGCGCGATGAGCGGCGAGGAGGAGAGCAAGGGCGGCGGCGGGAAGAAGACCGCCAAGAAGTCCTCCGGCTCCAAGTCCACGGGGAGCAAGTCCACGGGGACCAAGTCCGCCAGCAAGTCCACCGGCTCCAAGTCCGCCTCGCGCAGCTCCTCCGGCACCACGGCCGAGCGGTCGTCGGGCGGCGGCACCAGGTCCGCCGCCAAGAAGTCCACCTCCTCCAGCAACGGGGGCGGGGCCGCCAAGAAGAGCAGCGGCGCCAGGAAGCGCAGCAGCAGCGGCGGCGGTGGTGGCGCGGCGCGCGGCGGGCTCGCGCAGCCGGTGCAGCCGGACGCCGTGCTCTCGGAGGTGGTGGGCAAGCAGGCGGCCCCCCGCTCCGAGATCACCAAGCGCCTGTGGGACTACGTCAAGAAGAACAACCTGCAGGACGCCGGGAACCGCCGGATGATCAACGCCGACGACAAGCTCCGCCCCATCTTCAAGTCCAACCAGGTGTCGATGTTCGAGATGACGAAGCTGGTCAACAACCATCTCGGCAAAGCGTAAAAAGAACTGGGCTCACACAGAGACACAGAGGCACAGAGATGAAGTCGTCTCTGTGCCTCTGTGTCTCTGTGTCTCTGTGTGAGACTGCTTTTTACTTGCGGGCCGGGAAACCGCGCTTGCGCATCAGCGCGTCCACCGACGGGTCGCGGCCGCGGAAGGCGCGGAACGCCTCCGCCGGGTCGATGGTGTTGCCCACGGAAAGGAGCGTGCGGAGGCGCGCGGCCACCGCCGGGTCGTAGAAGCCGCCCGCCTGGGTGAAGGCTTCAGCCGCGTCGGCCGTGAGCACGTCGGACCACAGGTAGCTGTAGTAGCCCGCCGAGTAGCCGTCGCTCGCGAACACGTGGCCGAAGTGCGGCGTGCGGTGCCGCATCACCAGCTCCGCGGGCATCCCCAGCTCCGCGAGGGTCGCCTTCTCGAAGGCGTCCGCGTCGATCTCGCGCGAGCCGGCCAGGTGCAGCTTCATGTCCACCAGCGCGCTGCTCAGGTACTCGGTGGTCCCGAAGCCCTGGTTGAAGGTGGATGCGCGCTTGATGCGGTCCACCAGCTCCTGCGGGATCGGCCGCCCCGTCTGGTAGTGGAGCGCGAAGCGCTGCAGCACCTGCGGGGTGGAGAGCCAGTGCTCCATCAGCTGCGACGGGAACTCCACGTAGTCGCGCGCCACCGCCGTGCCGCTCAGCGACGGGTAGCTGACGTTGGACGACAGGCCGTGCAGCGCGTGGCCGAACTCGTGGAAGAGCGTGGTGGCGTCGTCCCACGACACCAGCACGGGCTGGCCGGGCTCGCCCTTCACGAAGTTGGAGTTGTTGGAGACGAGGGTGGTGACCTCGCCGTCGAAGCGCGACTGGTTGCGGTACGCGTTCATCCACGCGCCCGAGCGCTTGCCGGGGCGGGCGTACGGATCGAAGTACCACAGGCCGATCTGCCGGCCGCTGGCCCGGTCCGTCACGCGGTACACGGTTACGTCGGGGTGGAACACGGGAACGTCGGTCACGGGGGTGAACTGGAAGCCGAACAGCTCGCCGGCCACCCAGAACATCCCCTCGCGCAGCCGGTCGAGCTGCAGGTACGGCTTCACCTCGTTCTGGTCCAGGTCGTAGCGCGCCTTGCGCACCTTTTCCTGGTAGAAGCGGTAGTCCCACGGCTCGATCTTGATGCGGGCGCCCTCGCGCGTGGCCAGCGCCTGCATGTCCGCCACTTCCTGGCGCACGCGGGCCACGGCCGGCGTCCACACGCCCTCCATCAGCTCCATGGCGCGCTCCGGCGTGCGGGCCATGGTGTTCTCCAGCCGCCAGTGGGCGTGCGTGGGGTAGCCCAGCAGCTTCGCCCGCTCCGCGCGGAGCTGCAGGATCTGCTTGATGATGGCGTTGTTGTCGCGCGCGTCGGCGTTGTCGCCGCGGTTCACGAACATCCGCCACGCCTTCTCGCGCAGGTCGCGCCGCTCGGAGTAGGTGAGGAACGGGTCCACCGACGAGCGCGTGTTGGAGATGATCCACGTCCCCGGCTGCTTGCGCGCGGTGCCCTCGGCGGCCGCGGCGGCGCGCAGCGACTGCGGAAGGCCCGCCAGCTCGGCCTCGCTGCGCAGCACCAGCGTCCCCTCGTTCTCATCGCCCAGCACGTTCTGGCTGAAGCGGGTGAAGTGGCCGGCGAGCTGCTGGTTGATCTCGGACAGGCGCGCCTTGGCCGGCGCGTCCAGCCGCGCGCCCGCGCGCACGAAGCGGTTGTGGTAGTACCAGGCCAGGCGCTGCTGCTCGGGGGTCAGCCCGCTGCGCTCGCGCGCGTCGTACACGGCCTGGATGCGGCGGAAGAGCGGCTCGTTCTGCGTGATGCGGTCGTTGAACGCCGCCAGCCGCGGCGCCATCTCGCTCTCCACCTTCTGGAACTCGGGGGTGTTGAGATTGGCGCTCCAGATCCCGTACAGGGTGCTCACGCGCTCCATGGCGCCGCCCGCGCGCTCCAGGGCGGCCAGCGTGTTCTCGAAGGTGGGCGGCGCCGGGTTCGCGGCGATGCGCTCCACCTCGGCCAGGTTCTCGGCCATGGCGGCTTCCAGCGCCGGCCTGAAGTCTTCCACCCGCACCCGGTCGAAGGGCGGCACGCCGCCGTACGGCCCCGTCCAGGGGGCGAGGAGCGGGTGGGCGGCCTGCGCGGCGGGCGGCTGCGCGGCGGCGGCGCGGGGCGTGGCGGTTTCCATGGTCTGTACGCTGGCGCACCCCGCCGCGAGCACGACCGCCCCGCCGAGGGCGATGTTTAGGTGACGCATGTGGACCTGTGTTCGGAGTTGTCGGATCGAGTCTCTCGGTACCAGCGGGGATCGGCTGGGTTCCAAACGGAATGGCCTCACACAGAGGCACGGAGACACGGAGAGACGGATATCAGGCGTCGTCGTCACCCTCCGCGAAGGCGCGGCGCTCGGCGGCGGCGGTGAAGACGGAGTAGGCGTTGGCCAGGGTGCGGAAGGCGCGCTCGCCGCCGGCCTCGGGGGGGAGGGGGCCGAGCTGGCGCAGCACGGCGTCCGGGACCTCGGCGGCGCGCGGGGTGATGTGGAGCGAGTCCAGCTCCGGGCCCGCGCGCCAGAAGTCGGCGGGGGGCGGGGGAGCGGGCTCCT
>CADCTW010000164.1 GCA_902805735.1 uncultured Gemmatimonadota bacterium | reverse complement strand
GCTTCTTTCAGCGCTCCCCTCACGGTCGGCGCCTTGCGGCTCGCTTCGGTCCCTACGACCAAGTTCCGGGAGGACTTTCACCTCCGGACCATCGCCCATGCTGGGCACACCACAGAGGCACAGAGAAAAACTTATCTCTGTGCCTCTGTATCTCTGTGTGACCCCACTTCAGGTAGCGGCTTCGCTCAGCCTCACCGGGATGCGCAGCGTCTGCACCCGGTTGCCGCCGCCCGGGCGGAGCACCGTCAGGTTGGCGGTGCTCCCCGGCGGCTGGGCGCGCAGGAAGCGCCGCAGGTCGCCCGAGGAGTTGATCGCTTCCCCGTTGATCGCCGTGATGATGTCCGGCGCCTGGAGCCCGGCGGCGGCGGCGGGGGTGCCGCGTCCCACGTTGCGCACGATGATCCCGCGCTGCACCGGGAGCCCGAACTGCGCCGCCATCTCCGCGTTGATGTCCGCGGTGATGATCCCGATGTAGGCCCGCCGCACCCGGCCGGTCGCCACCAGCTGCCGCGCGATCTCGTTGGCCAGGTTGATGGGGATGGCGAAGCCCAGCCCGCTCGCCGCGCCCCCGCTCTCCGGGTCGCGCAGCACCACGGTGTTGATGCCGATCACCTGCCCCCGCGCGTCCAGCAGCGGCCCGCCGGAGTTGCCGGGGTTGATGGCCGCGTCCGTCTGGATCAGCGGCTCGAACTGCGCGTCGATGCTGCGGTTGATGGCCGAGACGATCCCGGTGGTGACCGTGCGCTCCAGCCCGAACGGGTTGCCGATGGCCACCGCGGTCTGCCCCACCTGCAGCCGGTCCGAGTCGCCCATGGGAGCGCTGGGGTAGTTGCCGGCCGGCAGCACCACCACCGCGACGTCCACGCTGGGGTCGCGCCCGCGCACCGTCCCCTGCACCTGCTGCCCGTTCTGCAGCCCCACCCGCACCGTGCGGCTGTTGCCGACCACGTGCGCGTTGGTGATGATCGTCCCGGTGCGGTTGACGATGACCCCCGACCCCGAGCCGGCGTCCGTGCCGATGCTGACCACCGCCGGCGTCGCCTGCCGGGCCACGCGCACCGCGATGTTCTCTTCCTGCACCTGCGTGCCCTGGGCGTCCAGCAGACCGTGCCTCGCGCCGTCCGAGGTCAGCCCCTGTCCCACGCCAATCCCCACGCCGACCGCGAGCGCCGCGGCGGCCACCTTGATCATGCTGCTCACTTGCCCCTCGTTCGGTCCGGGTGATCGGTTTCGTGCGCCGGAACCGCGCTGCATCTTCCGTGCGCCCCCCGCCACACGCATACCCCGCCGAACCCCGCGGAGTCCCGGGGCGAGATCGTCTCGGAGGCTCCGCGCGCAGCCCTCATCGTTTCCTCACGATCAGCGGCCGTCGTCTCCGCCGCCCTCACGCGCGTCCTGCTCCGCGGGCAGGTCGTCGCCGGCCGCGGGGATCTCGCCGGGCCGGAAGGTGCGCTTCACCCCCACGATGAAGAGGAAGAGCCCCGCCGCGCCCAGCAGCAGGTTGGTCTTGGTGACGCGCCTCCTCGGCTCGTCGTTCTTGTCCTTGCCAGCCATCCGCGAGGGTCTCCATGGAGCAGGTGAGGGGGGAGCGCGCAATCTGTCACCGCAATGTATCACACAGAGGCACGGAGGCACAGAGAAGGTGCCGCTTGCGTATACGAAGAGCATCGTATAACGTGCACGGCGATACGAACTCCTTCGTACTTCAGCCAGGACCTGACCGATGAAAGTTCGCTTCATGCTCCTCGCGGCGGCCCTCGCCGGGCCCATGCTGGCGCCGCCGCTGGCCGCACAGGCGGTTGCGGGCTACACCCCCGAGCAATGCCGCACCTGCGCGGAGTGGAACGTGCCGCGGCGTCCGCTTCGCATCTACGGCAACACCTACTACGTGGGCACGCAGGGGCTGACCGCCCTGCTCGTGACCTCCAGCCAGGGGCACGTCCTCATCGACGGCGCCCTCCCGGAATCCGCCCCGCAGATCCTGGAGAACATCCGGGCGCTCGGCTTCCGGGTGCAGGACGTCAAGCTGATCCTCAATTCCCACCCGCACTTCGACCACGCGGGCGGGCTCGCCGCCCTCCAGCGCGCGTCGAGCGCGGTGGTGGCCGCGAGCCCCGCCAGCGCCCCGGTGCTCCAGCGTGGCGCCTCGGGACCGGACGACCCGCAGTACGGCGAGCTGCTCGAGTTCCCGGCCGCCTCCCGGGTGCGCGTAATCGCCGACGGGGACACGCTGCGCGTCGGCCCGCTCGCGCTCACGGCGCACTTCACCCCCGGCCACTCGCCCGGCGGCACGAGCTGGAGCTGGCGCTCGTGCCAGAACGGGCGCTGCCTGGAGATGGTGTACGCCGACAGCCAGACTCCCATCTCCGCCGAGGGATTCCGCTTCACGGGCAACCGGACGTACCCGGACGCTCTCCAGGACTTCGCGCGGGGCTTCGCCGTCCTGGAGCGTCTGCGCTGCGACGTGCTCATCACCCCCCACCCCCAGGGCAGCCGCCTCTGGGAGCGCGTCGCCCGGCGCGACCTCGTCGACCGCAACGCGTGCAGGCGCTACGCCGCGACCGCCCGCGAGCAGCTCGCCCGCCGCGTCGCGGCCGAGAGAGCCCGGTAAGGCCCAGAGGCACAGAGACACCCTCATCTCTGTGCCTCTGTGCCTCTGTGTGAGCCAATCAGTTCACACCGCGGCCCCGATCCGCCCGTTCCCGTCCGCCGCCGGCACCCCGTCGCCGTCGGCAAGGAGGCCGCTGCGCCCCACGAGCTGCGCGGCGAGCACCGTCTGGATCACGCCGCTGATGTTGTTGGCGGTGCCTTCCGGCGCGCTGCCGTCGCTGGAGATGGTGACCATGCGCGCCTTGGCCAGCGCGTCCGCGATCACCGGCGCGATGTCCGGGAGCATCTCGATCTGGCGGTAGCGGAAGTAGCTTTCGCCGCCGTGCTGGATGGACTCGTTCACCTTGCGGATGCTCTCCGCCGTGGCCTCGGCCACCGTGCGGATGCGGATGGCCTCCGCCTCGGCGGCGGCGAACGCCTGGATCTTGATGCGCTCGGCGTCGGCGCGGGCCTGGGCGATCTGCGTGGCCTCCAGCTCCGCGATGCGCTGGTTGCCGAGCGCTTCCTGGCGCGCCACCTCGGCCTGGGCGATCAGGGCGGCGTTGGCGGCGCGCGTCTGCTCCAGCTCGCGCTGCTTGTTGCTGATCTCGCGCTCGGCCTCGAGCTGCGCCTCCTTGGCCCGGCGCGCCTGCTGCGCGCTCACGATGTCCGCGCTGGCCTGCGCCTCGGCGGCGGACATGCGGCGGCGCGCCTCGGCCACCTCGCTCTGCACCACCTTGATGTTGAGCGAGTTGAAGGCCAGCCCCAGGTCCGTGAGCTCGCGCGAGCAAGCCTTGCGGATGATGATGGCCAGCGGGTCGTCGTCGTCCTCCGCCGCGTCCACGGCGCGCGACACGGGGAGCTCCGGCGCGTGCTCCATCAGCGCCGTCCCCGTCATCCCCACGGGAAGGCGCGGCGTCGTCTTGGCCGAGAAGAGCTGGTCGTGCGTCAGCAGGTTGATGGCCCGCCGGCCGGAGCTGGAGAGCAGGTCGATCAGGATGTTGAGCTGCTCGCCCTCGGGCTTCGAGAAGAAGCGGTTCGCGGCCGTCTTGATCATGGTGTCCGTCTCGCCCACGGACACGATGGCGCTCGCCAGCACCTGCACCTTGATGGGCTGCGGCGTCCCCGTCTGGTCCAGGTCGGCCGTCTGGTCCGTGATGTCCAGGTCCACGTTGATGGCCTTGCTGGACAGCGTCGTCCCCGTCGTGAAGAGGGGCACCTCCCACGACTTGCCGGGGCCGCGGTAGATGGCCGTGCGCCCGTTCAGCCAGCTCACCATCCGGATGGTTCCCGCGTCCACGCTGCGCAGGAACGAGTTCACGATCATCGGGATGATGACGAGAATGCCGACCAGGATGATCGGAATCCAGATCCAGTTCATCGCTCTTGCTCTCCTCGAATGTTTGCGGCCGCCGGGAGCGGCGGTCCGGCCCACGACACGACGCAGCGGTTGCGCGCGCCGTCCACCTCTTCCACCAGGAGCTGATCCCCCGCGCGCACGGCCAGGCCCCTGGCGCGGTCCTCGGGACGCAGCGTGGCCAGCACCTGCAGCACCTGCCCGTCCACCTCCAGCGCGATCAACCCGCTCCCCGACGCGTCGAAGCGCGTGACGGCGGTCCCCGTGTCCAGCAGGCTGCTCTCCAGCGTCAGCGCGGGCGTGGAGGCGAAGCGGAAAAGGAAGTTCCAGATCGGCCTCACCAGCGCGGCCTCGAACGCCACCCCGCCCGCCAGCGCGAGCAGGAAGAGGAGCACCCCGCCCAGGAACGGCTGCGCCAGCAGCCCCGTGGCGCCGAGGCCGACCAGGACGCTGAACAGCACGCGCGGCGACAGGAACTGCCACACCCAGGCATGGCCGCCGGTTTCCTGGTGCTGCGTCCCGTCCTTGACGCCATGCCCCCCGTGATCCCCGTGCCCGTGGGATACGTCGCCGGCGTCGTTGCCGGAGTGCGCGCCGTGGTGTCCCAGCCCCGCCGCCGCCATCGCGACGAGACCCAGCGCACCCAGGACCAGCGAGAATAGGTAGATGTCCATGCTCGGAGCGGGATGACGCCGCGCGGTGTGGGCGGCCGGCGTCGTCTACGGGGATGGGGGATGCCGAGCTTCCTGCGGAGGGCGTGGGGCGCCCGGATTGAGAACGCCAATCTATGCGGTGGCGCGCGCGGAGTCACGTGTTTTCCACGCGCTGGCACGGAACGCGAAGAGGACCGCCGCCCATGACGCTGTTCGAGATCCTCAACGTCACCGCGCTCGGCGTCTACACCGCGGCGTCCGTCGCCGCGTGGCGGGCGCTGCGGCGGCGTTCGGCGCCGGGGAGCGACGCCCGCCCCTTGGTGAGCGTGGTGGTGGCCGCGCGCAACGAGGAGGAGCGCCTCCCCGGCCTCCTCGCGGACCTGGCCGGGCAGACGTACGGGGCGTTCGAGGCGATCGTCGTGGACGACCGCTCCACCGATCGCACGGCGCAGCTCGTCCGCGAGGCCGCGGCGCGCCACCCGGGCCGCTTCCGGGTGGTGCGCCAGGAGGAGGTCCCGGCCGGATTCTCTCCCAAGAAGCTTGCGTTGCAGCGCGGGGTGGAGGCCAGCAGGGGCGAGGTGCTCCTGCTGACCGACGCGGACTGCCGCGTGCCCCGCACCTGGGTGGAGGGGATGGTGCGCGCGTTCGAGCCGGACGTGGCGATGGTGCTGGGATGCTCGGAGTTCACGGCGGGGAAGGGGAGCACATGGTTCGAGCGCTACCAGGCCTTCGACTTCCTGACCCTCACCACCACGATGGCCGCCAGCTCCCGCCTGGGCTTCCCGCTGGGCGCGTCGGGCCACAACCTGGCGTACCGCCGCGCCGCCTTCGACCGCGTGGGCGGCTACAGCTCGGGCCTGCACCGCGTGGCGGGCGACGACATGCTGATGCTCTACCTCCTGCGCTCCACCGGCCGGATCGCCTGCGCGGTCGGCGCGGACACCCGCGTGCGCACCGACCCGGTACCCACGCTGCGCGCCTTTCGCAACCAGCGCGCGCGCTGGGCCTCCAGCGGCATGCACCACTTCGCCGCCGACCCGCGGGTGCTGGCGTACGGCGCCGCGTCGCTCTACGCCAACGTGTTCGTGATGTGCGGCCCCCTCTTCGTCTGGACCGGCTACCTGGGATGGACGGCGTGGATCGCCGGCACCCTCGCCAAACTCTTCGCCGACCTGCTGCTATACGGCTCCGCCGCCCGCCGCCGCGGACTGCTCCGCTACCTCCCGCTCTGGTTCCTCGCCCAGCCCATCTACCTCACCGCCATGGCGGTCTGGGGCACCCGCCCCCGCTTCACCTGGAAGACGTGAAAAAGGCACAGAAACACACTCTCTGTGTCTCTGTGCCTCTGTGTGAGCCCCCGCCGTTCGCCTACTTCGGCGCCCCCTCCAGCCTCCGCGCGAACCGCCGCAGCCCCTCCATCACGTCATCCGCATAGGCGGGGATCTCCCCCACCATCAGCTCGGCGTCCCGTGGAAGCGCGAGCTCCAGCGCGTCGATGGCGCGCTTGATGGACTCCGCGCGGGCATTGCGTGCCCCCGACTCCGACGAGAGCGGCGAGAACGCCCGGCGGCGGCGGATCTTCGTCTCGAACTGGTCGCGCCCCTGCACGCTCACGGACACCCAGCCATTGCGCTCGTCGATGAGCTGGCGCGACTTCAGCGCGCGCACGACGCGCCCGTCCAGGTGGTCCACCGGCACGGGGCCGGTCTGCCGCGAAAGGTAGCGCAGCAGGTCGGTCTGTTTTTCGTTGAGGGTGTTTTCCATGGACAACTATATTACAACACTCCGTTTCCCGCGCAAGAGCCTGTACCGGGCAGTCTTAGCAATTGGTCCGCCCGTGGCCTCACGAGAGCGCGCAAGAAATCGCCGTGGTGTATTCACGGGTGTTCGGCTAATGGCGCAATGCGCACGCTATTGCGCGTGACCATCATTGCAACCGCCGTTCTCCTCTGTGTCTCTGTGCCTCTGTGTGGGCAAAGCAGTTCTCCCGTGCACGGTTGAGAAAACGCTGCAATTCGAGTAGTTTACAGGGATGCGACCGAATACTCTGGACCTCCTGTCGAGCGGCTCCGTGCCGCTGTACCTGGCGCCCCAGGCGGGCGTCAGCGAGTCCCCCTTCCGCCGGCTCTGCCGCGCGTTCGGGGCGGACGTCGTCGTGTCCGAGTTCGTCTCGGCCGAAGGGATCCGCCGGCACGACCGGCGCACGCACGGCTACCTGCGCTTCAACGACGAAGAGCGCCCCATCGGCATCCAGATCTTCGGCGGCGACCCGCAGGCCATGGCGGACGCGGCGGCGCTGGTGGAAGAGGTGTACGAGCCGGACTTCCTGGACATCAACTTCGGCTGCCCGGTCAAAAAGGTGGTCACGCGCAACGGCGGCTCCGGCTGCCTGCGCGACCTGGACCTGGTGGAGGCGATCATCCGGGCCGTGCGCGGCGCCATCTCCATTCCCACCACGGTCAAGATCCGCAGCGGGTGGAGCGAGGACACGCGCAACCCGGTGGAGATCGCCCTGCGCTGCCAGGACGCGGGCGCCATGGCGCTCACCCTGCACGCCCGCAGCCGCACCCAGATGTACAGCGGCCACGCCAACTGGGACGAGATCGCGGCCGTCAAGGCGGCGCTGGACATCCCCGTGATCGGCAACGGCGACGTGTGGACCGGGGCGGACGCGAAGCGGATGCGCGACCACACGGGGTGCGACGGCATCATGATCGCCCGCGGCTCGCACGGCGCGCCCTGGATCTTCCGGCAGGCGCGCGCGGCGCTGGAAGGGCGCCCGGTCCCCGCCGATCCGGACCCGGTGGAGCGCTTCCGCATCGTCATCGAGCACGCCCGCCTGGCCATCGCGTGGGAGAGCGACGAGGAGAAGGCGATGGTGGAGTTCCGCAAGCACCTGGGGTGGTACACCAAGGGGCTGCCGAACGGGCGCGTGCTGCGGCAGGAGCTCTTCGCGGTGACGCGCATCGAAGAAGCGGAGCGCCTGCTGGAAGGGTACCTCGAGCAGACGCAGGAGGTCGCGGCGTGACGCCGGAGCACCTGCGCGCCCTCCTCGGCGAGGTCGCGCGGGGCGAGACGGCTCCCGAGGCGGCCGAGCAGCGCCTGCGCTGGACCCCGGCCGAAGACCTGGGCTACGCCGTGGTGGACCACCACCGCGCCCTGCGCCACGGCTTCCCGGAGGTGATCTTCGGGGCGGGGAAGACCCCCGAGCACCTCGCCGGCATCGCGGAGCGCATCGCCGCCCGCGGCGACGGCCTGCTGGCCACCCGCGTGAGCCCCGAGGCCGCGGAGCTGCTTCGCGCGGCGCTGCCGGGGATCGAGCTGAACACCCTGGGCCGCACCGCCTACCTCGCGCCCGCCCAGCCCGCCGAGCGCCGCACCCGCGGCCCGGTGCTGGTGGTGACGGCGGGCACCAGCGACCTTCCCGTGGCCGAGGAGGCCGCGGCCACGCTGCACGCCTTCGGCAACCCGGTGGAGCGGCTGACGGACGTGGGCGTGGCGGGAATCCACCGCATCCTGGCCGCGGGGAGCGTGCTGCAGCGCGCCGCGGTGGTCATCGTGGTGGCCGGGATGGAGGGCGCGCTTCCCTCCGTGGTCGGCGGGCTGGTGTCGGCGCCGGTGATCGCGGTGCCCACGAGCGTGGGCTACGGCGCGTCGTTCGGCGGGCTGGCGGCGCTGCTGGGGATGCTCAACTCCTGCGCGTCCGGGGTGACGGTGGTGAACATCGACAACGGGTTCGGCGCCGCCGCCGCGGCCGCGCGCATCAACCTGCTACCCCCTTCCTGACGATCTCCAGCGCCTCGCGCGGTACCCAGCCACCGCTCCTCGCGGCGGGCGCGGCCTACCTGGTCGCGCTCATTTCGCTCCGCTGGCTGCCGGAGACGGGACTGCGCGCCGCGGTGCTGGTCCTGGCCGCCCTCGCCGCCTGGGCCTTCGCCCGCCGCCGCACCGACGGCGAGGCGGTGCTGGCGGCTTTCCCCGCGCTCCACTTCCTCCTCCTCGCCACCGGCTCCGCCGCCTCTCCGCTGATTGCTGCGGCCGGCGCGTGGGCGTACCTGGCGATGCGGGCGCGCGCCCGCTGGTCCGTCGCGGCCGTCTCGCTCGCCGGGGTCATCATCCCGCTCACGCCGTTGCTGGCGGGCGCTCAGATCGAGTTGCGTGATCTCGTTCGTTACGGCTTGGTCTATGTGGTGGGGGCGGGGATCTCGTTCATCCCGGCCGCCGCGCGCCGCGTGGCCCAGCCCGACGCCGAGCCGCAGCAGAAGCCCGCGCGCACCGACGGGAGCGTCAGCGACGCGGAGCTCACGGAAGCGGCGATGGAGCTGGTGCGCCGCGCGACGGACGCGCAGGAAGCCGCGCTCTGGAAGATGGACGCGCACGACGCCACCGCGCAGCTCCGCGCCCGCTCCGCCCCGGCGGGTGTGGCCGAGCCCGAGCGGCGCGTGGCGCTGGAAGGGCACCCGTTCCGCTGGGCGATCGACGAGCAGATGCCCGTGCACCTGCAGCGCGGCCGGCGCGACCTCCCCTCGCCCTGGGCGGCGGAGATGCTGCTGGTGCCCGTGGACCTGCCGATGGGCGTCCTCGCGCTCGCCTATCCCGGCGTGGTCCCGCCCGGCGCGGAGGCCACGGCTCTCTCGGCCGCGCGCCACCTTTCCGCCCTCGTCTCGCTGCTGCGCGTGCGCGCCGACTCCGCGCGCGCCGAGGCCCGCACGGCCGCGCTGCGCACGGCGGTGCTGACGCTCCCCGGAGAGCTGGAGCTGGAGCCGTTCGCGCGCCAGCTGGCGGAAGCGGTTCGGTCGGGGCTGGGTGCGGAGGGCGCGGCGGTGGCGCTGGCGCCGGGGGTGACGGGGCCGTTCGGGCGCATCCTGCATGTGGCGGCGGAGGAGGGACGGGCGCCGCGCATGGCCAGCGAGTTCGGGGACGGGGATTCGCGGGTGGCGCTGAGCATCAAGCATGGCGTGGACCTGTCGTACCGCGACCTGCGCGCCGAGGGCGAGCTTCTCCCGCTGCTGGCGCCGGGGGAGATGTGGACGGCGCCGCCGCGCTCCGCCGCCGTGATCCCCCTGGTGGCGGACGGCGAGCCGCTGGGGGCCGTGGCGGCGTGGCACCCGGACCCGGCGCGCTTCGGCACGCGCGAGCTGGAGCTGCTGCGCGACCTGCGCTCCATCGCGCCCCCTCCGCTGCGCGGCACGCTGCGGCTGGACCAGGTGGAGCAGCGCGCGTCCACCGACGCCCTCACGGGCCTTCCCAACCGCGCCACCTTCGAGAGCCGCATGGCCACCGCGGGCGCGTACTTCGAGCGCTACTCGCGCCCTTTCGCCATCCTGATGCTGGACGTGGACTTCTTCAAGAAGTTCAACGACGAGCACGGCCACGAGGTGGGCGACCGCGTCCTCAAGCACGTGGCCGACCTGCTGCGCTCCAGCGTGCGCGACGTGGACCTCCCGGCGCGGCTGGGGGGCGAGGAGTTCGTGGTGCTGATGCCCGAGACCCCGCTGAAGCACGCGGGCGACGCGGCCGAGCGCATCCGCCGCAGCATCGAGGCGCGCCCGCTGATCTCCAACGGCCGAGCGCTCCGCATCACCGCCTCCGTGGGCGTCGCCGCCTGCCCCGAGAGCACCTCCACCCCCGGCGACGTCCTGCGCCTGGCCGACGAATCGCTGTACCGCGCCAAGGCCAGCGGCCGCAACCGGGTGTCCCTGGCGCCGAAATCGGGCCGCGAGCAAGAAATCTAGCGTTGTTCTCTGTGCCTCTGTGCCTCTGTGTGAGCCCGCAGTTAAGTTGTTGCGGGACAACAGGATTGACATCGTCTCCCGAGCGGGTTACATTACTTGCGTTGACAATTCGGGTCTGGGGATGACTGGCTTCGACGTGTGTGGTGAAGCCATGGCAGCGTGCCGAGGTCTCCGAGTGCCTCGTTAAATAAGCGGTAAAACCTGTAACTGCGAACGATAACTTCGCCCTGGCTGCGTAAGTAGAGCTCCCCTCGGGGAATTCCTTACCGCCCTTCTGCTGATCAGACCCGCTTGAGCCGGGTCAGCAGTTGTCGCAAATTCAAGCTGGCTTACGCGAGCGTCGTGGTAGCGTAGGCGAGATCACACGACTGGTCTGGGATGGGCCTTCCACTGGCCGATGACCGGGCGAGGAGAAAAGAACAGTGGAATACGCACGTAGACGTCGTGGGGGACCTGCAGGCGGACCCGGGTTCGATTCCCGGCATCTCCATATTAGTGGCGAAAGCCCGGACACCCATGCGGTGTCCGGGCTTTCGTCGTTTTTACAGCCATCCCTTCTCCCGCGCCATCCGCGCCGCCTCCACCCGGTTCGCCGCTCCCAGCTTGGAGATGGCGTCCGACAGGTAGTTGCGCACGGTGCCCTCCGAGAGGAATAGCTTCGCCGCGATGGCCGAGCCGGTGGCGCCGTCGGCGGCGAGGCGCAGGACCTGGCGCTCGCGGTCGCTGAGCGGGTCGCGCTCGGTCCACGCCTCGCGCGCGAGCTCCGGGTCGATGGCGCGGCCACCGGCGTGCACCTGCCGGACGGCGTTCGCAAGCTCTTCGGCGGGGCTGTCCTTGAGCAGGTACCCCGCGGCGCCCGCGTCCAGGGCGCGGCGCAGGTAGCCGGCGCGCGCAAAGGTGGTGAGGATCACGACTCGCGTGGGGAGCTTGCGGCGCGCCACTTCGGCGGCCACTTCGAGGCCAGTCATCTCCGGCATCTCGATGTCGGTGAGGAGGACGTCCGGGCGCTGCCGCTCGATCTCGTCCAGCGCCTCGCGCCCGTTCTGCGCGCGGCCCACGACCTGGATGTCGCTCTCGATCTCCAGGAGCGCCGCCAGCGCGCCCAGCACCATGGACTGGTCCTCCGCGATCACGACCCGGATCATAGCGCCACCCTCAGCGGCTCGGTGCGCGCGGGCGCCGGTATCCGCACCTCCAGGCGCGTGCCGCGCCCGTCCGCTCCCCGCGCACGCACCACGCTGCCGTCCAGCGCCGTCACGCGCTCGTGCATCCCGCGCAGCCCGTTTCCCTCCGGCGCATCGCCGCCGATCCCGTCGTCCTCCACCACCAGGAAGCACTCGCCGCCGCTGGTGCGCAGGGAGACGCGGCAGGATTTCGCGCGGGCGTGGCGCACGACGTTGGTGACCGCCTCGCGCAGGGCGAAGGCGAGCACTTCTTCGACCGCGCGGTCCAGGCCGGCGGGCTCGGTGTCGAAGGTGGAGCGGATGCCGGCCGCGTCGAGGAGCGTGTGCGACTGCGCCAGCTCGTCGGCCAGCGAGGCGCGGTAGCCGCGGATGGCTTCGCGCACCTTCTGAAGCGCCTTCCGGGACACCTCTTCCACGTCGCGCATCTCGCGGGCGGCGCGGGTGGCGTCGCGCGGGGCGAGCTTGGCGGCCAGCTCGGACTTGAGGACGATGAGCGACAGGGTGTGCCCCAGGATGTCGTGAAGGTCGCGGGCGATGCGCTCGCGCTCGGCGACGGCGGCGAGGCGCTCGACCTGCTCCCGCGCGCGCAGGAGGCTTTCGTTGGCGCGCCGCATCCGCATCTGCTGAAGCGTGGCGGCGCCGATGATGATGGAGAGCGCAGGCGCCGCGAACAGGATGGCCGGGGGCACGAACAGGAGAGCGCCGGTCGCCAGCGCCACCGCCGCCACCGCGCCGATCCCGCGCACGGGCGCGCGGCGGCCGTCGAGCTGCGCCGCGAAGCTGGCGGCGTACACAAAGAACACGAACCCGCCGGGTCGCGTCATGAACACGACGCCCAGCAGCATCTGCACCGCGATGATCGGCAGGAGCGCCCGTCCGCGCACCCAGTAGCCGCGGAAGTACGACGCCAGGAAGATGGCCGTGGCGAGCAGCGTCACCAGCCCCTCGGTGGCGCCGAGCTGTCCGTTGCGCCAGCGGATGAACGGGGAGACGAGAAACGTGGCCCCGTACACCAGCCATGCGTACGGAAGCCAGCCGACCTCGGACGGGAGCAGGCGGAAGCGCTTCAAGATGTCATCGCTTCGATCGGATGATTGCGCGCCGGCGCGGAAAGCACGTCGCTCTCCGCGCCCGAGACGTTAGCGGAGGCGCAGGTCGTCCACCAGGAAGGCGAACGGGCCCGGCTGCGGCCCGCCGGCGATCACCACGCCCATCACGTCACGCCCGTCGATGCCGAATTCGGACCAGGCGAGCGAGACTTCGCTCCACTCGGGGCCGGCGACGAAGGTGCGGGTGAGCGGCGTGTTTCCCTTGCTGCGCGCGAACACCATCACCCGGTACGTCTTGCCGTCGCCGCGCGTCTGGAAGGCGAGGCCCTGCCGCGTGGAGAGATCGGTGGCGGCCATCGGCTGCGCGCCGGGGCTCCACATCGCGCCGTACCACGCGAAGGGGACGGTGCTGGTGATGGTGCCCGCGATGGAGAGCGCATGGCCGCTCCCCGCCGCGCCGCCGTCCACGATCTTGAGCTCGCCCGTCGAGGTGCCGCCCGCGAAGCTGTCCGGGGAAGGGAACCAGTTCCCCGGCGCGGCCGTCATCCCGTTCTCGAAGTCGCTCACCACGCCGTTCGCGGCGATCTGGGCGGGGCGCGCGGCATTGGCGTTCAGCTGCGCGACGGTGCGGGCGAAGGCGGCCCGGTCGATGGGCACGCCGCCCTTCCACACACCCGCGATGCCGCGCGTGGCCGTGATGTCGCGCGTCGGGTCGCCGTCCACCAGCAGCAGGTCGGCGCGCAGGCCGGGAGCGATGCGGCCGCGGTCGGCGAGACGGAAGGCGCGCGCCGGGGCGGAGGTGGCGGCGGCGAGCGCCTCGGTGGGCGTGAGGCCCGCCTGCACCAGCAGCTCCAGCTCGCGGTGCATGGCCGCGCCGTGCGAGGTGCCGGGGTTGCCGGCGTCCGTGCCCGCCAGGATGGGGACACCCGCCGCGCGCAGCTGGCGCACGGTGGCCTGCGCCGCCGCGTAGCTCGTGGGTGGCGCACCGGCGCGGCGCGGGAAGCCCTGGACGAGCACCCCGCGCGCCGCCGGGCTGAGGTACGGCTTCAGCCGCGCATCCTCCACCAGCGGAGCGCCGCCGCCCGTGCCCGTGATGCTCATCAGCACGGTGAGCGTGGGGACGACGAACGCCCGCCGGCGCGCCGTCAGCGCCGCGAACCCAGCGTCGGGCTCGCGGTCCACGAAAAGGTGCGCCAGCCCGTCGGCGCCGGCCGAGATCGCCGTGCGCGCGCCGGCCGCGTCGCCCACGTGCACGATGGCGACCTTGCCGCGCCTCTTCGCCGCGGCGATGGCGGCGTGCATGGTGGCGCTGTCCAGCGTCGCCAGCTTCATCCCGTACGCGCGGCCGTCGTCGTACACGATCTTGATGAAGTCCGAGCCCTCGGCGATGCGCGCGTCCACGAACGCCTGCGCCGAATCGGGCGAGGCCAGCGTGGGGATCGCCAGGCCGTACTCCGTGCCGTGCCCGCGCGGCGACGTCACCAGCGTGCCGGCGGAGAAGAAGTCCGCGCGCGCGCTGGCCTTGCCGGCCGCCTGCTCGGCGCGCGCGGCGGCGGCGAGGCGGTGGTCGGTGAACATGTCCATCTCGGTCGTCACGCCGAAGTGGACGGCCTCCTGGAGCGCGTCGCCGTAGCTGTGCGTGTGCGCGTCGATCAGGCCCGGCAGGAGCGTCTTGCCGGACGCGTCGATCACGGTGGCGCCCGCCGGCGCCTGCACGCCGCGGCCGACGCGCGTGATGCGCCCGCCTTCCGCCAGCACGTCCGTGCGCTCCAGCACGCGCATGCCGTCGAACACGCGCGCGTTGCGGAAGAGGGTGGCCGGCTGCTGCGCCGCGAGCGGTGCGGCGAGGGCAGCGAGCAAGGGAAGGGCGAGGAGTGTTTTTCTGGCGCTGGACACGGGAATTCTCGTAGCGGGTGGGCGGTTCTCCGGGCTGGGTCCAAGATGCGCGCTGGGGACCGCCTTGGAAATTGTCGTGAGTAACGACTTGGGCATGACAGAAGTCATGT
>CADCTW010000163.1:4508-14588 GCA_902805735.1 uncultured Gemmatimonadota bacterium | reverse complement strand
GCGCGACGGGGGCGGCGGTGTTGAGCGCGGCCGCGCGCAGCGCCCCCGCGGAGCCCGGCGCGCGCGTGGCGAGCCGGCCCAGCGACTCGGCGGCGGTGATGGCCAGATACGGGTCCGCGTGCCCCAGCAGCCGCTCCAGCTCGGCCAGAGATTCCGGCGCGGAGTAGCTGCCCAGTGCGCGGACGGCGCTGACGCTCACGGCGTGGCTCGTGTCGCGCACGGCGGCGAGCACGACGGGGAGCGCGCGCGCCTGCCCCACCCCCGCGCTGTCCGCCAGCGGCGCGCTCAGCGCCCGCACGGCGAACGAACGCACCAGGGCGTCGGGATCGTTCGCGTATGGGAAGAGCGCCGCGGTGCCGCGCGGGTCCGGGCGGCGCGTGAGGGCGTACGCCGCGCGCCAGCGGATCGCCGTGTCCTGCGATGTGAGCCAGGGGAGGATGGGCGCCGGATCCGCGGGGCGCGGGAAGCGGTAGACGGCGAGGAGCGCCAGGCTCATCGCCTCGCGCACACCCGGGCCGGTGCGCGGCGCCGCGCGCAGGAAGCCCTCGACAGCCGTGCGCGCCTGCGTGCCGCGCAGCCGGCCCAGCGCCAGCGCCGCCTCGCCCACCACCGTCGGCGTCGCGGCCATGCGCTCGACGCTGACGAAAGGCACCAGCAGCGGCACCGACGTGCTGTCGCCCACCTGCCCCAGCGCGAACGCGGCGGTCGCGGCGACCCCGCTGTCCGCGTCGGCCAGCAAACGGCCGAGCAGCGGGACGGCGCGCCGGTCGCGGATGCGTCCCGCGGCGAGGGCGGCGCGGCGGCGGTCGGCCGGACGCGCGGAGGCGGCGGCGGACTCGATGGCGGCGGCATCGTACTCGCGGCGGTCTTCCAGGCGCAGCAGGCGCGCGGCCACGGCCGGGTCGCTGGGCTGCGCGCGAGCAGCCGCGGGCGCCCCGGCGGGAGCGGGCGAGCCGGGGGATGCCGCGGGGGCGCAGCCGGCGGCCAGGAGGAGCGCGACGGCGATGGACGGGCGGTTCATCCCAACTCCGGTACGGGATTGCGGAAGGCTGCCAGGAGCTCCGGCGGCAGGGTGCGCAGCGCTCCGTGCCGGTCGATCGCGGTCAGCCCGGTGCGCGCGGAGACGAGGCGGTCGATGCCGCCGTCGTTCACGCGCTCCACGAGGTAGGTGAAGGCCACGGCGCGCGAGCGGACGCCCTCCAGCGTCGTCGTCACGCGGATCAGGTCGTCGTAGCGCGCGGCGGCGTGGTAGCGGAGCGCAACGTCGGTCACCGCGAGGAGCACGCCATCCTCCCGCTCCACCTGGGCATACGATTTCCACAGGCGGCGGATCAGCTCCGTGCGGCCGATCTCGCACCACGGGAGGTAGTTGGCGTGATAGACGATCCCCATCTGGTCGGTTTCCGCGTAGCGCACGCGGAACTCGACGGTGCAGGAGGGCGCGGCGGCCGTCATCGGGTCCATCGTTGGGGTGGGCGTGCCGGGACGGGCGGGATTCTACCCGGCGGCGCGCCGCGGTGTCAAACGCTTGTGGGCGCCGCGCGCGCCCGGTAGCTTGGCGCCCCTATGCCGAAGCCCGCGTACATCGTATCCGACATCCACCTGGGCGCCGTTCCGCACGAGACGGAGCGCGCCTTCCGCCGTTTCCTGGACCACGCGGCCGAGCACGCCGGGTCGCTCCTCATCAACGGCGACCTCTTCGACTTCTGGTTCGAGTACCGCTCCGTGATCCTGCGCGAGCACTTCCGCGTGGTGGCGAAGCTGGCGGACGTGGTCGAAGCGGGCGTCCCGGTCTCCTTCGTGGGCGGGAACCACGACGCGTGGGCCGGATCGTTCCTGCGCGACGAGGTGGGCGTCACGCTGCTGGACGGGCCGGTGGAGGTGGAGCTGGGCGGACGCCACGCGCTGGTGGCGCACGGGGACGGCGTGGGGAAGGGCGATTACAAGTACCGCGCGCTGCGCCGCGTCATCCGCCACCCGGCCTCCATCGCCGCCTTTCGCCGCCTGCACCCGGACACGGGCCGCCGCATCGCCGGCCTCGCCTCCAGCACCGAGCACAAAGCGGACACGGGCGACCTGCACAGCAAGGGCCGCGCGGCCTACATCCAGCGCTGGGCCGAAGAACGGCTCGCCGCCCTGCCCCACGTGGACCTGGTCGTCGCCGGCCACGCCCACGTCCCGGTCGTCGCCGAAGTCTCCCCCGGCCGCTTCTACATCAACTCCGGCGACTGGATCCGCAGCTACACCTACATCACCCTGCCGCCCGGCGGGGGCGCGCCGGAGCTGCGGAGCTGGCCGATGTAGATCGCGGGCGAGTAAACTCGCTGCAACAACTGCACGAAGTCCCCCTGCGGGGACTACACGGTTCCGGCTGATCTGGAACCGCAGTCCGCGAAGGCGGACTTTGTGCTCTTGTTGCAGCGAGTTTACTCGCCAGCCTTCTCTGTGCCTCTGTGGCTCTGTGTGAGAAGAGGGTCTTCGCGGGGGAGGTCGACGCGCTCCACGGGGAGCGGGTCGCCCCAGATGCGGGCGGCGACTTCGGCGACTTCGGCGGCGGGGCCGGTGGTGAGGACGCGCAGGGAGCCGGGGCCCTCGGGGGCCAGCTCGCCGCGCTCGCGGAGGATGCGCTCCGTCTGGCGGGCGATGGCGCCGCCGCTGTCGATCAGGCGCACGCCGGGGCCCAGGGCGCGCGCGATGGCGTCGCGGATGAACACGTAATGGGTGCATCCCAGCACCACCGTGTCCACCCGCGCCTCGCGCAGCGGCTCAATGAAGGGCGCCAGGGTGCGGTCCAGCTCATCTCCGGACAGGAGCCCGTCTTCCACCGCGTCCGCCAGGCCGGGACAGGGCTGGGGGACCACGGTGGCCGTGCCGCCGTACGCCGTGATCAGCCGCGCGTAGCGGTCCGAGCCCAGGGTGCCGACGGTGGCCATCACCCCCACACGCCCCGAGGGGGAGTCGCGCACCGCGGGCTTCACCGCCGGCTCCAGGCCGATCACGGGGACGGCCAGGTGCTCGCGGAGCGACTCCAGCGCCGCGCCGGACGCGGTGTTGCAGGCCACGACCAGCGCCTTGGCGCCCAGCTCCTGCAGGTAGCGCCCCACGGTGAGCGAGCGGTTGCGCACCCAGTCCGTGCTGCGGTCTCCGTAGGGGAGGTACGCCGTATCCGCGAAGTAGAGGAGGTGCTCGGCCGGGAGGGCGCGGCGGATCTCGCGGGCCACGCTCAGCCCGCCGATCCCCGAATCGAACACGCCGACGGGGGCGTGGCTCACCGGCGGGGGCCCACGGGGACGCTTCCCTGCACCTGCACGCCGCCCCCCGGACCCGGCGCGCTGCCCACCTGCGCGTCGAAGTCGCGCAGGTGCGCGCCCACGAAGGCGTCGGCGCCGGAGAAGAAGAGCCAGAACACGGAGAGCGCGATCCAGTCCTCCCGCTGGTTGCGGCGGGCGCGCACGAGGCCGCTGGTGCGCCCCTCCTCGAGGCGGCCGGTGCGGCGCAGCACATCGTCCCGGTCGTACGCCTGGTTCAGCTTGTGCTGCGACTTGAGCACCATCCACAGGCTCCCCGCCTCCAGCGCGAAGTAGACGATGCCGCGCTCCGGCGCGCCGATCTCGGACTGCCCCCAGCCAGGGAGCACCAGGGAGCGCAGGAAGGCGCCCCGCGGCGAGATGCGGTAGCGCGGCTGCGCCGTGTCCGCGGGCACGGTGTCCGCCGGCGCGGCCAGCGGGCGGCGCGCCGTGTCGGGCACCTGCGCGGCGAGCGGGGCGGCCAGGAGGATCAGTAGCGGCAGCAGGAGCCGCGGAAACGCTCGGGTCATCGCTCGGGTGAACGGGTGGTGCCGGGCGGCTTGCAAGGCGCGGTCCCCGGCCGGCGAAAGGTAGCCAACGCGGCGCCGGGCGCAAAGACGCGGAGCGTTCGCGCCCCTTCCGTGTACCACGCCAGCCGGACGAATGCTCCAGACAACCTGTGGACGGACTCCATGAATCGGACAGTGCTCTTCGTGGCCGCGCTCGCCCTGGCCGGCGCGTGCGCCACGGTGCCGGCCAACCCTCCCGCGGCCGGGCGCCTGGTGGTGATGGGGACCACCGACACGCACGGCTGGCTTCTTCCCTACGACTACTACACCGGCCGCGCCACGGCCCACGGCCTCGCGCGCCTCGTCCCGCAGATCGACAGCGTGCGCGCCGCCAACCCGGGGCGCACCGTGCTGGTGGAGTCGGGCGACCTGCTGCAGGGGAATCCGCTCGATTTCGTGTACTCCAGGCTGGCCGCGGGCGAGGTGCACCCGGTGGCCACGGCGATGAACTTCCTGCGGTACGACGCCTCCGCCATCGGCAACCACGAGTTCAACTACGGGATCGCGCACCTGGACACGGTGGCACGGCAGTCGCGCTTCCCCTGGCTCTCCGCGAACACCTTCCGCGCGGGGACGGCGCAGCACGCCTACCGCGCCTTCACCATCGTGGAGCGCACGGTGGGCGGCGCGCCGGTGCGGGTGGGGATCACTTCCGTCACTCCGCCGGGCGTGGCCATCTGGGACGGGGACAAGGTGCGCGGCCGGCTGGACTTCCGCGACATCGTGGCCTCCGTGCGTCCCGTGGTGGCCGAGATGCGGCGGCAGGGCGCGGAGCTGGTCGTCGTGGCCGCGCACAGCGGGCTGGAGGGGTCCAGCTACGACACCGCGGCCACCGGCGTCCCCACGGAGAACGCGGCGTCGGCCATGGCCCGCGAGGTCCCCGGCATCGACGTGATCCTGATGGGCCACACGCACCGCGAAGTGGCGGACACCACCATCGGCGGCGTGCTGGTGATGCAGGCCAAGAACTGGGGCACCTCCCTGGCCGTGGCCGAGCTGGAGCTGGAGCGCGGCGCGGGCGGGTGGCGTGTTTCGTCCAAGCGCGGCCGCATCCTGCGCCCGGCCCAGGACGCGACGTCGCCCGCCTTCGAGGCCGCGCTCGCCACGGCGCACCGCCGCACGCGGGAGTACGTGGCGCGCCGCATCGGCACCTCCAGCACCCCGTGGTCGTCCGCGCTGGCGCGCACGCAGGACACGCCCATCCTGGACCTGATCAACGAGGTGCAGCGGGCCGCGTCCGGCGCCGATCTCTCGAGCGCCGCCGCATTCACGCTGGACGCGCGCATCCCCGCCGGGCCCATCACCGTGGCGGACGTGGCGGGGCTCTACGTCTACGACAACACACTCAAGGCCATCCGCGTCTCCGGCGCGCAGCTGCGGGCGTACATCGAAAAGAGCGCGGAGTACTTCCTCCCCTGCCCCGGCGGCGCCTGCGCCCGGGTGATCAACCCCGCCGTCCCCGGCTACAACTTCGACGTGGTGAGCGGCGTGGACTACGCGCTGGACCTGTCGAAGCCGGTCGGCCAGCGCGTGGTGCGCCTCCAGCGCGGCGGGCGCGACGTGGCGCCCGCGGACAGCTTCACCCTGGCCCTCAACAACTACCGCGCGAGCGGGAGCGGCGGGTTCTCCATGCTGATCGGCGCGCCGGTGGTGTACGACCGCGGCGAGGGGATCCGCGAGCTCCTCATCGCCGAGATCGAGCGGCGCGGGTCGATCTCGCCCGAACAGGTGTTCCGGAAGAACTGGGAGATCGTCCCGCCGGCGCTGGCGGAGCGCGCGGCGGCCGAGCTGGCGCCCCGGCGCTGATTCTCGACACGCGCGTGTTCCTATCCGCGTCTCTGTGCCTCTGTGTGAGACCCGCTGTTACAAATGGTGGCGAGAA
Source organism: uncultured Gemmatimonadota bacterium (assembly GCA_902805735.1). GTDB lineage: Bacteria > Gemmatimonadota > Gemmatimonadetes > Longimicrobiales > Longimicrobiaceae > Longimicrobium. The sequence goes on along the minus strand of CADCTW010000163.1, from coordinate 8,850 downwards.
GCAACGCCGTTCGGTAGAATGTGGGCCCATCCACCCGACGTTCCATCACCCTCCCCCGACGCCCGAATGGCCTTCCTTCCGAGAACGAAACGCCTGAAGTGGCTGCTCCCGCTCTGGCTCGCCGCTGCGCTGCTGCTCGGCGCCGGCTGGTACGCCTCCGCGCAGGACACCACGCGCGCCGCGCCGCCCGCCGCCGCACCCGCCACCCCCGCGGGCGATCCCGCGAATCCGGTGAACGAGGCCGCGCGCCAGGGCGAGAACCCCACCAGCGGCGTCGTGGCGGAGGGCACGCAGCCGGGCCCGGCCGTCGCCGGCGACGTGTCTGCCGCGCAGCGGGCGAGACTCGCGCGCGAAGAAGCACAGGGCGGCACGATGGCGGAGCGGGCGGTCAGCCTGCTGGGGCTTGTGGTCTTCATCCTCATGGCCTGGGCGATGAGCGTAAACCGCAAGGGCGTGGCGTGGCGCGTGGTGGCGTGGGGCGTCGCGCTGCAGTTTGTCTTCGCGCTGCTCATCCTGAAGACGTACCCCGGCCGCTGGGTGTTCGAGCGGCTCAACGAGATGTTCACCTCGCTCCTGGGATACACCAGCGAGGGCGCGCGCTTCGTCTTCGGGAACCTGGTGCTGAACAACGTGCCGGTGGGTACGGCCGGGGGCCCCATGGCACCCCTCGCCGGCACCGGGACGTGGGCCAACACGGGCGCGTTCTTCGCCTTCAGCGTGCTGCCCACCATCATCTTCTTCTCCAGCCTCATGACCCTGCTGTACTACTTCGGGATCATGCAGGTTCTGGTGAGGGCGTTCGCGTGGGTGATGATCCGCACGATGGGGACGTCAGGCGCGGAGAGCCTCTCCGCCGCGGGAAACATCTTCCTGGGCCAGACGGAGGCGCCGCTGCTGGTGAAGCCTTTCGTGAAGACGATGACGAAGAGCGAGCTGCACTCCGTGATGACCGGCGGCTTCGCGACGGTGGCCGGCGGCGTGATGGCGGCGTACGTGGGGATGCTGATGGGCTTCTTCCCCGACATCGCCGGGCACCTGATCGCCGCCTCCGTGATGTCGGCGCCCGCCGCGCTCGCCATCTCCAAGATCATGTATCCGGAGACGGAAGAGTCGCCTACACGCGGCGCCATGAAGATCGAGCTGGAGAAGGTGGACGCCAACGCGGTGGACGCGGCGGCCCGCGGCGCCAGCGAGGGCTTGAGCCTGGCGCTGAACGTGGCGGCCATGCTGATGGCCTTCATCGCGCTCCTGGCCCTCTTCAACGGCATCGTGCACGGGGTGTTCGGCTGGTTCGGGCTGGACATCACCATCCAGAAGATCCTGGGGTGGATCGGCGCCCCGCTGGCGTGGCTGATGGGAGCGCCGTGGAAGGACGCGCAGGCGGTGGGGGTGCTGATCGGTGAGAAGACGGCGCTCAACGAGTTCGTGGCGTACCTGCACCTGGCGCAGATGCTGGAGAGCGGCCAGCAGCTCTCCAACCGCGCCATCGTGATCGCCACCTACGCGCTGTGCGGCTTCGCCAACTTCAGCAGCATCGCCATCCAGATCGGCGGCATCGGCGGCCTGGCCCCCGAGCGGCGTGGCGACCTGAGCCGCCTCGGCTTCCGCGCCATGATCGCGGGGACGCTCGCCTCGTTCATGACGGCTTGCGTGGTCGGCATCCTCCTTTAAATCTCACACAGAGACACAGAGGCACAGAGAAAAAGCATCTTTTCTCTGTGCCTCTGTGTCTCTGTGTGAGCCCCGCTTTTCAGAGCCCGGCGATCTCCGCCCGCACCCGCTCCATGAGCCGCAGCTTCTCGGGGCGATGCATGAAGGCGCTGTCGAAGCCCATCAGGGAGAGGTCCACCAGCTCGTCCCAGGTGAAGCCGAGGTACTGGTGGGCGCGCCAGTATTCCTCGGTCACCGTGGTGGCGCTCATCAGCCGGTTGTCGGTGTTCAGGCTCAGGACGATGCCGGCGTCGTAGTACTGGCGCAGCGGGTGCTCCTCGAAGGAAGCGACCGCCCGCGTCTGCACGTTGGAGGTCAGGCAGATCTCGATGGGGACGCGGAAGTCGTTCACGTACCGCATCAGGTCCGGGTCCTCGAAGAGGCGGGTGCCGTGGCCGATGCGGTGCGCGTTGCAGTAGTGGAGCGCCTGGTGGATGCTCTCCGCGCCGTACGCTTCGCCGGCGTGGATGGTGGCCGCCATGTTCTTGTTGATGACGGTGTAGAAGGCGTCCTTGTGCTTCTTGGCCGGGTAGTTGTACTCCGCCCCCGCCAGGTCGAACGCCACGACGCCGCGGTCCTTGTACGCCACCGTGAGGTCGGCCAGGTCGCGCGACGTCTCCGGCTCCATGTTGCGGATCCCGCAGATGATGATGGCCGTCTCGATGCCGAACTCCTGCTCCGCGCGGCGCAGGCCGCGCAGCGGGGCGTCCACCGCCTCAGTGAGCGGGAGGCCCTCCTGCGTGTTGAGGATGGGCGAGTAGCGGATCTCCGCGTAGCGGACGTTCTCCTTCGCCAGGTCCTCGGCCAGCTCGTAGGCGATGCGCTCCAGCGCGTCGCCCGTCTGCATCACCGACAGGGTGATGGCGAAGCGCTCCAGGTACTCCACCAGGTTGCGCGCGTCCTGCACGTGCATGTAGTCGCGCAGCGCGTCGGGATCGTGCGCGGGCATCTTCTTCCCGTACTCCGCCGCCAGCTCCAGCATCGTCTCGGGGCGCAGCGATCCGTCAAGGTGCACGTGCAGCTCCGCCTTGGGGAGGCGGTGCAGCAGCTCTCTCGTCACTTCCATGGTCCTCGCCGGGTGCGGGTTGCAAGGAGGGGCGGGCTCCGGATGCACGAACGGGCGGCCCACGTCGCCGTGCACCACCCGTCACAAGGGTCCGCCGCCCCGTGGGGTATTCTACAGCCAGGGGCGGGCCCGCGCCACCTCGTGCGGCGTGAGCTGGATCTTGGCGCGGCGGGCGTGGGTGAGGGTGCGGTTCTCGAACACCTTCACCAGCGCCACCCCGGCGACGAAGCCGCCCACGTGCGCCCACACGGCCACGCCCCCCTGCTCCCCGGCCTCGCTCCCCACCTCCACCGCCGCCATCGCCAGCTGCAGGATGAACCAGTAGGCCAGGAAGAACATGGCGCGCACGTGGAAGAGGAAGATGGGGGGGAACCACGTCCGCACCCGCGCGTGGGGATAGAGGACGATGTAGGCCCCCATCACCCCGCTGATGGCGCCGCTGGCCCCCACCGCCGGCACCGGGCTCGCCAGGTTGAAGAAGATGTGCGCCCCGCCCGCCATCGCCCCGCAGAGCAGGTAGAAGACGAGGAAGCGCAGGTGCCCCATGGAGTCTTCGATGTTGTTCCCGAAAACCCACAGGAACAGCATGTTGCCGATGATGTGCTCCCAGCTCCCGTGCATGAACATGGACGTCAGGATCGTCCCGCCCGAGAGCCCCTCCGCGGGGCACGCGCCCGTGATCTCGCACGGGATGGTCCCGAAGTGCATCACCGATGCCTCAAGCGCCATCTCCGTCCCCGCCCCCTGGAGCTGGAACCACGCGTACACGTTCAGGAGGATCAGCGCCACCGTCACCACGGGGCGGATCTCTGTGGGATTCTCGTCGCTGATGGGCAGCAAAGACGCGCTCCGGTTCGGGGTGCGGGGTGGGCCCGTGCAGACTCCGCGCCTCGCGGGAACAGCGGCTCACACAGAGACACAGAGGCACAGAGAACTTCATCTCTGTGCCTCTGTGTCTCTGTGTGAGGCCGCCGGGCGTTGAAACGCCCGGGTGGAACCACGGGGAGCCCGCTTCAGCGGGCTTCCCGTATTCTCAGCGGGGGGATTTATCCCCTCGCGGTGCCGACCCGATCAGCCGCTGCCACTTACCCGCCGGCCTGCTTGGCAGGTGGTCTGGGCTCGCTGGCTCCGGTCTGAGTCTTTTGGTTCCGCTCGTTCGCCTGTCCCTCCGGGTGCTCGTGGTTGAGCCCCCGCGAGCGCTGGTCTGGCGGCACCTGTTTGTCTTCGCCCTTCTGCGGCATTGCATTCTCCCGGTTTGCGGTGGAGGTTCCGAACATCCGCCCATGCAAGAAAGTGTCCCTTCGCGCACGCTAGGGGTACCCTCGTCCCCGTTGTTCCGCCTCTGCGCCGCATCGATGACATGCCGAATGCAGATCGGTGCTAGCGGTGGCGAAGGTGTGGCGGCGGGCCGGAAAGCCCGCACCCGCGGGGGCGAGCGGGGTATCATTGCAGACGAGCCCCAGCGGAGACACGGGAGCGATGGCGAAGACGAAGACCGCGTTTTTCTGCCGCGACTGCGGCACGGAGACGGCCAAGTGGCAGGGGCAGTGCCCCGGCTGCCGCGAG
>CADCTW010000163.1:0-4498 GCA_902805735.1 uncultured Gemmatimonadota bacterium | reverse complement strand
ACGATTGATGATCGACGCTCCGAGCCGCGCGTTCGCCCCGCTCGAGAAGCTCACCGCCTGGCTCGAACGCTGTCGAGAGCTGCGCGATGAGTTCGGCCATGACCCGGGCGCCCTGGCGGACATCTCCGAAAGCGAGCGCGAGGTACGCGCCGCATTGGAGAGGCGCACTGAACAACTGATCTGAAAAACGGGGCTCACACAGAGGCACAGAGAACTTCATCTCTGTGCCTCTGTGTCTCTGTGTGAGGCCAAATCAGTCCTCGGGCGCGTGCTCCAGGAACAGCTCCAGCGAGCGGAACGGGCGGTCGTGCGCGAGCTGGGCTTCCAGGAAGGCGCGCAGGAGGGCGCGGTGGGCGCCGGGGCGCGCCAGGGAGGGCGGGACGTAGCCGCGCGACATGCGGGCCACGTCGGCGCGGGTCGCGGGGTCCAGGACGCGGCCCACGGGGCGGCAGCGGGTGCAGGCGACGCCGCCCGCCATGCTGTCGAAGCGCACGGGCTCGTCGGGGGCCACGGGGCGGCCGCACACGACGCAGGCGTCGGTCTGGGGCTCGAAGCCCAGCAGCGACACCAGCTTCCAGGCGCCGGAAAGCACGGCGCGCTCGGCCTGGGTGGCGGTGGGGGCGGCGGCGATGCCGTCCCAGGCGTGCGCCAGGGCGGCGTAGATGTCGGGGTGGGCTTCTTCGGTGGCGGCGCGCAGGACGACCTCGCCCAGGAGGGAGGCGCCCGCGAAGGCGCTCAGCGAGCGGCCCAGCGCCTGGCGGGCGCGGACCAGGTCCCACCCGGAGAGGGTGTGCAGGTCGCGGCCCTCGCGCATGTAAAAGGTGGCGGTGCCCTCGGTGAACGGCTCCAGCAGGCCGCCGAAGCGGCTCTTGGGGCGGAGCGCGCCCTTGGCGATCACCGAGCGCAGGCCGTACTCGCGGGTGTAGAGGCGCAGCACCTTGCTCGTCTCGCTGTACGGGAAGGTCTGGAGGACCAGCGCCCCCGTGCTGACGAGCGCCACGGGCTCACCCGCCCCGCGCGCCCGCCTCGCGGCCCCGGCGCACCGCCAGCCACGCCCCCGCCGCCAGCACCATCGCCGTCAGCCCCAGCGCCGCCCAGCGCGGGTCCACCGGCGACGGCGTGGGCCCCCGCCAGTCCAGCCCCACCTTGCTCCCCGCGCGCACCCCGGCGCCCGTGTAGAGCAGGAACTGGTCGCCCTCCACCGCGAAGGGACGCGAATCGCCCAGCCCCGCCACCTCGATGTCGGGGGAGGGCTGCCTCACGTACAGGTTCACCGAGTCCGTGGCGTGCTCCACCGGCAGTGTGGCCTGCTGCGGGCTGGGGGGGAGGCGGTAGCGGAAGATGAAGTCGCGCTCCCCCGGCACCAGCGGCGCCGCCACCCACACGCGGTCGCCCACCCGCACGATCTCGCCCGCCGCCTGGCGCGGGCCCGCCTGCGGCGAACCGGAGCCATCGCCGCCGTCGCCCGCCTCGAAGGCGGTGCTGCCGCGGGGGATGGCGATGCCGAAGAGGGGGCGCGTGGCGTCCGGGACCAGCGTGCGGCGGGCGCGGTTGTCCACCCGCACCAGCTCCGCCACCTCCCACCCGCCCTCGCTGCCGGGGATCATCACCACGTCGCGCCGGGTGACGTGCACGGAGTCCACCGTGGCGCGCGAAGTGGTGGTATCGAACACCTCGATGCGGTAGCGGGTGTCCCCCGCCCCGCCGTGCACCACGGGCCCAAAGTAGCGCACCCCGTCCGCCACCGCCGTGGCGAAGAAGACAGTGAACCCCGCCGTGTCCTGCACCGGCGGCAGGGGGATGGAGAAGGCGCCGCCGAGGCCGCTGGAAACCCTGGCGACGGGCCCGCGCGTGTTGCGGGTGACGCGGTGCAGCTCCACCTCCAGCCCGGGGGCGGGGGCGCCGGCGCGCGTGACGGTGCCCGCCAGCGTCTGCGCGGAGGCGGGCGCGGCGAGGGCGAGGGCGAAAACGAAAGCGAGGCGGCCGGCCTTGCGGCGCGCCGCCCCGCGGATGCGGTCGGTCACGGGTTGAAGCGTCCCAGGTCTTCGGGGTTCAGCTTGCGCAGGTACTCCTTCAGCTCGTCGGGCGGAAGGCCAGGCTCCGGCGGCGTCATGGGGTCCGTCGTCCCGCCGCCGTCGGGGAGGTCGCCCCCCTGCACCACGATGGAAGTGGACCCGTCCAGCAGCTCCTCGTCCGCGAAGAGCTCGGCGCGGGTGCGCAGCGCGATAGCGATGGAGTCCGACGGGCGCGCATCCACCGTGAACACCTCGTCGCCGCGCTGGATCACCAGCTCGGCGAAGTAGGTGTTGTCCTGCACGCGCGTGATCAGCACCCTCGTCACCCGGCCGCCCAGGCCCGTGATGATGGAGGGGAAGAGGTCGTGGGTGAGCGGGCGCGAGAACTTCATCCCCGCCAGCTCCATTGCGATGGCGCTCGCCTCCGCCGGGCCGATCCAGATGGGAAGCACGCGCTCCCCCTCGGCCTCCTGCAGCAGCACCACCGGCGACTTGTTGGCCTGGTCCAGCCCCAGGCTCTGAACCTTCAGCTTGATCATGATCACCTCAAGGGCTCACACAGAGACACAGAGACACAGAGGAGTCTCTCTGTGTCTCTGTGCCTCTGTGTGAGACTGCTGTTCTCACGCCTTCGCAGCCGTACGCAGATCCTCGACCCGGTCGGTCTTCTCCCAGGGGAAGAGCGTCACCGGCTTGCCGTTGCCGCCCTGCACCGAGGCGCGGCCGAAGTGGCCATAGGCGGCCGTGGGGCGGTAGATGGCGCTGCGCAGGTTCAGGGCCTCGATGATGCCCTTGGGGGTGAAGTCGAAGACTTCCTGCAGGGCCTTTTCGATCGCTTCCTCGTCCACCTGCGAGGTGCCAAAGGTGTCCACGCGCACCGACACCGGCTGCGCCACGCCGATGGCGTAGGCCAGCTGGATCTCGCAGCGGCGCGCCAGGCCGGCGGCCACCACGTGCTTGGCGGCCCAGCGGGCGGCGTACGCGGCCGAGCGGTCCACCTTGGTGGGGTCCTTGCCGCTGAAGGCGCCGCCGCCGTGGCGGCCCATCCCGCCGTAGGTGTCCACGATGATCTTGCGGCCCGTGAGCCCCGCGTCGCCGTGCGGGCCGCCGATCACGAAGCGCCCGGTGGGGTTGATGTGGAAGGTGCAGCGCTCGGGGTCGTACAGCTCGGCCGGGAGCACGGGGGTGATCACGTGCTCCACGATGGCCTGGCGGATCTCATCGTTGGAGGCGTCCTCGCCGTGCTGCGTGCTCACCACGATGGTGTCGATGTGCACCGGGCGGCCGTCCTCGTACGCCACCGTCACCTGCGTCTTCCCGTCCGGGCGCAGCCAGAGCAGCTTTCCGTTCTTGCGCACCTCGGCCAGCCGCTCGGCCAGGCGGTGGGCCAGCAGGATCGGCGTCGGCATCAGCGCGTCGTTCTCGTCCGACGCGTAGCCGAACATCATCCCCTGGTCGCCCGCGCCGCCCGTGTCCACGCCCTGCGCGATGTCCGGCGACTGGCGGTCGATGGTGGTCATCACCGCGCAGGTGTGCGCGTCGATGCCGAAATTGGCGTTGGTGTAGCCGATGCCCGCAAGGGTCCCGCGGACGATCCCGGGGATGTCCACGTAGGTGTCGGTGGTGATCTCGCCCGCCACCACGGCCACGCCGGTGGTCACGAGGGTCTCGCAGGCCACGCGGCCGTTGGGGTCCTTCTCCAGGATCGCGTCGAGGACGGCGTCCGAGATCTGGTCCGCGATCTTGTCGGGATGCCCCTCGGTCACCGACTCCGAGGTGAAAAGCTGGCGATGGGCCACGATGTTCTGCGCTGTGGAAGGGTCGGGCGAAATCGGGGACGTCCCCGCGAAAGTGCGGGAAGATACGCGATCAGCCCGGCACCGACAAGCTCCACGCGCCAGCGGACTTGGTCCGTATCGAGCGCACGGGAACAGTAGGCTCACACAGAGACACAGAGACACAGAGGGAGGGAGCGGGGTGCCGCGGAGATCACCGCGGGGGCGTGATTCATCACGTCGTCAGCAGGGAAACGACGCGACGGCCAAGTGGTGTGGGGCCGTTGCGCGGGACACTCCGCAGCTGAAAGTATGCAACGCCCCGCATCCCCTTTGGGGCGGAGCAATCCTACGCGCAGTGGAGACGCCCCTTGGGCTGAGGAACGGGACGCCCTAACACCTCAGCGGTTTCGATCCACTGGCGGATGATGATTTCCACGTTTGAGATCGCTTCCGCGTACGTTGCTCCGTCCGCCGCACAACCCGGAAGCTCTGGGACCTCGGCGAGAAAAGATTGATCCTCGTCGCTCCAGTAGATAATTACCTCGTAGCGGAACTCAGGCTGCACTCGACTCTCCTGCAAGCTGTACTTCAGGATCAGCTGCCGGGCCATAACCCGCGTGTGGCGACGGCCCCGCTTTCCCTGCAGACGATGGTTAGACCGCAGGTACGGGAGGGTTCCTGGTCGCGCGCCGAGGGTCCCATTGG
>CADCTW010000162.1 GCA_902805735.1 uncultured Gemmatimonadota bacterium | reverse complement strand
CAAGATCAAGGTCATCAAGCGCCAGGCGTACGGATTCCGCGATGATGCCTACTTCATCCTGAAGATCAAGGGCGCCTTCCCGGGCTCCCTGCAACTAGATCCGCGATGAACCCAAAAAGCCGCCTTGCGGCGGCTATCTTCACATAGGAGTCTCACATATAGTGATCCCTACGGACTAACCGTCGTCTTCGGCGGAGACCCACGCGACCGCCAGCTTGGCATCGCCTACTGGAACTCGCTATACATTCGGGCAAGCGCTGCGTTGAGGTCGAACGACGGCACGGTGCGCGAGTCAGGGCGTCAGATCCTCGCCATGATGGTGCGCATGCAAACGGACAAAGAGACCACCTACGTAGTCCGCGCCTACGACTTCAATTCTGAGGAGGGCAAGCTCTTCGGTACCGGCTATGAAGGTGCCGACAGGATGGGTCGGCAACGTGGTGGACAAACCATGTGGGAAGTCAACGTCGATACTGAAGGCCGAGATCCCGTACGCGTGCTTACCCACGAGCTAGGGGGTGCCGAGTCCAGTTCGAAGGGGGGGCAACACGATGGACCTTCGGTTGCAGCCGAGAACAACTACCGGCGCATTCGGCAGGGCTGTGGGCAGCGCGAGAACCACAAAGACAACTACGCGGGAGCTTGTCCATGAGTGTCGGACGTGCGCAGTCTCACCGGTCCTCGCCGGGCCTTCTTTTGCGCTTGGCAGCCTGCGCGACCGTCACGCTCGCCGCCTGCCGGCAAGCGGCCGGCGGGTCCGACGATGCCCCGCAAACCGGGGTGTCCGTGCCCGCCGTCGGCGTCGTACTGCCGGCCTCCGAGGGGCAGAGGCTTCTGACCTATTGTGACGGATCGATGGCAGAGGCGGACAGCCTGTGGGTTCCATCCGATGCGGAGCTTAGGGTGATCGAGCTCGGACTGAACGAGCACCTCCAAACTGAGGCTTCGGAGATTGCGACGGCTGACGCACTCCAGAAATACTCCCGCCAGTACCTCGGCTTATACCGAGGTGGTGAGAAGTTGGTATTTATCCGGGGCGTAAGTCAAAACTATCTGACCCGCGCCGTTACCTTCGACACACTGGCGGTGCCCCAGTCGGTTAAAGTTGCGAGCGTTATCCGGAGGTTCGGAGAGAGCGTCATAAACGTATGCGATGGCGGGCGGGGCTTCTTTCGCGCGGAGTACAGTCTAAAGACGCAACGCATCTCCAGATTCGCGTTTCAAGACTACACAGGTTGAGCATGCATGGGCAGGCGCTTGGAGCGCCTGCCCACGTTCGACCCGCGAGTTGTTCTCCGATGTAATCAGGGCGACGGCTTCTCGAGCGCAGACTTTAGACTAGTTGCCGTCGAAAACAGCGGAAAAGCGCGTTCCGGGTGGCCGTGCAAACGGCGCGCGGAGCGGTTGCGAGGCATCGCGAGCCGATCGGCCAATGCGATTCCGCTCCGTTTGGGTCGGAGACGCAGGGCCAAGCCGCGTTCGGGCACACTCCACCTCAGGGGTGACCCGCCGGGGCGCCTCCGATCCGGTCAGGCCAGCGTGTGCCGTGCGAGTGTCAGCAGGTTGGCCGCCAGCACTCCGCTCCGGACATAGCTCTGGTAGGACAGCTCCCCACGCCAGGTGCAGCGGTCCAGCCCAAAGGCACGCTTCAGGAACGAGATCATCCCCTCGATGCCCGCACGGAAGTCCCGCAGCTTCCGGTATACCCACATGCTCTTCACCATGTCCGGCACCTTGAGCCCGCGCTTCTTCGCGAAGCACACGTCCGCTACCCCGAGGTCTTTGGCCGCCCTCAAGTTCTCTTTCGAGCCAAAGCCGCCGTCGAGTGCCGCCTGCCGCGGCGGACGGCCGTAGATCTCCTTTTGTCGCTGGAGCATCGGTTTATTCTGATCCTTATGGTCTGAAGCCTTGCAAGGGCGCGCAGGGCAGGCCAATGATCTGTCCTGAGCCCAAAGGGGGCCCTCCAGTTAAACTCCCGGGGGGAAGAACGTGGAAACCCGCTAGCGGCGGAAGCACCCCTGCAGGTAGCGGTGCCACTCGCGGAAAGAGGTGGATCCCGGCTACACCGATTCCGGGAGGTGTACCCCAACCTGGAGCGAGTTGGGATGGGGAGCTTGGCCATTGGGACGTCGATAATCTACCTGGTGCTCAACCTGGACGTGTGGGTTCTCTGAAAGCTGTCGCGGTTGCTCTCTAAACTCTGGCGCGCCAGGGGGAGCTACGCTGCGTCAGAGATGGCGTCTTGGGTGAGTTCCTCTCTGTGGTTGCGGGTGCGGTAGGAGCGGCCTCGGAGCACGTAGTGGGTGCCGCGCTCCAGGAGCCGGTCGAGGATGGCCTCGGCGAGATCGGCATCATGCAGCACCTGGCCGAGCGCCGCCAGGGGCTTGTTGGTGGTGACGATGGTGGAGCGGCGCTTGAGGTGGCGGATGCTGACGACGCGGAAGAGCACGTTGGCCGCGTCCGCGGCGTAGCTCTGGTAGCCGAGCTCGTCGATGACGAGGACGTGCGGGTGCACGTAGGGCTCCAGCGCCGCCTCCAAGCGTCCGGTGAGTGCGGCGTGGGAGAGGGCGCCGATCAGCTCGTCGGCGGAGGTGAAGAAGGCCTCGGAGCCGTTCTGGATGGCGCGGTACGCGACGGCGACGGCGAGGTGCGTCTTGCCGCGCCCGGGCGGGCCGGAGAAGATGGCGGAGCGGCCCTCGCTGACGAGCTCGGGACCCAGCAGCGTGCCCAGCATCTGCATGCGCACCGAAGTCTGGAAGGTGAAGTCGAATTCATCGATGGTGCGCAGGTAGGGGAAGCGCGCCCTCCTCACCGAGCGGGTGATGCGGGTCTGGGCGCGGTGGGCGATCTCCTCAGCGGCGAGGATCTCCAGGAAATCGCGGTAGCTCATCCCCTCGGCCTCGGCGCGGAGCGTGAGCTCGGCGTAGAGGCGGCGGATGGTGGGCAGGTGGAGCCGCTTGAGCATGGCGTCCAGGTCGCCCGTGCCGATGGCCGCGCTCACGAGGCCACCTCCCGGGCGGAGCGCACGACGTACTCGGCGCCATAGAGACGCTGGAAGAGCGCGCGCTGCAGGAGCCGCAGGAAGCGCTCCTCGCCCACTTCCTCCAGGAGCGCGAAGAGCCGCTCCACGTCGGCCTTCCAGGTGTGCGGCCGTGCGTGGATCAGTTCGGTGAGGTAGCCCTCGCCGACGGGGCCCAGCTCCAGGATGCGCTCGCGCATGAAGTAGAGCCGCTTGCGGGCACCGGCGACGGAAGCGAGCTGCTCGGCCCGCTGGCCGGCGAGGTAGCTGGTCCCGCCGCGGGGGAAGCGCGGGTGCGTGGCCTCGAAGCGACCGCCGGCGGTCGAGATCCGCACGCGGTCGGGGTAGAGGTGCAGCGTGGCGGGGATGCCGCACGCGCCTGGCGGCATGGCGTAGCGGATGCCCTGGAACTCCACCATGGCCGTGGGGCCGACCTGGACCGGGAAGCGCAGGGCATACTCGGCCGGCGGGACGGCAAGCGGCTTCATCCGCCGCCGCTCCGCCTCCATGCGCTCGGCGGGGACGGCGCCGGTGGCGCGGGAGGGGCGCTCCTCGTTGCCGGACGTGAGCCACTCCACCAGCTGGCGCGGGAGGTCGTGCTCCAGGTCGGCGAAGCGGCGGGCGCGGAAGAAGCTCTTCTTCACCCACCCCACCAGGTTCTCCACCGCGCCCTTCTGCTCGGGGCTGCGGGGCGTGCACAGCTCGATCGTGAAGCCGTAGTCGATGGCCACCTGCGCAAGCGTCTGGTTCCAGACGGGGCGGCCGTTCTCGTCGCGCCGGAGCACCACCGTCTTCGGGTTGTCGAAGACGACCCGCAGAGGCACGCCGCCCGAGTGCTCAAAGGCGGCGAGCAGCGCGCGCACCAGCGACTCCACCCGCTCGTCGGGGACGACGACCACCCACACCCAGCGCGAGTGCTTGAGCCGGTAGGCGGCGAAGTGGATGCGCTTTGTGCGCCCGTCCAGCAGCCGCACGTCCGCCACCCCGAAGTCGAACTGCGCGAACTCGCCGGGCACACCCTCGAAGCGCACCATCAGCTCCGAGGGCAGCTTCGCCTTCTCGATGCGGAAGATGCGGTAGAACGTGCTCTCGCCCAGCGTGGCGCCTTCCTCGCGGAGCTGGCGCAGCACCTCCAGCGGCGGCGCCTGCGGATCCTCAGCGACGAGCTCTCGCAGCCGCTGTGGGATGCGATCGGGAAGGGGCGGACGGCCGACGCGGCGCTCGCTGCGCGCCCGCTCGTCATCCGGCTCCTCGACGGGCGGCTCCTTCGCGATCCGCTGCACGGAACGCACGGAGATGCCCATCTGCGCTGCGATGTCCTTCGTGGAGAGGCCCGAGCGTACCAGGGCCTGTACGGCGTGTCTGTCGATCATCCGGATCATCCTCCCTCGCCGGCCGGCGGTGGGCAGCAGCCCTGCACGGAACGGCGAAAAAGATAAGGTCAGTGATCCTGAATCGCGCCAGAGTTTAGAGAGGATCGGCGACAGAGTTTGGGGAACTCACATCTGTGTGAGCCCATCTCGCGCCGTCCCGCCAACCACAACCCACGCGTCAAGCCTTTCGCGCCCATGCTGGACACTCGGCTCGCGTACGCCCGCTCGCTGCGCAAGCTCAGGTGCCGGAGGCGAGCGGTCTGTCGTACCTGGTCCAGCAGCGGAAGAGCGGGGATCTGCGGGCGGTTTGTGGTAGGGGAGGGTCCCGCGAGTAGCTTTGATCCAGATAACGCATCACACAAGAGCGTTATCTCGCCAGCGCGCGCACATATCAGGACGCAGTCCGCTCCCGCGCGCCTAAGCGACTACGGGACGGCTGGATGCGGGCGCGGCGCCGAACCGCCCGCTGCGTGTTGCCTGGGACGCGGTGATTCCGCAGCACATCACTCGCAGAACCGCGGCAAGTGATTGCAAACGGCTCGGAAAACCCACATAGCCCTTGCGTGCATAGCGGAATTTTGTCTACTTAGGAAGTAGTTCGGCCTCGCACCGTCGGTATCACAGCCCTGATCACAGGAGTAGGCAATCATGCGGTACTGGCGTTACCCGAGTGGGTTTGTGGCTACGGTTCTACTAACGGGCCTTTCTACGGGGTGTGGATCGGGCGAGAATGCACAGGGTGGTTCTCAGGCCCAGGTGGCACCAAGCCAGCCAGAGTTGGACACAGTCCCCGGTACGATCCGGGGCTACTACACGCTGGACTTTTCGCAGAGTCATTTTCAGCCGTGCAACTCCGAAGAGCTGCTCTACGTCGACAATCACGCGAAACTCGCAAACGCTGTACCGAATCGCACCATTGGCAAGCAGCGAACGAGCCCGCTCTACACCGAGGTTGTTGGTGTAGCGCTCGACAGTTTGCGAAGTGATGAGGGAATTCCTGAGCACTACCAACGCGAGTTGCTGGTCGACAGTGTGCTCCTCATTCGGCCCTCGCAGGAGGGGGACTGCCGCTGATGTCTGGGAGCGCCACCCCGGACTGCGAGGCACGCGCTCGCACGATCATCGAACGTGCCCTAGATCGACTCGCGGCAGTGCTGCCCCACGATCCAGACACTATTTGGATGATGGAGCTCGACGAGCCCGATTACGTGAACCAAGAGCGTTTGGAGCCGCAGCTTCGTTCACTGCTTGCGCGTCGCCTCGACTGTCGTGGCCGAACAAGCGGATGAAGCCCACGTGCGGCCAACCATTTTACTGACCGCCATTCTACCTCGGCCGCACGCGGCTTATCCTTGACGTTCGGCGTCCACACGCCCCGGGGGAACTGCGTGTGCACAATCGGATGGACGGGATGACCACTGCGACCCAGCGGCTCCATCCGCGGCCTGTCCGCCCTTGCGACGAGGACGCGATTTACATCGTGTTGGCCGACCAGAGAGTCGTTCGCCACACGCTCTCTCCGCTCTTCACTGCCGAAGGCGCGCGGGAGTTCGCCGGGCGCATCCAGCAGCAGTTTGCGGCTGATCGGCCAGCGCGGCTCGAGTTTGTTCCTAGATTTGCGGATCCCTCCTATCGTCTCTTCCCGTGCAATCGTGATCACCATCCTACGTACCGCGATCCTCTTGTGTGCTGCTGTCTCCCTGGCCTCGTGCGACTCACCGACCGGTAACAGTGACGACGCCTCAGAGGTGCGCGCCGACCAGGCCGTCGAAGGGACGCTCGATTCCAGCGAAACAGACTATTTCGACGTGCGCCCTCCCGACGCCGACTTCCGCCTCCTGCTGCAGGCGCGTAGTGGCTCCGCGGCGGACACGCTCATCGCCGAGTTGCTCGACAGCAACGATCAGGTACGTGCCCGCGTTGCCAGCGCGGGAACGGACACGGCGTTGGTCACGCAGGCCTCCGAGTGGGTAGCACCCGAGAAAGGTACCCGCATGCGTGTGCGAGTCCGGGGACAGAGAGGTACCTACCGAGGGGCGTATTCCATGCGCCTCTTCGTGCGCGACCCGCGTCCGGAAAACGTACCAGCCGCCCTTACACCGGGGCAGACGGTGGAGGGCGAGAGGCTTGAGGTGGAAGGGGACGTGGACGAGTTTCGAATCGCGGGGCAAACGGGGCAGGAATGGGTGGTATTCGCGCAGGTCGGCCCGAGCGACTGGGGCCGGATGCACGTCCAGCTCGTCGACTCGGCTTCCGGGCAGGTGGTGCGTGAGATGTACATATTGTCGCACTCTGCGGAGTTGGAACAGTGGTCCACGGGACGGGTCGTGCTCACCCGGACCGGGACCTATCTCGTGCGCCTGGGGAGCACCGGGTCCGGCGAGACAGGAGGTCCCTACCGTCTTCGACTCGACGTGGTGAACCGGGCGCCGGAGGAGGGGCCTGCGTCGCTCGCGCTGGGCGCAGTGGCCAGCGATGCCATCGACGGCGTGGGGGACGTGGACGAGTTCACCTTCACCGGCCGCTCTGGACAGGAGATGAACCTCATGGTTCAGCTTCAGTCCGGGATGTCCGCCGGGCTGAACGTGGAACTACTGCGTGGAGAGGCTTTGGTCGCGAGTCTTGGGATCGACTCCGTCACCACGTCGCTTGACGACCGAGGCACGGGGCGGATCGCCCTTCCAGCGGACGGCGAGTACAGGGTGCGCGTCTACGGGCCTGCGGCTGGGACCCGGAGCGGCGCCACCGGCCGGTATCGCTTCGAGCTGTATCCGGTGGACCGGCGGCCGGAAACCGGCGGCCCGGTGCGTCTGGACGCTGCGCCGGTGCCCAGCGCAATCGATCGGCCGGGAGACGTGGACGAATTCCCCTTCCAGGGCACTGCCGGGCAGTACGTGGTGATCCACCTGGCCGGCGTGGGAACGGTCCGCGGGGCCATCCTCGCGGAGCTGGTGCCGGCGCAGGGAGCGAGACTGTCCTCCACGGCCACGAGCGGGAGTTACACCCCCACGGTGGAGTACAGCGTACGCACCCCGCTTCCATACACCGGTGCGTACACGCTGCGGATCAGCGGACTGTCGATGGACAACAGGCAGTTGGGGACGGGTTCGTACACGCTGGAGGCGTACACCGTCTCCGCCGCACCGGAGCACGTGCCCGGTTCGCTGCAGGTGGGCCAGACGGTGACCGGCGAGCGCATCGACCGCCCAGGTGACCTGGACGTGTTCACCTTCGCTGGGGAGGCCGGACGCACGGTGAACATCTTCCTGGGACAGCCCGAAACCAACTCCGGGAGTATCGCGTCGCTGCGCCCATCCGGGGCGACGCAGCCAGCTTACACTTCCACCTATGCCGGCTCACCCGCTCTGGACGGGCGGTCGACTGGCCGCATAGCCCTGGAAGCGGCCACCTATCAGCTGACGGTGGAAGGCGAGGCCATGTTGAGATACCCGGGTCGCACACAGGAGCCCTATGGAGTGCGGATCTTCGCCATCGACACTCGCCCGGAGGGTCGCTCCGCAGCGTATGTCCCTGGCGAGACGGTCTCGGCCGAGCCCCTATATCCTGCGGGCGATATCGACGAGTACACCTTCGATCTCGGTGCACAGACAAGGCTGCGCATCCTCTGGGACGCACCCTTTACCGGCCCTTCGGACGCGGTACTCGCCATTCTGCGCGACGACCGCACCGGCGGGGAACGCTGGAACAGTGTCGTAAACGTAAATGGCGAGTTGCTCCGGGATATCACCTTGCCGGCGGGGCGGTATCGCCTGAACATCAAGAATCCGAATGGGGGCGGGGACCGAGCGACACTTGGCTACCGCTTCGCGTTCCTTCCGCAGTGACGCGCCCATCGCCGGGCTACACACCCGAACTTCAAGTCCGTGAGCCGGCAACCACCGAGGTCGAACCGTGGTAACCACGATCACCGCCAGTACCAGTACACGTCCTGCCGCCGCCGAACTACAGCAAGCAGGCGACGGGCAGCAAACATCGTGGGGACAGTAGACCCGGGGTTGCCTGCCCGCGCCTGGTGCTCAAACGTTCGGCGTCGATCGCGTGTTGTAGCGCTAGCCGCCCCCCCGATCTCACCCCCTATGGAAGCCGCCATCGCTGAACGCTATCCTGCCCTGTGGTGTCTGCTCGCGGGGTACTTCCACCAAGACTGGGATGTGGAGGGTTCCGATTGGCCGGATGTTCTTACGGTGTTCCGACGGGACAGCACACCGGCAGCCGCAGCCGGTGCCGCGGACGAGATCGACCGATTGCTCCGAGAATACCCGGGAGAGGAGGTGCTTGAGCAGGTGCTCTACGGGCAGTTCGGCTGCGCCTATAACCCACGGCCAGATCTTGGGGGTCCCTCGCCGCGCCGCTGGCTACAGTGTTTGGCCACAGCGCTCCGCTCGCCGGTTTCCCGGGGCGAACACGGCGCTGCAGGCGACGTGCGGCCAGGCATAGCTCCCGAGTCGACCACCAGCGGCCGCACGCGCCTGAGCTGAACCGTTTGGCGGCGACTTCCCCGAAAGCCACGTACCCACCTACTCACCTCATCAACGTGCCATGCGCCGCAGCTTCGGTCAGCACATCCAGCAGAGCCATCGTGATCGCCACATCCAGCTTGCCTACATCGGTGCCGCTGCCATAGGCGCGCTGAACTTCATCCCTGGCGCTATCCGGATGGCGGGCAGCGAGCCGAACGCTTGGGCAGCCACTCTGGAAGGGATGATCTTCTTCGCGCTTAGCTTCGGCGTCTATAAGCGGAAGTTTCCTGCTGCGGCGGTACTTCTCGGCTATTTTCTCCTTACGCGCTTGCTGGGCGGTGTGTTCAACGGTCTTCTCTGGTCGATCGTGCTCACATACATCTTCGCACGTGCAGCCAAGGAGTTGTGGGATCTGCGAGGAGCTGCGCGAGGCACGCCAGCGGTCCAGGCGTAATCGTCGTCTGCGTCCCTGCTACCCCGCCGAGCCTCGAGTTTGACCGCTTGAGCGGGTTCTCCTCCGCGGATCGTCCGATCTGCCGCCGAACAACCGCTTGCAGGCGACAGGCGGCCTGCCGAAGGATGCTCCGGAGGCGCGGCGCGACCGCCCGCGCCTGAAGCTTAGACGTCAGCTCGCAACGGGCACTTCAGCAGCTCCACCCACCGTTCTCGCCACGAGGTGCTGGTGCCACATTCCGCTGATCCGGCGTACCTCGGGTTCCTCGCCGCGCTCGGCCCCGACATTCGCGACCTCGCCCTCGCTGCCCGCGCGGCGGTGCTTGAGGTAGCACCCGAGGCGCGCGAACTCGCGTACGACGGGTACAACGCCGTGGCCCTCGCGTTCAGCTTCACCGGGCGCTACAAGGAAGCGTTCGCGCACGTGGCGGCCTACGCGGGGCACGTGAACCTCGGATTCAACCGGGCCACCGCGCTGCCCGATCCCGCGGCACGCCTGCGCGGAACGGGCAAGGCCATCCGTCACGTGCGGCTCACGGCGCCTGCAGACCTCGCCGACCCCGCCGTGCGTGCGCTGCTCCTGGCAGCCGTGGCCGCAGCGTCGCGGGCGGATGGTGACACGCCGGAGCCACGTGTCACGGTCAAGCGCACGGTGGGACCAAAGCGACGGCCCGTGCCGCCTGCGAGCTGACGAATCGTTGCAGCTGCCGAAGCGCGTGGGCATCGTCGACGCGGGCTACACCTTCAACCTCCGCGAGCGCGCGCTGGAGACGCTGCTGGAGGCGCGCTCCGCCAACACCGCCACCGAGGTGCTGAGGGGGGACGGGGCGGCGGGGTAATTGCTTTGCTCACACAGAGACACAGAGGCACAGAGATGAAGTTCTCTGCGCCTCTGTGTCTCTGTGTGAGCCCATTTGTCTGGGGCGCTCTGCGCTGACAATCACGAGCGGAGAAAAACCAGGTGTTCATACTTCGCAGGTTACTCTGGATCGACTGCACCGCGGGAGCTGTCGCGGCGGTAATGGTCGTCGTGCTGAGCCCATGGCTCAGCCGCTTGTACGGGTTGCCGCGGGAGATCCTGCCGTTCATGGGCGCGGCTAACCTGCTCTACGCCGCGTACTCCTTCTCCCTGGCCCGCCGAGTCGGGCGACCGATGTCCCTGATCAAGCTGTTGGTGTACGCCAACGCGACGTGGGTTCTGGTGTGCTTGGGGATGGTGGCGCGGTTCTGGGAGCAGGCTACCGTGTTCGGCTTCGCTCACCTCGTCGGCGAGGCGCTCTTCGTTGGCGGCTTGGCGGCGCTAGAATGGAATCAGCGGCACCGGCTTGCCGCCGGGGTTCTCGGCGTCCGTGCCGGACCGGGATAGTCGAGCGGGGTCCGCAGCACCGTGACCCAGGTGCTGCGGGGGGACGGGGTGGCGGGGTAACTGCTTTCCTCACACAGAGACACAGAGGCACAGAGACGTCTTCATCTCCGTACCTTCCCCAAGTCGCGGCAAGTGGTTGCAGCGAACCAACTACATCGACGTGGCCCTTGCGTGCACACCGGAATTCCGTCTACTTAGGCAGGATCTCGGCAGTTCACCCCCTACTTTGTGCCTGTCCTCCATCTTCCCCTTACCAGCGCGTACCTTAATGCGAAATCTGGAGTGGTTTCTCCCGCTGCTGCTCGCCATTACACTCGCCAGCACCAACACAGCCGCAGCGCAAAGCCAGCCGTACACGCCGGTGCGCGGCAGTGTTGAGCGAACTGCGATCATGGACGCGCTTCGGCCACCGATTCAGCGCGCAATTCGGGAGCCGTTGCTCTTTACGCAGGTGCGCCTCCACGTGCAGAACGGCTGGGCCTTCGTACAGACGGTACCTACATCCCCGAGCGGCGGCCCGGTGATGTGGAGGTACAACGAACGGGTAGACTGCGGTGAGAATTGCACGGACAACGTAGTCGGCCTCCTTCGTTGGAACGGTGCCAGGTGGGTACTCGTTCAGTACGAGGTCGGCTCCAGCGAGTACCCATACATGTGGGAGCGGAAGTATCCAGCGCCGCGAGGCATTTTTCCCTGGAACCGCAACTGATTGACACCGAACGCCGGGTTGCAGGCGACGTGCGGCCAGGCATCGTTCTGGAGTAGGCAACCAGCCGCCCCACCCGCCTGAGCCTGGTCGTTCGGCGGCTCCCGCACACATCACACGTAGCCATGCCCAAGATTCCGGCCCCTTTCCTCGCTCGTGTGGAGCGCGACGTGGTGAGCACCCGCGGAGAGCAGCACCGCGGCCTGGTTGCGGACCTTGCCCGCAATGCGGAGCAGCTTGACATCGATGATCCGCATGTGAAGCTCGTGGACGACGTCCAGCAGGTGTTCCACGACGAGTATATCGACACGTGCTGGCCGGCATGCCCGCGTCACGTAAAGCATCCGCTCTGGTACCAAGACGGCGGGTGGTGGTGTGAACAGGACGCTGTACGCGTATGCGACTTGGGGCAGCTCGGCAGTCGCGCGAGCCGGGAGGAAGGCTGATCGCGGGTGAAGGCGTGGAGGGTAGGATGAAGCGTTCCGCCGGAAGATCGAGTGGTTCAGACCGGTGATCAGCGCGTCGAAGCGCGTGTGAGTGGAGTTCTGCCGATGAGCGAGAGAATTGCGGGGACGCCCCAGCGGGCGAAAGATACGACGGATCGCCTTGTTGGAGCTGACGGTCCGTATAGCTCACCTGCAACGTCCGCCGGCTCGGGCCGGTTCTATCTCATGCGATCAGCTTTCTTCTTGCCTGCTGTACTCATGGCGTGCGCGCCGCCACCGGCAGAGCATGCGCGAGCTCTCACGGAGGAACCCGCTGACAGCGCCCTCGCGGCGGCCTGCGAGTTCTCAGCCGGCAGCTCAGCCACCGGAGCCACTGCGCGGATCGCTGCGGGCCGGTACGTGCTGACTCTGATTGCATCCGATGGTGCCGCACCGAGTGCCCGAGCCCATGGGGTCCTCTGGCTTCATCCAACGTCGCACACCGACCGTTCGCCTCGCACCGGACGCGGCCCTTCGAGCGCCGGGGTGGGTGTACAGGAATACCTCTTCGGCGCCACATCCCTCGATTTCCGGCGCGTCGGGGCGCCTGTGACGATGGAGCCGGGTGACACCATCACCCCGCCTCCCACGTCAATAGATCCAATTCGACCGGGTGTCCTCGTATCCCAGGGCAACTCGGGCACCGTGGTGCTGATCAGCACCCTGAGCAACATGCGCGATGACCGGAACTGGCTTGACGGAGGTGGCGTCGGTCTCCACGTGCGGCACATCTCGGAGACACGGTTCGCTGGCGTCTGGAGTGGGTGGGGAATCGTGCCCAGCCGCGAGGGGGTTTTCTGTGCCGTCCGGACTTCCGCGTAGCGCGGGCCGCCGAGCCGGATGCAGAGCCGGATTGGGTCATATGGGTTTGGGCCTCAACCACACTTCGCGCGCAGGTGGTTGGGATGGTTCCGAACCCCACGTATATTTTCCCGAACACCGAACACGGCTGAGCGGCACGGCAGAGTACATGCGCGACGCAATCGGCGTGGTTGACGGTGTGGCGTCTGACCCATGGGTCCGCTGGAAGGTGGCGGTTCGCTCGGTGCCTTGCGAACCCCTCCCGCCGCGAATCCGCTGCGTCCGTACGCACGGGTGCTCATAACGCCTGCGAGCGGCGGCCAACAATCGCAGGGGCCGCATGCGCCTGAACTTGATCGTTCGGCGGCTTGCGCGACTCTGCGGCCCAGCGCACGTTGCGATCACGTTCGGCTGGTGGGCCCGCAGCCAGGCTGCTCCTTCGTTCTACCCGTTTGGCTGCCCCCGTGTTTGATAGCGACCGCTCCCTTGCGCACCTGGATGACCGGGCGCTCGAAGCGCACATCAACTACCTGATCGTCCAGCTCCGCTCGGCTGAGCGCGAGATGTGGCGTCGCAGGGCCGTCCTGATCACATACTTTCCGGAAGGGTGGAGAGAGCCTCCCGCGGGGGCAGCCTTCTCCGACCTGGCGCACCACCGGTACGTGGAAGCGATGGAAGAGTACATCGAGCGCGCGCTCGAGGACCGGCAGTGCCGCCCCGGTGGCGGGACGTTCCCGTGGACCGAGGTCTGGGGCCTGCCGGGCAGGCTCGGTCCCGTTCCGCGTCTCACCATCCGCGACCTCCTCCGAAGCGCTCGCGAACACGCGCAAGCCACGATCGCTTCCGAGAAGGGCGGATCCGAGCGCTGAGCCGTCCAGGAAGTTCGGCGGCTACCCACGTTCCCGAGGGTCCAATGACGGCGTTCTTGCAGTTCATGATCTTGGATCGATACCCCGCCGCACGGGCAGCGCGCTGGGGTGCTTTGCTGGGCGCAATCATCGTACTGTACTTCGGCACGGGAGTGTACCTGAACTCTCCGGGGCACACCGATCTCGGGACGGCGCACCTGGTGCACTACGGTGGAGTCCCAATCCTCTTCGCCCTGGCTGTCATGGCGCTGGTCGTGTATGCTCTTCCGGTCAGCGTGGTCCGCGCAGTTTTGGCGAAAGGTCGTGTGCGGTGGGCGCACGTGAGCATCGTACCGGGCGCGCTGGTTGGACTCGTTCTCGTGGCGTCACTTCCATGGAGCGCCAAAGGCATGTGGGAGGCGATGCTCGCCCGGTCCCTGGTAGACCAGCCGCTGCCTGCTGCGGTTCATCGCTACGAGGAAGCACATGGGCGCGCGCCGAACTCCCTCTTGGGAGTGATACCGGCGGATCGCGCCGAGCTCATGTTGCAGACGGTTCGGGGTTGCCGTCCGTTGAGCTACAGCAGGGAGCCCGGCTCCGGAACATGGGCACTCCGCGCGGAGTGCCCGGCTGGCTTCATTGTGGTGGTCGACGAACTGGTGTATCGATCAAAACCGACCGCGCCCCTGGGGGAGCACGAAGTCCGGCTCGGACGCTGGCGCTATCGCTACGACTGAGTTCCGCCGAAACGACCGCTTGCAGGTGACGGGGGGCCTGGCCTACAGAAGCCTCAGCGCGGCTGCCCGCCCTTATACCTTCTGCTGCTCCCTCGCTCCGATAAGAAATGCGCCTTCTCCCACGACTGCTCCTCGCAGCGGAACTCGAGGCGTTGGCAAGCGCGTCGGCGCTGGGCATGAAGACGCGGTGCCGAATAGTCGCGGCTGCCGTCGAACCTGGCGCTGCCGGTGATGTGCGGCCGGACATCGCTCCAGAGCAGGCAACCAGTGGCCGTACGCGCCCGAACTTGGTCGTTCGGCGGCTCGCAATGTAAACCATGAATCCTGCGGTGGACCGAAGCACGGAAAGGCAGATCCACGCTGAGATAGGTGGGGTGTTGCTTCGCCATTGGAACCCAATCGGGATCTCCGGCGAACCGGAGGCCCGTAGCGAATATGACGCTTACGTCGGCGGCGTCTACCGGCTCCTCGCCAGCGGCGCACCAGACCGCGACATCGCCCGGCATCTGCGCGACGTGGAGACGCGTGCGCTTGGCTTCGAGGACAGCAACGTGAAGATGCTCATTCCGGTTGCGCGAGAGCTGCGCAAGGTCTACCGGCGTTTAGCCTCCGAGGCGCCGTCCGAGACTGACGCGCCGTGAGGTGGAGTGCGACGCGCGTCGTGCGCCTCGGCTTTTGCTTGCTGCTCGGAACCGCGGGGCTCATGGTCCTCGCGTACTTCTGGTTCCTGTTCGTGCTGAACGGCTTCACCCGCACTTCCTTGCAATCGATTCGTGCTTGGACTCGGGCGGCAGCTGGGATGACGATCGGAATCGCTGCACTACTCGGCCGCCGGTCACTTGTTCAGGTGTATGCCTCCGGGTATCTTCATTGTAGACACGACATTCACCCGGGGAGGCACCATGCGGATACGCGTGCAGAAGTGGGGCAACAGTCTCGCCCTGCGGATCCCGAAGTCCTTCGCCACTGAAACCGCTCTCGATTCCGGGGCTGAGGTCGACCTCACGCTCGAGGACGGCCGCCTGGTGATCACTCCGCTGTCGGAGCCCCGATACTCGCTCTCCGATCTGCTGACCGGGGTGACGCCCCAGAATCTGCATTCGGAGGTCGACACCGGAAGTAGCCAGGGAGCCGAGGTGTGGTGAAGCGGACCTACGTGCCCGATCGGGGGGATGCGGTGTGGCTGCAGTTCGATCCTCACGCGGGACACGAGCAGGCGGGCCGCAGACCTGCGCTCGTGCTCTCACCGGCTTTGTACAACGGCAAGGTAGGACTGGCGGTGCTCTGCCCGATTACCAGCCACAGCAAGGGCTATCCCTTCGAGGTGGCTATCTCCACACGCAAGCTCACGGGCGTTGTCCTCTCGGATCAGGTAAAGAGCCTGGACTGGAGAGCTCGACAAGCGGAGATGATCGAACGCGTACCTGATGCAGTGGTACAGGATGTTCTCGCCAAGCTCTCCGCGCTCCTGGTCTGACGGGGCGGCGGGGTAACTGCTTTGCTCACACAGAGACACAGAGGCACAGAGACTACTTCGTCTGCGTACCTGCAACACTCCCGTTTTGGCACTTGTCATTGGACCACCCTCGCCCGTGCAGGATCATGATCGAGCAGACCCTTCTTGGGCGCGTGCTGCACGCCTGCTTCACGCTCGCGGGCCTCGTGCTCGTCGTCGCTTTCCCCGCGGCCCTGATCCTCGCGCTCCTGGCGCCGAACTGGTCGCCGGGCGGGGTGGTGGCGCTGGATCTGGCGCTCGGTGCGTGCCGGATGGCTCTTCGCCTGGCCGTGGCCGCGACGGCGGGCGTCCTGATGATCCTCCTGGTTCCAAGGAGCATTCTGGACCGGTCGCCGCGGGAGTAGATGGACTGCCCTCGAAGACACGGAGGCACAGCGTGCAGCGTTCTCCTCTGTGCCTCCGTGTCTCTGTGTGAGCCCATCCTTTGCGAGGCCGCGGCAGGGACATACCCCTGACTCGGCGCTTCTTCCAGCGACTGGAATCCCATGCCGACACGACGCATCGCCTGGTTCGGCCCGAAAGTCCGCGCCGTCGCCCTGGCGGCTTTCACGGCCGCATGCTCCGATCCCGCCACGCCCGACCCCGAGCCGCCGGCGGGGGGCGAAGAGGCGGTGCGGCTGGAGACGCCGACCGGCACCCTCCATGGCACGCTGCTGACCCCCGCGGGTGCGGGGCCGCACCCCGTCGCGCTCATCATCGCCGGGTCCGGACCCACGGACCGGAACGGCAACAGCGCTTTCCTGGCCGGCGCCAACAACAGCCTCAAGCTGCTGGCCGAAGGCCTGGCGGAGCGCGGAGTCGCCTCGGTGCGGTACGACAAGCGCGGGGTGGCCCGGAGCCGCGCCGCAGCGCCCGCGGAGATCGAGCTGCGCTTCGAGAACTACGTGGACGACGCGGCTGCGTGGCTGCTGCAGCTCAGGAGCGACTCACGGTTTTCCACCGTCGCCACCGCGGGCCACAGCGAGGGCTCGCTGCTCGGAATGCTGGCCACCGAGAAAGCGCGCGCGGACGCCTTCGTCTCCGTCGCCGGGGTCGCGCGCCGCGCCTCGGAGGTGCTCCGCGACCAGCTTCGCCCGCAGCTCAGCCCCGAGCTGTGGGCAGAGAGCGAGCGTATCCTCGCCGAGCTGGAGGCCGGACGCACGGCCGGTTCCGTGCCGGCGGCGCTCGGCAGCCTGTACCGCCCCAGCGTACAGCCGTATCTCATCTCCTGGTTTCGCTATCATCCGGCGGCCGAGATCGCGCGCCTCTCCGTGCCGGTTCTCATCGCACAGGGGACAACGGATGTCCAGGTGAGCGTTGAAGAAGCGCACGCCCTCAAACTCGCGCGGCCGGACGCGGAGCTGTTGATCGTGGAGGGGATGAACCACGTCCTGAAGCTGGTGCCGGCCGACCTGGCCGCCCAGCAGGCTTCGTATTCCGACCCCTCGCTCCCGGTCGCGCCCGCGCTCATCGACCGAACCGCCCACCTCATCCGATCCGCGCCGCCCCGCCGCTGAAGCAAGATCGTGAGACAACGAGGCACAGAGATTAGTTCTTCTCTGTGCCTCTGTGTCTCTGTGTGAGCCCTGTTCCTGAAATCTGACCGCGTTACGCGGCAAATTGACATGGGAGCATCTTTTTGCGCATATTGGCCCTCTGCGTTCCCCCTCCCCGCACCCCTCCCGGTCCTATGTTCCGCGTGACGACTGCCGCTCTCTTCCTTGCACTGTTGCTGGCTGCGCCGTCGGCCGCGCAGCAGCCCGCCGGGGAGCCGGTGAAGGTCTTCCTGGACTGCAACGGCTTCCACTGCGACCAGGACTACTACCGCACCGAGATCGCGTGGGTGGGATACGTGCGCGACCGCCAGGACGCGGACGTGCACGTCCTCATCACCCGCCAGCAGACGGGGAGCGGCGGCGGGGAGCACACGGTGGCGTTCCTGGGCCAGCGCCGCTTCCAGGGGGTGAACCAGACGCTGCGCCACACCGCCGGCCCGGCCGAGACGGCGGACGTGGTGCGGCGCGGGCTGGCGGAGGTCATCAAGGTGGGCCTGCTTCGCTACGCCAGCGAAACGCCCGCCGGGGCCCGGCTCCGCGTGTCGCTGGCGCCCGCGGCGGAGGGCTCCGCGCGCGCCGCGGAGGCGCGCGACCCCTGGGACCACTGGACCTTTCGCGTGGGCGTGCGCGGGTTCTTCAATGGCGAGAGCAGCTATCGCTCGCGCGACCTGAACAGCTCCATCTCGGCCAACCGGGTGACCGCGCAGTGGAAGACCCGCCTGTCGGTGAACGCCAACAACAGCCGCAGCGAGTTCGACCTCACGGACACCACCTCGTTCGTCAGCCAGCGCGAGTCGTACAGCAGCTCGGCGCTGGTGGTGCGCAGCCTGGGCCCGAACTGGTCCGCCGGGGCGCGCGCCTCCGCGCTGCGCTCCACGTACAACAACTACGACCGGCTGCTGCGCGCCGGCCCCGCGGTGGAGTTCAACGTCTTTCCCTACGCGGAGTCGAACCGGCGGCAGCTCACCTTCCAGTACGCCCTGTCCGGCATCAGCGCGGACTACGACGAGCGCACCCGCCTGGGCAAGCTGGCCGAGACGCGCGCGGAGCACTCCCTCACCACCGCGCTGGACCTGAAGCAGCGGTGGGGCTCGGTGGGCCTTTCCGCGGAGGGCGCGCACCTGCTGGACGACCCGGCACGGAACCGGCTGGTGCTCTTCGGCAACGCGGACGTGCGGCTGTTCAAGGGGTTCACGCTCAACTTCTACGCGAGCGGATCGCGCGTACGGGACCAGCTCAGCATCCGCGACCGCCCCGGAACGCCCGAGGAGATCCTGACGCGCGAGATCGAGCAGCTGACGGCGTTCCGCTACTTCGCCTCCGTGGGGCTCAGCTACACCTTCGGCTCCATCTACAACAGCGTGGTGAACCCGCGCTTCGGCGGCACCAGCGGCGGGGTGGTCTTCTTCAACTGAGCGGAGGCCGCGCGCGGGCCGCCGGCTGCCTCACCCCAGATGATCCGAAGCTTCATCTACGACACGCTGATTCTCAGACTCACCTCGCGGTGGTACGCGGAGGTGCTGAGACGCGTGCCCCAGGGGGCCGCGCTGCTGGACGTCGGGATCGGGACGGCCGGGGCACTGCTGGCCAATGCGGAGCTGGTGAAGAGAAAGGGCCTGCGCGTCGCCGGCATCGACATCGACGCGGACTACGTCGAGCGCGCCCGGCAGAGGCTTGCGGACTCCTCGCTGGCCGGCCGGGCCGAGGTACGCCTGGAATCCGTCTACGATCACCAGGGCGGGCCCTACGATGCCGTGTACTTCTCCGGGAGCTTCATGCTCCTGCCCGAGCCTGAGCGGGCGCTGCGGCATGCGTGCGCTCTCCTCGGCCCGGGCGGACGGATCTTCTTCACGCAGACCATCCAGGAACAGCCGTCCCGCTGGATGGAGATCCTCAAGCCCATGCTGAAGCGGGTCACCAGCATCGACTTCGGCCGTGTGACGTACGAGGATGCCTTCCGTGCGCAGATCGACGCCGCCGGGCTGCAGCTGGAGGAGTTCACCGCGCTGGCGCGCCACGGGAGCCGGATTTCGTGCATTGCCGTGGCGAGACCAGGGCGGGATACGTGATGATGGACCCGCCCAAAGGCATCCAGAACCTCGATCGTCTGATCGCGGTCTGCATCGTTTAGCGGCGACCGCGTCCGCGCCTGACGAGCGGATGCGGGCCCGCGGCCTGAGCGTCACCCCTGGGGAGATGCCCTACACGAGATCCGTGCTTCTCCGTCTTCCCCTCTCGTGCTCCGCCACGCATCCTGCGGGAGAATCGGGTCCACTCTCCCCTGGCAGGGCACGCGCATGCGCCGCATACACTTCTTCGAGATCGAGGATCAGCCCTGGTGTCCGGCTCCCGTGCGAGACGCGGCCACCGACTTTCTCCAGTTCGCCCTGCACGCCGGCGGCAACTACATGCCCGTGGCTCCCCTCCTGCGGCGCGAGATCGAGCGCCTGGGTGTGCGGCGCATCATCGATCTCTGCTCCGGAGGTGGAGGTCCCTGGCAGCGTCTGCTCGGGGAGGTTGTCGGCTCCGGCGGCGCGGTGCAGGTGCACCTGACGGACCGGTACCCCAACCTGGACGCCCTTCGCCGCGCCCAGAGCCGATCCGGGGGCCGGCTGCACTTCCATCCAGAGCCCGTGGACGCCATGCGGGTGCCCCCGGAGCTGGAGGGCTTCCGCACCATGTTCACCGCGTTCCACCATTTTCCTCCCGCGGCCGCACACGCCATCCTCAAGGACGCCGTGGAGAACCGGCAGGGCATCGGCATCTTCGAGACGACCCAGCGCAGCGTCCGGTCGGTCCTGGTGACGGCGATCGCTCCGCTCCTGGTGCTCCTTGCCACCCCCTGGATCCGCCCCTTCCGCTGGTCGCGCCTGTTCTGGACGTACGTGGTCCCGGCCGTTCCCATGGTCGTTCTATCCGACGGAATCGTCTCCTGCCTGCGCACCTACTCCGTCGCCGAGCTTCAGGAGCTCGCGGAGGGGCTCGGGGACGAGGAGTACCTCTGGCGCGCCGGCCTGGCCGAGGGTCGTGCCCCGGTGCCGATCACGTACCTGATCGGGTCCCGCGTCCGCGGAGCTGAAGGCGCGGAGGGCAGCGCGGCGGCGACTCACACCTCGCAGGTGCTCGCCCATCACGAGCTTGGGACACACGGCCATGAAGATCTACGACCTGCATGATTCCGATGGCCACCTCTGCGCCTTCGAGGTGAGTAACACCTTCCTCGGCCGCCGGCGAGCGTGCGCGATCGCCGCACGGGTGCCGGGCGCCCGCGTGGTGCGCCGCCCCGGGCTGCTCTCCTGGTCCGGCGACGAGGTATTCTGCGAGTTCGAGATCGGGGAAGCGCGCTTCGAGATCAGCGAGCCGTTCGGCGACAGCAGCCGCTTCTGGATCGGTCCAGTCGCCCCGCGAACGGCCCCGGAGCTCGCGGCCGTCCGCGTGGCTTTCGCGCACGCCCGGCCCCTGTGACCCTTCGCTGCGGCGTCAAACAGCGGCCTCACACAGAGGCACAGAGACACAGAGGAGGGTTTCTCTCTCTGTCTCTGTGTCTCTGTGCCTCTGTGTGAGATTTCCCGTTCCGCTCAACCTACGATGCCAGCAGACTCCCTCAAATCCCTGCGCGAGCAGATCGCGTCGCTCCAGGTGACCCGGTGCCGCATGCTGCACGAGCGCGTGCGCGTCGTGGAAGGCGTCGTTCTACGGGCCTCGCGCGGGGGGCGAGAGCCGGACGTGGTGCGCATGGGGCTGTGCAGCCCCGAGGCGCGGGGGAGAAATTTGGCCTGCGGGCACACCATGGCGCGCTACGTTCTCCTCGACGCGGTGCGGGCGCTCCGTGCGGCGGGGATCCTGCCGGAAGCGGCGCACGACCCTCTCATCGAGGCGCTGGAGAGCGTCGGCAACGCCATCCACCTCCTGGACCACCAGAAGGGAGAGGCGGAACGGCGGCTCGCTCTCGCATCCGAGAGCACGGGGTCGTGCGATGGGGCCGCGGAGGAAGCCGCGGTGGAGATCCGGCGCCTGGAACGGCAGCACGACGCCTACGCGGAGCAGATGCGCGAGCTCAGGGGAGAGGTGCTCGCGCACCTGGACGCAGCGATTCGCGTGCGCCTGGCGTGACTCATGCGGCTCCCGCCCGGACCCAGACTCCAGCTTCAGGCCAACGATGAAGGTTCGAACCGTGCGGCACGCCCTGCTTGCCCTGCTCTTCCTGGCCATCGGCGGCGTACCGCTGCGGGGCCAGAGCGCACCCCCTCCGACCGAGGTGGACTCGCTCGTGTGGGCCAACGTCGTGCAGCGGAACGCGTCGCCGCGCACGTTCACCGCGCGGATCGTGTCCGCCGACTCGGCGAGCATCGTCTTCCAGCACCAGGGACGGTTCTTCTTCGTGCCCGTTGCCGAGGTCGAGCGGATGGACATCAACCTCGGGCGGCCCACCATCGGCGTGGCGCGCGGGGCGGGGCACGGCTTCGTGTCGGCGGCGCTCGTGCTGGGCCTGCTTTACGTGGCCGGGTCAGGGTGTGAAGACTGCTACTTCAGCCCGCGAGAGATCGCGGGCGAAATCGCAGTCCCCTTCACCCTGGTGATGACCGGCGTCGGCGCGCTTTCGGGCCTGCTCCCGGGCCGGGAGCGCTGGGTCCGGGTGCAGCCTCCGGTCACGGTGCGGCCCGCGCCCGTACGGTAGCAGAGAGGTGTTCTCCTCCGTGTCTCCGTGTCTCTGTGTGAGCCCCTTTGTTCCTGATGAAGTCGCGTACGCCCCGGTACACGGCCGTGTCGCGCAGGAGCTCCAGGTGGGAGATGCAGCCCGTCTGGTGGTTGGCGGCGCCGGTGAGGGTCACCGTCTCGGGCGGGTCGATGATCTCGTCGCAGGGGGAGCGCCAGGTGGCGTAGCGCGCGGTGCCCGGCGTCTCGTCGCCCCGGTTCAGCGCGGCCAGAAAGGGCGAGCCGCGCCGCATCTCGCGGCACGCGGCGTCGAAGCACAGCTCGGCGGCGAAGATGCCGTGGTTGGGGCCGCCCAGCGATACCCACGCGTCCACCTTGCCGGCGCTGCGCAGGTTCTTGACGTAGTAGCGGGCGGATAGGGCGCCCATGGAGTGGGTGACGATGTCGACCCGCTCGGCGCCCGTGGCCACCAGGATCTGGTCCACGCGCGCCGCGATCCGGGCCGCGGCGGCGGCATTGGCCTCGCGCGGATCCAGGGTCCACGCGAACAGCTCCGCGTCGCGCCAGCCATCCTCCCTGAAGCGCGCCCTCATCGCGTTCCACTGCGCCCCCGCGCCCCGCCATCCGTGCACGAACAGGATGGGATCCCGCTTCGGCGGCTGAGCCGCGGCCGCCAGCGGGAGCGCCGCCATCAGGAGGAGAACGTGCTGGAGCATCGCTTTCCAGGGGCAAAGAATCACACGCACGAACAAGGAGGCACGGAGATGAGGGAATCTCCGTGCCTCCGTGTCTGAATGTGAGCTCCAGGGTCAGTCCAGCGTCACCTCCGACGGCCCGATCCAGCGCTGCACGGCGTCCAGGAACTCGGACGGGTAGCAGGGCTTGGGGATGTAGCCGTCGGTCACGTCCTGCAGCAGGCGCATCTGCGCGGGGGTGACGGCGCTGGCGGTGAACGCGAGCACCGGGATGGGCGCCGTGCGCGGGTCCTCCTTGAGGATGCGCGCCGCATCCCACCCGCCCATCACGGGGAGCTTCCCATCCATCACCACCATGTCGGGGAGCACCTCGCGGGCAATCATCACCCCTTCCAGCCCGTCCCGCGCGTTCAGCACGCGGTACCCCGCGTAGTCCAGCGCGACGGAGCAGATCTCCCTCACGTCCGGGTTGTCGTCCACGATGAGGACCGTCTTGCGGGCACGGTGTGAGGACATGGGAGGGGAACCCCAGCGGGTGGCAGAGCGAGGCGGCACGTGGCGCCGTCCCGCACTCTAATGTTTGCGCGCACCTTGGACAAGCCTGTAAATTGTAACACGTGCGGCACACCCCCTGCGCGTGAGCCGCCCGCCCTTTCGCCTGCCCCGAGGAGTGGATGCGACCCCAGGCGGGACCTGCCTTCGAGGAGTTCGAGCGCGCCTCCGCGGCGCGCCGCAAAGACGTGCACAGCGCCGCGCTCGCGGGGACTCTCACCGAGGCGCGTGCCGCGCTGGAGCGGAGCCTGGCCGCCGTGCTCGGCCGCATTCCCTACCGCACGCGCCGCGTGGGCGACCTGCGCCCCGGGCGTGACGGCGGCCACGTGCACCTGGCCGTCGTGGACGACGCGGCCATCGCCGGCTGGCGCCGCGTCCGCGGACAGACGCTATGCGGCGCCGCACCCGGCCGCCCCGCCGCCGACCGTCCCGTCACCTGCGCCGCCTGCTTCCGCCTCCTCGACCGCCACGTGGACGCCGAGCCCGACCCGCCGGAGCTGGGTCTGTTCTAACGAACCAGGAACCCCTTTCTCACACGGAGGCACGGAGAAACGACGGCTCTCCCTGTCTCTGTGAGAGATCGCGGTCCGGTGGTATCTTCCAGGCGAAGACCACCCCAAGGCACTCCCGATGTCCACCGACGCGCGCCCCCGGCGCATCCTCCTCGCCGACTGCGACTCGTACTTCGTCCGCTGCGCGCAGCTCGCGGACCCGGAGGGCGCCGGCCGCGCCGAGCTGCTGATCGTGGGCGGCCGGCCGGACGGGCGCGGCGTGGTGACGTCGGCCAGCTACGCCGCGCGGCGCTACGGCGTGCACGCGGGGATGCCCATGGCGCGCGCCCTCCAGCTCTGCCCGCGCGCCACGCTGGCCCCCGTGCCGGGCGAGATGGTGAAGCGCAAGCACGTGGAGGTGCGCGCGGTGCTGGACGAGTTCTCGCCCGTCGTGGAAGCGGCCAGCGTGGACGAGTTCTACCTGGACATGACCGGAACCGAGCTACTCTACCACAACGAGCCGCTGGAAGAGACGGCGCGCCGCATCCAGGGCGCGGTGCGCGAGCGCACGGAGATCGTGGTGTCGGTGGGCGGGGCCAGCACGCGCATCCTGGCCAAGATGGCGGCGGGGGTCAACAAGCCGGCGGGGATCTTCGTGGTGCCGCCGGGCGGCGAGCTCGACTTCATGCTGCGCTGGGAGCTGGCCGACCTCCCGGGCGTGGGGCCCTCCTTCGCCGAGGCGCTGCGGCGACGCGGAGTGGCCACCGTGCGCCAGGCCCTCCCCCTGGACCTCGCCACTCTGACCGCCTGGATCGGGCCTGCGCGCGCACGCTGGCTCCACGCCGTCATCCGCGGCGAGGGGAGCGCCGAGGTCACGCCGCGCTCGCCGCAGAAGTCCGTCTCTCACGAGCGCACCTTCCCGCGAGACCTGACGGACGAGCGGGAGATCGAGACGCGCCTGCTGGCCCTGGCCACCGAGACGGGGGCATCGCTGCGCAAGGAGGGGCTGAAGGCGCGCACGGTCACGGTGCGCCTGCGCTACAGCGACTTCACGGACCGCTCCGCCAGCCGCACCCTTCCCGAGCCGCTGGAGTCCGACCGCGCCATCTTCGCGGTGGCGCGCCAGCTCCTCCTCCAGCTCCGCGAGCAGCGCGGCGGCGGCATCCGCCTGCTGGGGGTGGGCGTCAGCAAGCTGGGGGA
The DNA here is from genome assembly GCA_902805735.1 of uncultured Gemmatimonadota bacterium. Classification (GTDB taxonomy): domain Bacteria; phylum Gemmatimonadota; class Gemmatimonadetes; order Longimicrobiales; family Longimicrobiaceae; genus Longimicrobium. The sequence continues at coordinate 17,552 of CADCTW010000162.1, read as the reverse complement.
AGATGAAGACGCCGAGCCGCTCCTCTTCGAAGCCCCCGGCGGGATCGAGACCGAGCGCGACCGGAAGCTGTCCGAGGTGTCCGACCGGTTGCGGGCGCGGTTCGGGAAGGATGCGGTGGTGCCCGCGAGGATCAAAGCCGATCTCACACAGAGGCACAGAGACACAGAGAAGAACTGAGGCCGCGAAGTCGCGCACGGGGTCCTTGACCCGGTGGCACCCGCGCACGCACACTGAAACCGGATATCGGTGCAGGTCGTATCCATCCTCGCGGTCCGCGTCCTCGCGGGCCCACTCACTGCAAGCAGGAGATCCAACCCCGTATGTCCACCATCCAGATCCCCACCGGCCGCCCCGCGGGCCGCTCCAGCCGCCCCAACCCCCTGCGCGGGCTGCTGGGGAAGGCGCCGCTGGCCATCGGCGCGCTGCTGCTCGTGCTCGCGATGATGTCTTCCGCCACGTACATCAACCCCGGCAACGTGGGGATCGTGATCCACAAGCTGGGCGGCGGCATCGATCCCAAGCCGCTGGGCCCGGGCGTGCACCTGCGCAACCCCATCACCACGGGGATCGAGGAGTACCCGGTCTTCATGCAGACGCTGGTCCTCACGCAGGGCACGACGGACGGCTCCAGGCAGAACGACGAGATCAACGTCAACAGCGTGGAAGGCCAGCCCGTGTCGCTGGACGTCTCGCTCTCGTTCGAGCTGGACCCCAGCAAGACGCCGGCGCTCTACTCCACGTTCCGCACGGACATCGAGTCCATCCAGCACGGGTACGTGAAGCAGGCGATCCGGCAGGCACTGCAGGAGGTGGTGGGAAGCGAGGAGATCGCGGCCATCCTGGGCCCCAAGAAGGCGGAGACGGTGGCCAACGCGCAGGCGCTGATCTCGCGGCGGCTGGGGATCTACGGGTTCATGGTGAAGCAGTTCACCATCAACGAGATCCGCGCGCCGGGCGCGGTGATGGAGGCCATCAACACCAAGAACGTGATGCAGCAGCAGGCGCTCACCGCCCAGAACGAGCTGCAAAAGAACACGTTCCAGGCGCAGGGCGACTCCATCAAGGCCGCCGGGCGCGCCATGGCCATCCTGGCCGAGGCCCGCGCCCAGGCCGAGGCCAACCGCCTCCTCAGCCAGAGCATCACCCCCACGCTGGTGCAGTACGAGATGACCAAGCGCTGGGACGGCAAGATGCCCCAGGTGAGCGGCAGCGCGGTGCCCATGATCCAGATGCCGCCCCGCCCGTAAACAGCGGCGGCGTGAAAAGGACGCGGGGGCGCTCCAGTGGAGCGCCCCCGCTCTCGTTGCGCCTCCTCGCGGACCACCTAAAGCAAGGCTATTGTACGGTTTGGGGGAATCCGATTAACTTCGGAACCACCTCAACCGGAGGAGACAAATGGAAGGCAAGTACCCGGTCATTCAGCGCGAGCACAAAAGCAAGATCATCACGCGGGCCACCGCCCGTAAGATGTTCCGCGCGATCAAGGAGGGCCGTGATTTCACCGTCACGATCCGGGAGGACGGGCGGCGCATCGTCCACCTCGTGCCCAGGCCCAGGTCGAAGCGCAAGTGAAGCTGGCGGAGCCGGAGTACGAACGAGGCGTCTTCATCAACTGCCCGTTCAATGAAGACTACCAGCCTCTCTTCGAGGCCGTCCTCTTCGCGGTGTACCAGTGCGGCTTCGTCCCGCACTCGTCGCTGGAGGTGGACGACTCCAGCCAGGTGAGGATCGAGAAGATCACCACCGCCATCGGCGCCTGCCGCCTCGCGGTGCACGACATCTCGCGCGTGGAGCTGGACGCGGCCACCCTCCTGCCGCGCTTCAACATGCCCCTGGAGCTGGGCATCTTTCTCGGGGCGAAGAGCTTCGGCGGGGGGATGCAGAAGCGGAAAGCGTGCGTGATCCTGGACACGGAGCGGTACCGGTTCACCAGGTTCATCTCGGACATCGCGGGGCAGGATATCCGCGCCCATGAAGCCGACCCGGCGCGCGCGATCGAGCAGGTGCGCAATTTTCTCGGCACGCACATTCCTCCCGGCACGCTCCTGCCGTCCGGGCGGACGATCTGGGAGCGCTACGCGGAGTTCCGGGCGGAGCTCGGCGGCAACTGTCGGCGGATGCGCCTGGATCCGGTGCGTCTCTCGTTCCGGGACCTGACGACGCTGATCACCGGCTGGCTGGACGAGCATCCGCTGCCGGCGTGAACAGGCTCACACAGAGACACAGAGGCACAGAGACGCGTTGTTCTCTGTGCCTCTGTGCCTCTGTGTCTCTGTGCCTCTGTGCCTCTGTGCCTCTGTGTGAGATCAGTCTTGGGGCAGGTACTCGCGTGGGAGGGGCATGTCCGGGCGCTCGGCCTCCCAGTACACGGAGATGACCCACCAGCGTTTGCCGTCGTTGAGAAGCTGGATGCTGTTGATGCCGCGGATGACGGTGGGCTCCGTCTGCATGCGGCCTTCGTACGTGCTGAAGACGTGGGCGATGTGGCCGAAGCGCTCCACGCGGCGGGCGATCTCCTTCTCCTGGAAGCCCACGCGCTCCAGCACGGGGCCGGAGGTGGCGATGTAGTCGTTGACGGTGAGCAGGCGGATCCCCACCGAACCGTCGGGGCGTACGCCGCTGGGCATCAGGCGTCCGTCCGGGATGAAGAGCGAGCGCATCCGGTTCCAGTCGCGCGCCTGGCCGGCGGGCCCGGAGATCACGTCGTACAGCGCGCCCAGGATGGACTCGATGGAGGCCACGTCCTCCGGCTTCGCGGCTGGAACGGTGATGGTGACGGGGTGGGACGCGGCCTGCGGCACGGGAGTCTGCGCCCGGAGCGGAGCGGCGAGGCAGACGAGTACGGCGAGGGACAGGTTGTGGCGCATGGGCTTCCTCGGGTTGGGAGTGGATAGGGCGCTAGGTTCCAACGTGGGTCACCATGAGGCAGCGGGCTCCTGAGTGGAAGGTGCTGTACGCGCGGTAGTGCTGGGCCTCCGTGCTGCTGATGCGGATGGCGGCGCCGTCCGGCCGCTCGCCGCCCTCCCAGAAGATCACGGGCTTGAGATTCACACGCGCCTGGACTCTTGTCCAGGCGACTTCGCGCGCGCCCGCCATCTCGAACATCACGGCCTCCACGCGCGCGAAGCAGAGGGTGGAGGGCTCGTTGGAGCGGATCCCGCGGTCCTGCCATGCGCAGGTGCCGGGGTCCACGCCCTCCACCGCCGCGCGCCTTCCCGGCGCGAACCGCACGTGGAGCCGCGTGGACGGGGTGCCCGCGTGCGTGGTCATGGTGACCGCCGGGCCGCCCCGGCATACGAGCGCGTAGCTGGCCTGCGTCCCGAGCGTGGCCTGCGAGGTGACCTGCGCCATCGCGCCGTCCGCCGCGCAGGCGAGGGCGGCGGCCAGCGAGAGCCGCAGGAGAATCTGGATCTTCATCGTCCCTCCGCGTTGGATAATCCTTCTCCGGGTCCCGTGAGATTGCCGCGACTCTCGCGAGAACGCAATGATACCGTGCTAACGCAGGGCGGCACCGGCTCCGCACCGCCGCCCGTACGAACGTTCTTGACTTTCCGCCTCATTCTACTCGAGATTCCGTCGCAATCAGCACCCTTCTCCACCGCGGCGCCAACGAATCGGCCCGCACGCTGCGCACGGCCGTACGTGCAACCGGCTGCGCGGAACAGAAGGGCCGGAAGGCCATCGCCGACCTTGCACGGCGCCCCTCGCCACACGGGCTCAACGTGACCGGTACGAGACAGGCGACCTGCCGGTCCGTGCACATCCAGCCTTGGAACAGTCCCACAACTCCCTCAACATTTTCTCCTCCATCCTTCCATGACGTCATCCCCGCCCAAGCTTCTTCGCGATCTCCTCATGACCGCCGCCGTCGCGGCCGCTCAGCTGCTGGCTCCGGCGGCATTCGCCCAGGAGCCGACCCTGGCTCAGCAGGCGTGCTCCGCCCCAGCCACGCCGGCGCTCCCCCGCTCCACGCTTCCCATGGAGCTGCTCGATTATCTGGAGCGTACCGCCACCAGCCCGTTCGTGGAGGCCTTCCTCCTCGCGCACATGACGGAGGGAGGGAACCTGGATCACTGGCTGGGCCGCTGCGCGAAGGCGTTCCTGGACACCCCACCCGATTCGCTCGGCAAGCTGCGGGAACGCCGCGTCTCCGCCGACCAGATCCTGGAGGTGCTGCGGACCGCCGAGGAGGCGCGCCTGGCGGACGTCCGGCTGAGGGGGAGCAGCACGGCCGTCACGATCTTCGAGGTGCTGGAGCGATTGCGCACGGACACCGACGCCAGCGCCTTGGCCGTGAACCGCCCTTACCTCTCCGCGGCGGAGATGGTCGTGTGCGGAAGCGAGGGGGCGTTCTGTGACGCCGTGCGAAACACATCGGCGAAGATCGACGCTCTGGTGGCGGCATACGAGGGCCAGCGGGCCAGCGCGGTCGCGCTGGAGCGGGCGGTGAAGGGCCATACCAGCGCGCGCGACGACTCGCTTCGCCTGGCGACCGAGCTCGCGGAGATCCAGAGCCGGAAGAGGACGGTTGACAGCTTGGCCGCGGAGCTTCAGCGGCGGCCATCCACGGACACCCCCCCGGCGTGGGCGGACAGCTTGAAAGCCCTCCTGGGCGAGCAGGCGCAGCTCGACACTACCGTGAGAACGCGCCAGGCCGGGCTCAATCAGCAGGTGGCCACCATCTCCCGGGCCGTCGGGGAGAAGGAGGCGCTGGAGCGCACCGCCACCGAGGCGCAGGGTACCCTGGATGCCGCCCGCAGGGCGCTGCAGCTCGCGCTGACGACCGCGCGCGATCAGGTGCGGGACGGGAACAAGTTCGCCGCGCGGGTCATCGCGGTGGTGGACCGAGCCGAAGTGAGGCTGAACAGCCTCATCAGCTCTCCGGCGGCGCTCGTGGCCTCCGGCGAGATCCGGAGCGCGCAATCGCCCGACATCCTGCTCGAGCTCACCGACTTCATCATCGCGCGGGCCAAGCAGGAGCTGGTCATCGGCTACCTGGTGCAGCTTTACGACGTGGGGCGGGAGGAGCGCGTGGCGGCCGCGTTTCCCGAGACGTTCCGGCTGATGGACGGCCTCTCCCAGGGCAACCGCCTGTCCGCGGTCGCCGCGGGGCGGATCCCGCTGAACGTATGGCGCGCGGCGATGTCCGAGGACTACCGGAAAATTCCCATTACGCTCGCGCGAAACCTCTGCGGAGCGGGGAGCGGGTGTGAGCGCCAGCTGGCGAGCGCCGAGCCCGCGTTGCTGGCCGCCGAGCGCCTGGTGAGCGGCGATCCCGTGTTCGAGGTGCTGCGCGACGTGCCGGCGGCGCTGCGGGAGCAGGGGGCGGGTTGGGACACGCCGCTGAGAGACGGCGTCGCGAACGGGCTGAGCATCGTGGCCACGCTGGCGGACGCACTGCGGGTTCAGGGGATCGCCCCCACCGCAGACCCCCTGCGCCACCCTTACATCCTGTCCGCGCGTGCGCTGTCGCAGCTCTCGGCGCGGCAGAGGGACGCGTTCGTCCGCGTGCTGCTGATCGACGCGCTCCCGGCCACGGTGCACGGCGTGACGCTGGATCCTTCCGCGCTGCTGGCGGCGGCGGAGCGCGCCACCCGGGCCGCCGAGGGGCTGGCTGGCGCCGGCGCCGGCAGCGGCTCCACCGATCTGGTCATCCGTAGCGCCTCGACCGTGTTCGAATCGGGGATCGAACTCGCGCAGGCGCTGCTTCCGGCCAGCCAGCAGCCGGCGCTGAAAGGGATCGAAACCCGCTGGGAGGCGGTTTTCGACGTCCTGGAGCCGCTCGCCCGCGCGGACTACTCACTGGTGATGCCGCGCACCATGTCGCTCGTGCGCACGTTGGGCGGCGACCGGGCGCGTACGCCCGCGCCGGTGCTCACCTGGATGGGGCTGGCCACCAGCCTCTCCAGCGCGCAGACGAGCGCGGACGTGCGCAGCGCCTTCGAGACGGCGGCCGCGCCCGCCGGGCTGTGGCAGGAGAAGCGGTACCAGCAGGGTTCCCGGGTGTCGGTCAGCGCCTTCCCAGGGTTCGCCGGCGGCGTCGAGTGGCTGGATACGGAGGGTGAATGGGGGAACTCCGGAGGAACCGTCGGCCTTTCCATGCCGGTGGGGCTGGAGATCCAGCTTCGCTTCCCGAAGGATGGCGCGACGGAGCAGCGCGACTCCAGGTGCACCCTGTATTTCTTCTGCTCGGCGGGGCTCTACTTCGGGTTGATCGATCTCGGCGCGCTCGCCACCTACCGCGTGTCAGAGACGGACTCCGCGAACGTCGCGCCGAAAACCGGCTTCGGGCAGGTCTTCGCCCCCGGCGCGCACCTGAGCCTGGGGCTCCGACGGACACCACTCGCCCTGCTCATCGGCGGGCAGCTGATGCCCCGCATTCGCGACACCACGGGCGCGGACGGAGCGACCAGAGAGGCCAACGCGATTCGCGCGTCCGCGGCCATCGTGGCCGATGTCACCCTGTTCCGCTTCGAGTAGCCTTCCACGGAAGAAAACTTCGACTTCCAGAGCACACGGAGGCACAGAGATGAAGTTCTCCTCTGTGCCTCTGTGCCTCTGTGTGAGCCTACGCTTTCCGGTTCTTGTCGATGATCGCCGCCAGGATCAGGACGAACGCCAGGAGGCGCAGGCCGTAGATCAGGGTCTCGCTGCGGGTGGTGAGCGCCAGGGCCATGCGCTGCACGGCCAGGATGGCGAAGGCCACCGAGAAGGCCAGGAAGAGCCGGTCCCCCGTCTCCCGCCGGAAGCGGAGGAAGAAGAGCGCGGCCACCAGGTAGCCGCCGACCAGGACGCCGGAGATCAGTTGGACCATGGGAACCCCCTGGACGCCCCGATCATCGGGTATCCCACACGAAGCCGTAGATGAGGAGCGCGATCCCCGCGACCGCGGGAAGGCTCCGCCACACGGAAAGGTCCACGTCGGGCACCACCTGCTTGTCCACGAAGAGGATCACGTTGTTGAGCGCCAGCCCCGCGAAGCAGAGCCCGCTCCACAGCAGCAGGCGGACGCGGCTGTTCAGGTACGCCCGCAGCAGGAGGAAGGCGCAGGCGGTGCTCGTCAGGGCGCAGAGCGCGTAGATCAGGGTGGCCATGAAGTCAGTCCCTCCTCACTCGGAACGCGTCGGCGAAGCTGCGCAGCGGGTCGGCGGGCTTCGTGAAAACGAGCTGGATGACGGCCACCCGCGACGCGCGGTAGGCTTCGGCGAGCGCCGACACCTGGCGCCGGAGGTCGGCGGTGGCGGGGTCGTAGCGGTAGGTGGGGTTGGCGGCCCCGTCGGAGGCGGCGAGCCCCCGCGCGACCAGCCCCTCCAGGCTGCCGATGGCGGCGGCGGGCACGGTGAACACCTGCCGGCTGATCTCGTCCGCCGTCCACCCGCGCTGCGGATCGCGCTCCAGCAGGAGCAGGATCTCGAGCATCTCGGCCGTCGCGATGCGCTCGGCGATCAGGCGCCGCACCTCGTCGGGGATATGGACTTCGGCCACCGGCCCTCCGCTGCAGGCTGTCGCTCCACGTGCACAGGGTGCCGAAGGTGGGGCACGGGAGGCGGGGTGTCAACCGCGGCTGCAGGCGGGGGCACGGAGCGGCCGGACGCGGCCGGTACGGGTGTTGCCACGCTCGCACGGAACCATGCCCCTGCACCCCGAGCCCCGATGACGGACCCCCGCGGCGACGCGGCGCGGCTGGCCGCGCTCCGCGAGAGCGGGCTGCTGGACAGCGCGCCCGAGGAGGCGTTCGACGTGCTGACGCGGCTGGCGGCGCGGCTGGTTCGCGCGCCGGCCGCGTTCATCTCGCTGGTGGACGAGGAGCGCGACTTCTACAAGAGCTGCGTGGGCTTCGGCGAGCCGCTGGCCACCGTGCGCGAGCTGGAGGGCACCACCTTCTGCCACTACGCCATCCGCAGCCCCGGCGCGCTGGTGATCCCCGACACGGCCGCGGACCCGCTGTACCGGGACGTGCCCACGGTGAAGTCGCTGGGGGTGGCCGCGTACCTGGGCATCCCCATCCGCACGGCGGAGGGGGTGGTGCTGGGGTCGTTCTGCGCCGTCGACTACGTGCCGCGCGCGTGGACGGCGGACGAGATCGAGACGATGTCGGTGCTGGCCGCCTCGGCCGAGCGCGAGATCGAGCTGCGCAGGCGCGGGCGCGAGGCGGAGGCGCTCCTGCGGCAGCTCCAGGAGCAGCAGTGGGAGCTGGAGCAGCAGGTGGAGACGGCGCAGGCGCTGTACGACGAGCTCCAGGGGGCGTACGGGAGCGTGGAGCGGAGCGAGTCGCGGGCGCGGGCGCTGCTGGACTCGGCCGTCGAGGGGATCTACGGGATGGACCTGGAGGGCCGCTGCACCTTCGTGAACCCGGCGGCCGAGCGGCTGCTGGGGTACGGCCCCGGCGAGCTGCTGGGGCGCGAGATGCACGCCCTCATCCACCACACCCGCCCGGACGGCACCCCCTACCCCGCCGCGGAGTGCCCCATCGGCCGCGTGGCGCGCACGGGGGTGGAGGCGCACCTGGAGAACGAGCGGCTCTGGCGAGCGGACGGCAGCAGCTTCGCCGCGGAATACGCCGCCGCGCCCGTGCGGGAGGCGGGAGCGATCGTGGGAGCCGTGGTCACCTTCCTGGACATCAGCGCGCGCCGGGTGGCCGAAGCTGAGCGCGCCCGGATGGCCGCCGTGGTGGAAAGCTCGGCCGACTTCATCGGCATCGCCACGCCGGAGGGGGCGACGGCGTACGTCAACGCGGCGGGGCGGCGCATGGTGGGGCTGGGCGCGGACGAGGTGGGGCGCACCACCGTGGCGGACTTCTTCTTCCCCGACGACCTGCCCCTGCTGGAGGGGACCATCGTTCCCGCCGCCGTGCGCGAGGGGCGCTGGCGGGGGGAGATCCGCTTCCGCCACTTCGGCACGGGCGAGGCCATCCCCGTGCTGTACGAGCTCTTTCGCATCACCGATCCGGCGACCGGGCGGCTGACCGCGCTGGCCACGGTGACGCGCGACCTGACGGAGCGGGAGCGGCTGCTGGGCGAGGCGCAGCACGCGCGGGGCGAGGCGGAGCGGGCCAACCAGGCCAAGAGCCAGTTCCTGGCCAACATGAGCCACGAGATCCGCACGCCCATCAACGCCATCATGGGCTACGCGGACCTGCTGGACGCCGGGGTGGCGGGCCCCCTCGCCCCCGCGCAGGAGGAGTACGTGGGGCGCGTGCGGCGCAGCAGCCAGCACCTGCTGGGGCTGGTGAACGACGTGCTGGACCTGGCCAAGGTGGAAGCCGGGGAGATGTCCGTTCGCCACGAGCAGGGCACGGCGGCCGAGGCCGTGGCATCCGCGCTCCAGTTCGTGGCTCCGCAGGCCGGCGCGCGCGGCGTCGAGCTGGTGCCCGCCGACGAGTGCGGCGCCCAGGCGCGCTTCCTGGGCGACGAGGACCGCGTTCGGCAGATCGTCGTCAACCTCCTCTCCAACGCCGTCAAGTTCACGGGCCCCGGCGGGCGCGTGTCCGTGCGCTGCGTGCAGCGGGACCGGGGGGACGAGGTGGGGAGCGGGCCCTGGCTGGCCGTGGAGGTGGAGGATACGGGAATGGGGATCGCGCCGGAGCAGCTGGCGCGGGTCTTCGAGCCCTTTGTGCAGGCGGAGGGCGGGCACACGCGCACGCACGGCGGCACGGGGCTGGGGCTCACCATCAGCCGGCGTTTCGCGCGGATGATGGGGGGCGACCTCACGGTGCGGTCGCGCCTGGGCCAGGGGTCGTGCTTCACCCTGTGGCTCCCCTCCGCCGAGCGGCGCAGCGTTCCGCGCGCCCTTCCCGCGTCGGGCGGCGAGGGGTGGCCGGCGTCGGTGCGCGACCTTGCGGGACTGGGCGAGGCCGGGCGGCGGCTGGCGGACGACGCGGAGCGGGTGGAGGATGCCCTGCGCGCCGCCCTCCTCAACGATCCCGAGGTGCCGGGCGCGCGCGAGCTGGAGCCCGCGCAGCTTGGCGGGTACGCGGGCCCCCTGGTGGCGGCGACGGGAAGGATCCTGGAAGCGCTGCGGGAGCCCGGCACCAGCCCGGCGGACCTGGAGGACACGGAGGCCATCCTGGAGCTGATCGCCACGCGGCACGGCCGCCAGCGGCGGCGGCTGGGGTGGCGGCGCGCGGCGCTGGCGCGCGAGTTCCGCGTCCTGCACACGCTGGTGGACGAGGCGGCGCGCGAGGCCACGGCCCAGCCGGACACGCTGGGCGTGGTGCACCGCATCCTGGACCGCGCGGAGGCCGCCAGCCTCGCCGCCCACGCGCGCCCCGCCGACGAGGCGCCCATAGAACAGGGGTCACACAGAGGCACAGAGGCACAGAGATAAGTTCCTGTCTGTGCCCCTGTGCCTCTGTGCGAGCCCCGCTGTTGGGGGGAACGTGACAACTCGCCGCTTCCGCAGCGCGGCGGAGTGCGTCATATTCGGGGAGGGTTGCGATTCACCGGAATGAGCACGGTCATGGCCTACCGGGAGTTCACAGACGGCGGGGGCATTTCGTGGCGGGCGTGGGACACGTATCCCGGCTCCGCGGCCAACGTGCGCCCGGGGTTCGAGAGCGGGTGGCTGGGCTTCGAGTGCGAGTCGGAGCGGCGCCGGCTGGCGCCCGTGCCGGCCGGCTGGGAGACGGCCACCGACGACCAGCTCCGCGCCATGCTGGCCGACGCCCAGCCCAACCGCCCCGCGCGCCTGGCCCCCGCCGAGCCCGAGCCGGCGCCGGCACCCGGGCCGTCGGCCCCCCAGGCCGCCGGCGAGCCCGAGAAGCCGGCCCAACGCTCCAACCCCGTCCTGGAGCGCGTCCGCAGCGTGCTGCGCGCCGTGGACCACACCCTGCGCGGCTGATCCTCTCCGCCTCTCCTGTGTGAGATCCTTTTCCGCGGCCCCGGCCCGCACTTGACCCCCCTCGCGTCGCTCGCCCTCGCGGGATCGACCCCCGCGTTCTTCACCGAGGTCGCGGCCCTGCTCGTCTCGGGCGCGGCCATCGCGTACCTGGGGTCGCGGCTGCGGCTGCTCCCCATCGTGGGCTTCCTGCTGGCGGGGGTGGTGATCGGCCCCAACGCGCTGGGGCTGGTGCGCGACCGCGAGCTGGTGGACGCGGCGGCCGAGGTGGGCGTAGTGCTCCTCCTCTTCACCATCGGCATCGAGTTCTCGTTCGAGAAGCTGAATCGCATCCGGCGCCTGATCTTCGGCGCGGGAGGGCTGCAGGTGGCGCTGGCCACGGGCGCCACGGCGGGGCTGCTGGCGCTGTTCGGGGTGGGATGGCGGGCGGGGGTCTTCACCGGGTTCCTGGTGGCGCTCTCGTCCACCGCCATCGTCCTCAAGCTTCTCGGCGAGCGCGGCGAGACCTCCGCGGAGCATGGGCAGGTGGCGCTGGGGCTCCTCATCTTCCAGGATCTCGCCATCATCCCCATGGTGCTGCTGGTGCCCATGCTGGGCGGGGAGGGCGGGCCGCCGCAGGAGATCGCCTTCGCCCTGCTGCGCGCGGCGGGAATCATCGCCGTGGTGCTGCTGGCGGCGCGCCGGGTGATGCCGCGGCTGCTGGACGTCGTAGCGCGCACCTGCTCGCCCGAGCTCTTTCTGCTCACGGTGGTCGCCGTGTGCTTCGGCACGGCGTACCTGACCTCGCTGGCGGGGGTGAGCCTGTCGCTGGGGGCGTTCCTTGCCGGGCTGCTGGTGAGCGAGAGCCGCTTCAGCGAGCACGCCCTGGGCGAGATCCTCCCCCTGCAGATCCTTTTCAGCGCCACCTTCTTCGTTTCGGTGGGGATGCTCACCGACCTGGGATTCCTGGTGCGCAGCCCCCTCCTGGTGGCGGCGGTGGTGGCGGGGGTGCTCGCGGTGAAGTTCGTCACCACGGCCGTGGGGGTGCGCGCGCTGGGCTACCGCCTGCCCGTGGCCGCGGCGTCCGGGCTGGTGCTGGCGCAGGTGGGGGAGTTCTCGTTCGTGCTGGAGCGGGCGGGGCGCGAGGCGGGGCTCACGCCCATGGGGATGGGGGAGACGGGCTCGCAGGCGTTCATCGCCACCACCGTGCTCCTGATGATCCTCACTCCGCTCCTGGCGGCGCTGGGCACGCGCCTGTCCGGGCAGATGACGGCGCAGGAGCAGGCCGCCGCGCAGGGGCGCATGGGCGAGGATGCCGACGCTTCGCACCTGCCGCGCCTGGACGGCCACGTGGTCGTGGCGGGGTACGGCGAGGCGGCGCGCAGCCTGGTGCGCGTGCTCCACGGCACGGGCGTTCCCTACCTGATCACCACCCTCAACCCGCAGGGCGCCAGCGACGCGGAGGCGGAGGGCCGCCCCGTGCTGCGCGGCGACTCCAGCCGCGCGCGCACGCTGCAGATGGTGGGCACCGACCGCGCCCGCGTGATGGTGATCGCCGACGACGAGCCGGCGATGGCGCAGCGCATCGCCACGGTGGCGCGCTCGCTCAACCCGTCGCTGCACATCGTGGTGCGCACCCGCTACGCCGCCGATGTGGAGCCGCTGGTGAGCGCGGGCGCGGACACGGTGGTGGCGGAGGAGACGGAGGCCGTGGTACGCCTATCCGCGGGCGTGCTGCGGCACATGGACCTGCCCTTCAGCGAGGTGGAGGAGCAGGAGGAGATCGTCCGCCGCGCCTCCGCCGCTCCCGCGCGCGCCACCTCCGTGAGCTCCACGCCGCTGCCGGACCCGGAGCAGGTGGTCACCTTCGCCCCGGAATCGCGGTGCGCGCACCTGGCGCAGGTGCGTGCCGTGCACCCCAGCGCCCGCGGCTGCGAGGAGTGCCTGCGCGCCGGGGACGACTGGGTCCACCTGCGCATCTGCATGACCTGCGGGCACGTAGGCTGCTGCGACTCGTCGCCCAACCGCCACGCCACGCGCCACTTCCACCAGACCCACCACCCCGTGATGCGCTCCGCCGAGCCCGGGGAGAGCTGGGGGTGGTGCTACGAGGACTCGCTGACTCTTTAGGAGCTGGGGCTCACACAGAGACACAGAGGCACAGAGAAGAGCTTATCTCCGTGCCTCCGTGTCTTTGCGCCACCTCCGCTGCTGCATGCGGGCACGGCGATACTCCGCGGCGGACTGCCTGCGGCGGGGGCGGATCGATATGTCTTCGGCGAGCGAGCCGGGGCCGGTGAACCAGCTGCGGCCGATTATGATTCCGAAGATCAGCACGCAGACCGCATAGCTGGCGACGCCGAGCGGGCTGCCGAAGAAGCGCGGGGCATCGGGATCCACGTACGGGACCAGGAGGGCGAGTACACCCAGGTAGCCGGCGACCATGACGATCCCGGTCAGGTAGGGTCCGACGGTCGGCACCTTGAGAAGCGGGCGGCCCAGGAACGAGTAGGCGAGCCCGCCCGCGGCACCCCCGGCGGCGCCGGCCATCACGACGACGGCCGCTTCTCCTACGGTCGCGGGATCGGTGAAGAGCGCCGGCAGCACGAACAGGAGCCGCAGCGAGACGATGCCGCCGAGGATCAACGCCCCGAGCAGGGCCGGCTGCGCCCACCTGGGGAATAGGTCCGAGATGTCGAAGAGCCAGCCCAGGATGCGCGTCATCGAGCAGGGGCGCTAGGGGACCCACGCACCCGCGGCGCCACCCCCGTGGGCGTCCGGCAGGTGCGCGGTGACGATCCGGTACCCCACGTCCAGCGCATCGGTTTCGAGGAGGTGGCCGTGGCGGTCGTGCCACGCGCCGGAGACCAGGTCGGCGCGGAGGCGCGCGAGGCCCCGCCGCGTGTCCAGGCGCGCGAAGGACGAGATGCTGGAGCGCACGCGCGCGTCCAGGTACGCCTCGGGGCGGGCCCAGTAGGCCCCCAGGAACCCGTCCACGCAGTCGCGGGGGATGGGCACGGTGCTGATCTCCACGCGGGTCCCGAGCATCGCCGCGTACTCCTCCATGGCCGGGAACTGACGGCGGTCCAGCTCCAGGAATTCCGGGAGGTAGTCCTGCACGAGCCAGAACCCGCCGGCCGCCGCGTCCCAGGTGAGCAGCACGACGCGCTCGCGCGCCACCCGCGCGCACTCGGCGAGGCCGCCGGCACGGTCCGTCCAGTGATGGAGCGTGAGGACCGCGAGCACCGCGTCGAAGTCGGCGTCCGCGAACGGCAGCGCCTCCGCTCGCGACTGCACGGCGGGCGCCGACCCGGGCGGGCGCTGCGCGATCATCACGGCCGACGGCTCGGCCGCGACGACCACGGGGCCGTCGGGCTCGTACGAGCCGGACCCGGCACCCACGTTGAGCACCGACCGCGCGCCGCCGAGCGCCGCCGCCAGCGCGGCGTGGATGCGCGGATCGGGGCGCCGCCGCCCCGCGTACCCCCGGCCGATCTCGTCGTACAGGACGCTCTCAGGCACGCGGCAGCCTCCCCTGGTAGATTACGCGCACGCAACTCGTACGGCTCCGGGAGGCCGAGAGATGAGGATCGCCACGTACAACGTCAACGGGATCAACGCGCGGCTCCCCGTGCTCCTGCGCTGGCTGGCGGAGACGAAGCCGGATGTCGCGTGCCTGCAGGAGCTCAAGGCGCCGGCCGAGAAGATCCCCGAGGCCGCCATCCGGGAGGCGGGGTACGGCGCGGCGTGGCACGGGCAGAAGAGCTGGAACGGGGTGGCGATCCTGGTGCGCGGCGCGGAGCCGGAGGACGTGGAGCGGGGCCTGCCCGGCGAGCCCGAAGACGAGCAGAGCCGCTACATCGAGGCGACGGTCCACGGCATCCGGGTGGGCTGCCTGTACCTGCCGAACGGCAACCCGCTCCCCGGCCCCAAGTTCGACTACAAGCTGCGCTGGATGGACCGCCTCGCCGCGCGCGCCGCCGAGCTGCTCGCCGCGGGCGGCCCCGTCGTGCTGGCGGGCGACTACAACGTGATCCCCACCGACCTGGACGTGTACAACCCGGCCCGCTGGACGGGCGACGCGCTCTTCCAGCCGGAGGTGCGGGACGCGTTCCAGCGCCTCGTGGAATCAGGATGGACCGACGCCGTCCGCTCGCTCCATCCCACCGAGCGCGTCTACACCTTCTACGATTACTTCCGCAACGCCTTCGACCGCGACGCGGGTCTGCGCATCGACCACCTGCTCCTCTCCCCCGCCCTGGCGAAAAAGCTGTCCGCGGCCGGCGTGGACCGGGAGACGCGCGGCTGGGAAAAGTCGAGCGACCACGTCCCTACGTGGATCCAGCTCCGCTGAAACGAAGCACAGGGAGGTCGTTCTCTGTGCCTCTGTGTCTCTGTGTGAGCCCTCAGTCGGTCTTCGCCACGAGCACCTTGTCGATGCGCGGCCCGTCCATGTCCACCACCTCGATGCGGTATCCCTCGGATTCCACGTGCTCGCCCACGCGGGGGATGCGGCCCAGGCGGGTGACGATGAGGCCGCCGACGGTGCGGTAGCCGGCGCGCTCGTCGGTGCGGCGCTCGTCCAGGCCCAGCGCCTCGCGGAAGTCGTCCACCGAGATGCCGGCGTCCATCAGGTAGGAGCCGTCGTCGCGCTGCACCACGTGGGGGTCGCTGGGGGCGGTCTCCCACGCCACGTCCTCCAGCAGGTCGTCGCGGGTGAGGACGCCGTCCACGCCGCCGTACTCGTCCACCACCACGGCCATCCCGGACGAGGTGTCGCGGAAGAGCTCCAGCATGTGCAGCGCGCGGGTGTTCTCGGGGACGAAGAGGGGCTGCTTGAGCGACGCTTTCAGGTCCATGACGTGGCCGCGCAGCGCCTGCTCCCACAGGTCGCGCACCTCCACGGTGCCCACCACGCGGTCCAGCCCCCCGTCGCACACCAGGTAGCCCGCGCGCGGCTGCGAGATCATCTTGGCGCGCAGCTCCACCTCGTCGTCGGCCACGTCCACCCAGGCCACGCGGTGGCGGGGCGTGGCGAGGTCCACCACGCGCCGGTCGCCCAGCCAGAACACGCGCTCCACCAGGTCCTGCTCGCTCTCGTGGATCACGCCGGACTCGGTGGCCTCTTCCAGGAGCGCCGCGACGTCCGCCTCGGTGACGGCGGCGTCGGTGTTCTTGGTGATGCGCAGCACGCGCAGCACCATGCGGCTGGAGAAGGTGAGCACCCACACCAGCGGCGCCGCCACGCGCGACAGGGCGTGCATGGGCCTGGCCACCAGCGACGCGATGCGCTCCGGGTGCCCCAGCCCGATCTCCTTGGGCACCAGCTCGCCCACGATGAGCGACAGGTAGGTGATCGCCAGCACCACCAGCCCCAGCGCCACCCCCTCCGCATACGGCCCCACGTAGGGGAGGGGCGCCAGCCACACGGCCACGGGCTTCGCCAGCGCCGCGCCGCCGAAGGCGCCCGTCAGCACCCCCACCAGCGTGATCCCCACCTGCACGGTCGCCAGGAAGCGCGACGGGTCCTCCGCCAGCGCCAGCGCGCGGCGCGCCCCCGCGTCGCCCGCGTCGGCGCGCTGCTGGAGGCGGGCGCGGCGGGAGGAGACCACGGCGATCTCGCTCATGGAGAAGACGCCGTTGAGAACCAGGAGCGCGAGGACGATCAGGACTTCGGAGGCCATGGCCTGGATGTACTTCGGGGGGAGCGGTTGAATCCGTGCAATCTGGGGGCGAGGGCGGGGTTGGCAAAGGGTGGCGCCCTCACCCGGCAGCTTACAGCTGCCACCCTCTCCCAGTAACCGCCCTGGGAGAGGGGACTACTTCGCGTGCGGCGAGCCGGGGTTCTCCGTGTCTCCGTGTCTCTGTGTGAGGCCGCTTTTCCTCACGCCGGCAGGGTGCAGGTGAGGCGGCTCAGCGTGGCGGGGTCCTTTTTCTTGCCGCCCTCGCTGGTCAGGTGCACCGTGCCGCTGCCGCCAAAGGAAACGGCCTCGCCCTGGGCTTCCTTGAGCGGTGACACGTCGTAGACGAGCGGGGTGGCGGGGGCGGCGGAGGTCAGCTCGCGGGCGCGGTAGAAGGAGAGGGCGCGCAGGGTGCGCAGCACCACCCACTGGCCGTCGCCCGACGCTGAGGCGCCGGTGATGCGCTCGCGGCGCTGGCCCTGCTCCGCCGCGAGCACGCGCACGCGCTCCAGGCGCGCCACGGTGCCGGGCGCCATGGGCTGCGGGAAGCGGTAGACGGCGACGGGGCCGGTTTCGCCCTTGGTGACGATGTAGACCGCGCCGTCGGGGGTCACGAAGAGGGCTTCGGCGTCCTGCGGGCCCTCCGGGTAGGTGGCGTGGAAGGCCTCGGCGGGGCGCGAGGCGGCGTCGCCCGGCGCGGGCTCGGAGACGCGGTAGATGGTGACGCGCGGGCGGGCCGCGGCGTTGTCGCCGATGTCGGCCACGAACAGGCACCGGCCGCCGGGGCAGGGGCCCGCCGCCACGTCCTCCCAGTCCTGCACCGCCGCGCCCGTCACCCGCACCGCGCCGCGCGCCGCGCCGTCCATCCCCACCGCCACCAGCACGGGGTCGCCGGAGTCGTTGTGCGTCCAGAGCACGCCGCTCCCCGCCGCCACGCCGCTGGACTCGTGCACCGTCTCCGGCAGCGCGACGCCGGAGGTGTCCACCCGGCAGATGTCCGCGCCGGCGGCGCGCGGGGCGGGCGCGCGCGCGGCCTGCAGGGGCGCCGCCGGAGC